>JAFTDD010000093.1 GCA_017454355.1 Muribaculaceae bacterium
CGAGGTGCTTGTCGATGACTGAGCGCAGCCCGCTGCGGTCAAATTGACTGAAAATTGAAAAAAGTCCCCCGAAAGGGTTGATTGTGTCGGATTTTAGTTGTACCTTTGCCATGTCGTTCAGAGTTTTTGTTTGGTTGTTTTTGCAGCACTAAATTAGGTGAAATCTCTGACATGACAAAATCCTGAGGAACTTTTTGTTCCTCAGGATGTTATAAAGTTTGTTAAATTATAGTGCTGCGGAATTAAGGATTAACTATGGAAGAGTATCGTTTGCAAGAGCAACCGCCGGTGTTTAACGAGCCGCGCCGCCCGCAGCCGCCCATGGACGTGGTGACTGCCGTCAAGAAGGTGCTCACCACGCCCGGTGACTACGCCGGCCGTAGCCGCCGCTCGGAGTTCTGGTGGTTCACCGGTTTCTATTATGTCGTTTCACAGATTGTGGCGATGGTGGCGCAGGCCGCCTTTGGCCTCAAGGTCGCCGCCGGCGCGCAGATTGCCGTGCTGGCCGCGCTGACGGTGCCGATGATGGCCGTGCAGGTTCGTCGCCTGCACGACACCGGTCGCGGTTCGATGCTGGCCTGGCTGTTTCTGGTCGCCAACATCGGTATGTATGGCTCGATCATCGCCCTAGGCGATGTTATATGGCAACTTGCCGCCAACCCATTCGACCATAGCCTCGCGCAAAGCGTCACCACCGGTTTGCTCAAGACCCACGGCACAGCGATGTCTGTCCTCGTAACCTCCTCGCTGGGTTATATCGTCTTCGGGCTGATATTGCTCATCTTTAACCTCATCGATAGCGAACCGGGTAACAACGAATACGGTCCTTCTCCCAAGTATCAATAATGAAAAAAATATCAATCGCGCTGGACGGATATTCCAGCACCGGCAAGAGTACGATGGCTAAGTGGCTTGCCAAAGAATTGGGCTACGGTTATGTTGACACAGGCGCGATGTACCGCGCCGTTACCCTTTATGGCCTGCGCAATGGCATGATTAGCGATGGATGTGTCGATCAAGAGGCTCTCATCGCCGCATTGCCGCAGGTATCAATAACTTTTGCCCCAAGTGATGATGGCCGCAACGAGACCTATCTCAACGGCGAGAATGTCGAGGGAGAGATTCGCGGTATGGAGGTGAGTTCCTGCGTGAGCGCAGTGGCCGCCATCGGCGCTGTGCGGCGCCATTTGGTGGCTCTGCAGCAGGCTATGGGGCGTGATGGCGGCATCGTGATGGACGGCCGCGACATCGGCACCGTGGTGCTGCCCGATGCCGAACTCAAGGTGTTTGTCACCGCCAGCGCCGAAGTGCGCGCGCGACGGCGATACGACGAGTTGCGCGCCAAGGGAGACACGACGACAACTTTCGACGAGGTGCTGGCCAACGTCACCGAGCGCGACCGCATCGACACCACTCGCGAGGAGAGCCCCTTGCGTCAGGCTCCCGATGCCCTTGTGCTCGACAATAGCCACCTGACCATCGATGAGCAGAACGCGTGGCTGCTGGCCCGTGCCCGCGAGGCCATCAACCGTAGCCTCTAAAACTCACATTTTACGCAACAAGATTTTTAAACATAAATTTCCACAAATTATTCATAAATTATCCATTAATTATTTATGAGAATAAAATCTCTTGTTCTACTGTCTAAAATTCATGGATAATTAATGGTAATTAGTGTTTGAAATTAATCAGCGACTATGACGATCGAGATTGATAGCGGGTCGGGCTTCTGCTTTGGCGTGACGCGCGCCATCAGCAAGGCCGAGGAGCAACTCAACACGAGCGGCCGTCTCTACTGCCTGGGCGACATCGTCCACAACGCCGACGAGGTGCGCCGCCTTGAGCAGCGCGGCCTGCAGACCATCAGCCATGAGCAGATGGCCACGCTGCACGGCGTGAAGGTATTGCTGCGCGCCCACGGTGAGCCGCCGGCCACCTATGAACTCGCCCGTCGCAACGGAATCGAGGTGATTGACGCCACTTGCCCCGTTGTGCTCAAACTCCAGCAGCGTATCCGCGCCACGCGGGAAGCCGCCACGGCCGACGGCGGACGCGAGCCGCAAATCGTCATCTACGGCAAGCGCGGCCATGCCGAGGTGCTCGGCCTTGAGGGGCAGACCGACGGCCATGCCATTGTTATCGAGAGTGCCGATGAACTTGACAAGATAGACTATAACCGCGACATTTTCCTCTATTCCCAAACGACCAAGTCTCTACAGGGATTTAAACATATCGTTGAGGAGATCGGTCGCAGGGTGGCGCCCGGAGTGCGCTTCACCAGTTACGACACCATTTGCCGCTCGGTGGCCAACCGTATTCCGCAGATTCGCGAGTTTGCGCGTCGCCACGATATGATTCTCTTCGTCAGCGGCAGCAAGAGCAGCAACGGCCGTATCCTTTACGGCGAATGTCTCGCCGCTAATCCGCAAACTTATCTGATCAGCAACGAGACCGGGATTGACCCGGCATGGTTTGAGGGTAAGAAGAGTATCGGCATCTGCGGTGCCACCAGCACACCGCGTTGGCTGATGAATCAAGTGGCCGAGCGCGTGACACAACTAACGACTAATTACTAACGACTAATAACTAACGACTAAGATGGAGAATAATCAGAAGATTGGCGTCGGCAAGTATGTCGAGATTGCCTACGAGATTTTTGTCGTCACCGACCGTGGCGACGCCAGCGTGTTTAAGTTCACCGACAAAGAGCCTGACCGCTTTGTGTTCGGCATGGACGATGGCATGATACAGGGCTTTATCAATGGCCTCAACGGCAAGACGCAAGGTGATGAGTTTGAATTTACCCTTGAGCCTAAGGATGCCTTTGGCGACTACGATGACGAGATGGTGATTGAGTTGCCGCGTGAGGCATTTGAGGTTGATGGCGAGTTTGACGATGAGCACGTCAAGGTGGGAGCCCATGTGCCGATGCGCACCCAAGAGGGCTATGTGATGGAAGGTGTTGTGCTTGAGATTGGCGATGAGTTGGTGAAACTCGACTTCAATCATGAGTTGGCCGGCGAGACGGTGAAGTATGTGGGCAAGGTGCTGCTCGTGCGCGACGCCACTCCGGAGGAGTTGGCTCCCAAGCATCACCACTGCGGTTGCGGCTGCGACCACGACCATGACCACTGCGGCCACGACCACTGCGACTGCGATCACGACCACTGCGACTGCGGTCACGACCACTGATTCATCTTGAATTTCAGGAAAAGAGTCTCCCGTGAATTTCCGTGAATATCCGTAAAAAATTTTTACGAAAGTTCACGAAAATTCACGGGAGATATATTTTCGGATATGTCAGTGCATCAGTTCGCCGATGTTGGTTGTGAGGTTGAACATGAAGGTGTTGGCGCCGGTGTGTGGTTGGGCAAAGGCGATACCGATGCCAAATGCCTTCACCTTGATACCGCCGCCGATGCTGAAGCCGGAGAGAATCGAGCGCTTATAGGTGCTCATGTCGGTGCGGGTGCGGTAGTTGTATCCGATGCCGATATAGGTGCTCTGGGTGGGTAACACTTCGACGGCAAACACCAAGTGGCGCAGCAGGTTGCTGCCAAAACTGTCGTGCTCCTTGAGTTCGCTCGACGTGTTGTTTTTGTCGGCCGGCGAGTAGTAGGGCAAGTGCCAGTAGCGCAGGCCGTAGGCGGTGACGCCAAAGCGCAGCGGGAACGACTTTAGCATTTTTGAGAAACCCACTTGGATGTCCCATGGCAGTTTGTCGCTGCGGTCAGCAAACTTTTTCAGTTGTCCTCCCAGGTTTTTGATTACCAGACCGACCGAGAATTCGTTGTCGGGATTGTAGTAACTCACACCCAGGTCAACAGCGAGGGCTGCCGACGAGTATTCGGCATACTTTGAGGAGATAAACTTGAGTGTTGCGCCGCCGCGCCAGTAGCCGCTGATGTCGTGGCTATATGTGGCGCTGATGGCCAAGTCGCGTGCGCCGAATTGCCCCAGCACGGCGCCGGTGGCGTCGGTTTCGGTAAGCGACCCGTAGCCATAGTACTGTATGGCTCCACCGATGGCGTTATGCTCCCTGAGGCCCTGTCCGTAGCGCGCGCTCATCACGTTGGTGCCGCCAATGTAGCGCATGTATCCCAAGCCCACCTGGTGGTCAAACTCCGGACCAAGCAGCGCCGGGTTCTGCTCCACAAGGTTGATGTCGTCGTCAATGAGCGCAACGTTATGGCCGCCAAGGGCATAGACGTGGCTCGAGGGCGTGACGTTCAAGAAGTTGAACGCGTTATTATTCTCTTGCTGCGCCACAGCGCCGGTGCTCAGCAGGGTAGCGGCGGTCAAAACAAGCAGGAAGCGTATATTGTTGGTTGTCATATTGATTGCAATCTATTGTTGCTATCACTAAAATATTATTAATAATAACGATTAAGAGGGCAACGTTAGTATATTGCGGTCGCCGAAAATCGAATGCAAAGGTAATACAAAAATGTAAAAAAACCTAAAACATTATTAATCATTACGAAAAATAGTGATGAAATTCTTGTTATTTCGATTTTTGGCCTTATATTTGCAGTGTGAATGGGCACAAAAATCCCGTCAATGCTTGTTTTTTCTCGACTAACAACTATGTCATCATTCTTTCGCAATAAAAAAATTCTGCTTGTCGCACTTGCTTTGCTCGGTGCTGTGTCGCTGATGGCGCAGGTGCGTCGTGTAGGCACTGTTAATCCGTTGTCGCCGCGTCAGCAGTCGTCCTATGATGTTGTCTATGACTTTGACATGGTTGATGAGCAACCCAAGTTTCCGGGTGGAGAGTGTGGCTTGACAAACTATGTTAACGAGACACGCGAGTATCCCTACCACGCTTATCAAAAGAAGATTCAGGGTCGCGTGTTGTGCAGTTTCATTGTTGGTGTGGACGGCCGCGTGAGTAACGTTGAACTCGTTCGTGGCGCATGCGACGAGAGTCTGAACCGCGAGGCGATGCGCGTCATCGCCGAGATGCCGCGTTGGACGCCGGGCCGCGTCGCCGGCCAAAAGGTCCCCGTGCGCGTCATCCTGCCCATCGCATTCCGCCTGTAGTGCCCACAAGATAAAATACTCAAGTTTCTAAAGCAGGTTCGCGTCAATTTCCGTCAATAACAACGTGAATTCCCGAATATAAATCTCTCGTAAATTTACGTAAATTATCGTAAATATTTCATTTAAACAAGAGAACAAGAGCATTTTAGAGAACAAGAGGTTAAATTTACGTGGATTTACGAAAATTTACGAGATATAATATTTTTTCGGAAATTTTCGTGAATTTTTGAGAGATAAATATTGAGTTGCGGAATTAAGGTTCACGATAATTCACGTTAATTCACGGGAGATAAAAAGATAAAAATAGACGTAAATAGACGAAAATAGACGAAAATAGACGAGAGGTTGGATATAATTTTTTCGGGAATTTTCGAGAGAAATCAGTTGGCGAAGGCCACGCCCACGCCGATTTGGAAGCGGCTGGGGTTGAGCGGGTAGTGGGGGAGCGCGAAGAAGTGTTTGGCACCCATCCACTTTTGGTTAAAGTGCTGGTAACTGATAAAGAAGCGTGCGAGTTTTAGGCGGAAGTTGGCGTAGATATTGAACATCAGGAAGTCGCCGCATTTCACCTCATTTTGGTTATAGAACGTCATCGTGGCCGGGTTGTAGGCCGGCGCGTTGTAGGCCGTGTAATAGTTGGCGTCAACGCCCATCTGCACCGTGAGCACGCGTGCCACCTTGAACTTGGCGTAAAGGTTGCTACGGATTGCGAACTTGGGCAGTGGCAGCACATCCTCATCGCTGCTGGTCTGCACGGCGATGGTGTTTTCCCAGTTCAGCGCGCGCCAATGCAAGTCCTGTCGGATGTCGAGCGCGAGCACGTGGATGGCCTTGCCGCTTTGGGCCGGCAGGGCGTCGTTGCCGAAGTATAGCAATCCTTTCATCGTCTCGTAGTGTACGCCCACGCGTGTCCACGTCAGCGGGAAATCCAGCGTGCCGCCCAGGCGCAGTCGCTGGGTCTTGCCGAAGTTGTTGACCCACGCGTAGTGGTTGCTCACAAATTGCCTCATCAGCCACGGCGCCGTCGTGTTGCGGAAGTAGCCATCGAGGGTGACGCGCACCGAGTCGCGCCGTAGCGCGAAACGAGTGTCCACACGCCCTGTGACATCAATCTCGCCCGCCGCGTCGCCCACGATGCCAAAGCGTGCCTTCACGTCGTAGCGCAGCAGTGCGCCCTGTTGCTTTGATAACTGACCGCCAATCCACAGCAACTGGTCAGTGTGCCGGGCCTCGATGCCATCGGGTACGGCGGTGAGCCCTTCGGGCAGTGGCGTCACGCGGCCGGTGATGGTGTCGCTCACCTGGGTGTAACGCCTCATCTCGTGGGTGGCAAAGATGGCTATGCCGGCCTTGGCCCAACGATTAAAGCCCTCGAGCAGCGACACGCCCAACGTGTTGCGCAGCGACCAGAATTTGGTGGTCTCGTCGGTGCCGCTTGTGCTCAGGTAGTTTGTGTCAAAAAAGTCGGCGTCCTCGCTTGCGCTGCCGTTGAGGAAGCGGTGGCGCGCCGTGCGCGCCTCCAGTGTCCAGATAAACGAAGTGACGGGCACGTAGGTGCGTGAGATGATGCTGTCGGGCTTGATGCTGTCGCGCACGTTGCGGTAGAAGCCCACCTTATAGCGGTTGTTGACCATCACGTGGAACCCCTTGAGCGTGTTGTGGGTATCGGTCAGGCGAGTGGGTATGCTCTTGAAGTCAACCCGCGTGTCTCCGCCTTGTACGGCTGCGGGGTCGGTGATATATCGGTCGTCGGTGATGCCGCCGTTCTCCTTTGTGGTGTAACTGTAGTTGCCAAGGTTGACCTGCAATTCATAGCGGTCGCCCAAGTAACTGCCGTTCAGCCCCCACGAGAAGTCTTTGTCGGCCTGATAATTGTAACTGCCCTTGCTATAGACGTAGTCAATCATTCCGCCCACCTGCACGGTGCGCGACGCGTTGCCGCTGAAGTCGACGCGCGTGCGATCCTGGTTGGTCTGTTTGTTGCCGCCGGTGCTATAACTGGCCATAGTCACCGGCACACGCGAGTTATAATAGATCTGGCTCCAAGCGCTATGGCGCCACGGCGTGATGGCGTCTTCCATAAAGAAGTCGCTCATCGCGGGCCGTTGCAAGAACACCATGTTGATGCCCGGCGCGCCATAGTTGCCCGTTGTGGCCCACGCGATTGACGGCGCCGTGGCCAGCGCCGTCAGGTGGTAGTCGTCAGGCAGAGTGTCGACCGGCGCTTCGTAGCGCAGGCCCAGCGGCTCGGTTGCCGTCCAGGCGCGCGTCTTGGGGTCAATCCACTCGTTCTTTTTCTTGTCCTTCTCGTCGTTGCGGCCGTCACCCCTCGATTGGGCCATAGCCACAACGCTCGCCGCCAAGAAGGCGACGAGCATCATGACAATTCTGGATGTCTCACGTGGGAGCATTGACGGTAATTCTTAGAATTCTTAGAAAACTTAGAATCCTTAGAATTCTCAGGGTTCTCAGAAACTTTAGTGTCAGCGGACGCGACCCTGGTAGGAGCCGTCGCGCGTGTCAACCTCGATGACTTCGCCGGTGTTGACAAACAGCGGCACACGCACCTCGGCGCCGGTCTCGACGGTGGCGGGCTTGAGCGTGTTGGTGGCCGTGTCGCCCTTCACACCCGGCTCGGTATAGGTGATGGTGAGTTGCGTCTTGACAGGCATCTCGGCAAAGAGGATAGTCTCGGTGCTGGCGTCGCTGACGACCTCCACGATGTCACTCTCCTTCATGTAAGGCGCGCCGGTGATGAGTTCCTTGCTGATGGGGATTTGCTCGTATGTCTCCTGGTTCATGAAGATGGCGTCATCGCCGTCCATATAGAGGAACTGATAGGGGCGGCGTTCCACGCGAACGTCCTCGAGTTTCTCACCGATATTGAAGCGGCGCTCCAGCACGCGGCCGTCCACGACGTCCTTGAGTTTGGTGCGCATGAATGTGTTACCCTTGCCGGGCTTGACGTGCAGGAACTCGATGCAGAAGTACAGGCGGCCGTCCATGCGGATGCAGGTGCCGTTCTTGATGTCTTGAGCGTTGATCATAAAAAACGTTGTTATTTTAGTTATTATTCGTTAGTCGTTACTGTAAATACGAATTATCACAAATAATCTCAATTTCTCACTCTCCCGTGAATATCCGTAAAACATTTCGGCTCACGATAATTCACGGGATATATTTATGAAAAATTTATGGAAATTTATGTCATAGAAAAAGTCGTAACTCTTTCAGCCTGCAAAGTTACGACAATTCGCCCAAATACCAAAATTTTTTTACTTTCCCCCTCCCTACATCAACTAACATCTAAAGTTGGACAATTGGCATTGACAAACCATATAAATAATAATTGCTGTCCGGTAAAATCCATTAGGATTGTCAAAGACTGTAGGGCCTCGCCTTGGCGTGGCCGCAAGCGGCGACAAATGTGAGCCCCGTCAGGGGCGACAGTTCCTAGGCGGGGGCGCGAGCCCCCGTGACTATGGTGTGAGTTTTTTCTCAAACAAAGCCCTGTAAGGGCGACAGAAACGTGCGGAGACTGTCGCCCCTACGGGGCTTTGGTTACTTGTAGGGGCAGAATTTATTCTGCCCATCCTGTTTACGGGGGCTAGCGCCCCCGCCTATGTGCTGTCGCCCCCTATCGGGGGCTCTATGGCCACGCCAAGGCGAGGCCATAGAGTAAGCCCCGACAATGACAAAGGCGCCTAAATTGCTATAATACGGCCACGCCAAGGCGAGGCCCTACAGTTAATTTACCGGACAGTAATAAATAAGAATCTTGAAAGATTTCCCACGCGACAGCGTGGCGCTAATTTAAATGGAAGAGTGGGGAAGTACGAGAGATTTCCTGCGTGACAGGGTGGCCTTTAGGAGGTCGGCAAACAGGCGGTCGAAGAGTTGGTCGCGCATCGAGGCTATGGCTTGGCGGCATGCGTCGGCAAGTTGGCGGCCATCGCGCTCGTCATAGGTAGGGACGGGGTGGGTCGCGCGCCGGAAGGGGACGAGGGAACCGCGCAGGGAATTGTGGCGCAGCAATGAGGTGACGCCGTTGAGCATACGGCCGAGCGGAGACGAGGCACCCGCCGGCGCGGGCTGCGGCAGGTGGCGGCGGGCGCGGCGGATGGCACGCTTGAGGTAGCGGGCATGTTTTTTTGATTTTTGTTTCATCATAGTCGTTAGTTGTTTATAGGTCGTATGCAAAAAATGTGCCATCATAATCTGATTTCTAACGGCTATTGACTGATGACTAATTTGGCGGTTTGGAGGGAATTTTGTAATTTTGCGGTTTAATTTGGAAATATTCGTTTAATTTGATAAAATTGGCAAAATTAGCATATATGAAGAAGTTCAACGAACGAAAGAAACTGTCGATGCCCGAGGTGGGCGAACAGATGCTCCGCCGATGGGACGCTGAGGACGTTTTTGCCCGCAGCATCGCGCTGCGCGAGGGCGCGCCGTCATTTGTGTTTTATGAGGGTCCGCCCAGCGCCAACGGCAAGCCCGGTATTCACCATGTGATGGGCCGCACAATCAAGGACGTCATCTGCCGCTACAAGACGATGCTGGGCTATCAGGTGCGCCGCAAGGCCGGTTGGGACACTCACGGCCTGCCCGTGGAACTAGGCGTGGAGAAAGAATTGGGTATCACCAAAGAGAACATTGGCCGCACTATCAGTGTGGAGGACTACAACGCCGCATGCCGTCGCTCGGTGATGCGCTACACCGGCGAGTGGACCGACCTCACGCGGCGTATGGGATATTGGGTGGACCTCGACAACCCCTATATCACTTATAAAAACAGTTATATCGAGACCCTGTGGTGGCTGCTCAAGCAACTCTACGACAAGGGCCTGCTGTATAAAGGATATACCATCCAACCTTACTCGCCGGCCGCCGGCACAGGCCTCAGTTCGCATGAGTTGAACCTGCCGGGCTGCTACCGCGACGTGAAGGACCAGACGGCGACCGCTCAGTTTGATGTCATCGCCGACGGTCACCCCGCCGTGCAACGCATTCTCGCCGCTGCCGACCAGGGCTTTGAGAGCATTAAAGTGCTCGCCTGGACCACCACGCCGTGGACGTTGCCAAGCAACACCGCGCTCTGCGTGGGGCCAAAAATCGACTACGTGGCCATCGAGAGTTATAACCCCTACACCGGCCAACCCGCCACCTATATCGTGGCCGAGGCGCGTGTGGACGCCTATTTTAAGCCCGAGGGCGCCGAGTTACCGTTGGACGGCTGCAAAGCCGGCGACAAGATTATCCCGTGGAAGGTAATCGCGAGATTTACCGGCAATGAACTGTTGGGAATGCGCTATCGCCAACTCTTCCCCTGGGTGAAGCCCATCGTCAAGAATGACGACGGCTCGATTGCCGATGCCGCCGACAAGGCCTTCCGCGTTATCCCCGGCGACTATGTCACCACTGACGACGGTACGGGCGTGGTGCACATCGCCCCGACATTCGGTGCCGACGACGCCGCCGTGGCGCGTGCCGCGGGAGTGCCGGCTCTGTTTATGGTGACGGCTGCCGGCGAGACGCGTCCGATGGTTGATTTCACGGGCAAGTATTTTGTCATCGATGATCTCGATCCGCAATTCGTCAAGCGGTTTGTTGACACCGAATTATATAAGGAGTATGCCGGACGATATGTCAAGAACGCTTACGACCCCAAGTACACCGTTAACAATGTGTACGACGAGGTGTCAGCCACGAATGACGAGGACCTGAACGTGTACATGAGCCTGCGCATGAAGCAGCAAGGCACCGCTTTCAAACTCGAGAAGCACATTCACAACTATCCGCACTGCTGGCGCACCGATAAACCCGTGCTCTATTATCCGCTCGACAGTTGGTTTATCCGCAGCACGGCCATGCGTGACCGCATGATTGAACTCAATCGCTCAATCCTGTGGAAGCCTGAGCACACCGGCACGGGCCGCTTTGGCAAGTGGCTGGAGAACCTCAACGACTGGAACCTGAGTCGCAGCCGCTATTGGGGCACTCCGCTGCCCATCTGGCGCGCCGAGGACGGCGAGACGCGCTGCATCGGCTCGGTGGCCGAACTTTATCAAGCCATTGATGAAGCCGTCGCCGCAGGCCTGATGGCGAGCAATCCGCTGCGCGACAAGGGCTTCACCCCCGGCGACTACAGCGAGCAGAACTACGACCGTATCGACTTGCACCGCCCCTATGTTGACGACATCGTGCTCGTGGGCAGCAAGGGACAACCGATGAGGCGCGAGACTGACCTGATTGACGTGTGGTTTGACAGCGGTGCCATGCCGTTCGCCCAGTTGCATTATCCGTTTGAGAACGCCGACCTGATTGACGGTGGCTCGTTCTTCCCGGCCGACTTTATCGCTGAGGGCGTCGACCAGACGCGCGGTTGGTTCTTCACCCTTCACGCCATCGCCACCATGGTCAAGGACGGCGTGGCATTCCGCAGCGTCATCTCCAACGGCCTCGTGCTTGACAAGGACGGCGAGAAGATGAGTAAACGCAAGGGCAATACCATTGACCCGTTTGAGGCTATCAACAACTACGGTATCGACCCGTTGCGGTGGTATATGGTGAGCAACAGCGCGCCTTGGGATAACCTCAAGTTTGACCCCAAAGGCGTCATCGAGGTGGTGAACAAATTCTTCGGCACGCTGCAGAATACCTATTCGTTCTTCACGCTCTACGCCAACGTGGACGGCTTCGATTCCGCGGCTCCCGCGGTGCCGGTGGCCGAGCGCCCGGAGATTGACCGCTGGATTGTATCGCGCCTCAACAGCCTCGTGACCACAGTGCGCGCCGAACTTGACAATTTTGAGCCCACGCGTGCGGCAAGAGCGATCAGCGAGTTTGTTATCGACCATTTGAGCAACTGGTATGTCCGCTTGAATCGCCGCCGCTTCTGGTCCGGCGAGATGACGGCCGATAAACTTGCCGCCTATCAGACGCTGCACTGCTGCCTGCTCACGGTGTCGAAACTCATCGCGCCCATCACTCCGTTCTACGCCGATATGCTCTACCGCGACCTCTCGCAGGACGACACGCTGAGCGTACACCTGACGGACTTCCCCGAAGCAGACAATTCGCTCGTGGATGCCGACCTTGAGGCGCGTATGCAATTGGCGCAAGACTTGACGTCGATGGTGCTCGCGCTGCGTCGCAAGAGCGACCTCAAGGTGCGACAGCCGCTGCAAGCGGTGATGGTGCCCGTGCTCGACGACGAGCAGCGCCGGCGTGTAACGGCGATTGCCGATCTGGTCAAGAGCGAGGTGAACGTTAAGGAGGTGCGACTTGTTGACGGCGACAGCGGAGTGCTGGTCAAGCGCGTCAAGCCCGACTTCAAGAAACTGGGCCCGAAGTTCGGCAAACTGATGAAGGGCGTGGCTGCCGCGCTGACATCGATGCCGCAGCCCGACATTATCGCTATGGAGCGCGACGGCGCCGCGACGATTGTCGTCGACGGACAGCCGCAACGTGTTGAACTGGCCGATGTGGAAATCATCAGTGAGGACATCCCGGGCTGGCTCGTCACCAGCGACGGCAGCCTGACTGTGGCACTCGACATCACCGTCACGCCGGAACTGCAGCGCGAGGGCATGGCTCGCGAACTGGTGAACCGCGTGCAAAACATCCGCAAGGCGGCCGACTTTGAGATTACCGACAAAATCAACCTCACCATTGCTCCCGACCCGCACACCGACGAGGCGATTGCCGCCCACGGCGACATGATTGCCTCGCAGGTGCTCGCCGCCGCCATCACGGTGGCGCCGCTGCAGCCGGGGCAGCCCGGCGTCACCGTCCTCGATATGGATGGATGGAGCCTCGCAGTCAAGGTAGTCAAAGCGTGAATTATTAACACTAATTTCCATATAAACAATAGGATAACTATGGAAATTGGAAACTATAGAAAACGGATATGGCAACTGAACAACAAGTACGTTATTCCGACGAGGAACTGCAAGAATTCAAAGAGTTAATCCTCAAACAAATCGACGAGGCGCAGGCCATCGTGGACCAATGTGTGGAAAAACTGCACGTTGACGAGAGCGACCCAACATTCAAAATGCTCGAGGAGGGTGCCTCCACTCGCGAGAAAGAAGACGCCGCCATGCAGGCCCAGCGCCAGATGGCCTTTATCAAGAAACTAAAGGCCGCGCTGGTGCGCATCGAGAACAAGACCTATGGCGTGTGCCGCATCACGGGCAAACTCATCCCCAAGGGACGCCTACTGGCTGTGCCTCACGCCACCCTCTCAATCGAGGGCAAAGAAATCGAAGAGCGCAACCGCCGTGGCTGACGTTATGTCCAATATGGGCGGAGACCCCGGTATGCCCAAGCCGGGCGGAGACCCCTCCGCCCGGTCAGTGAATCCCCATCACGGCCTGTTGGCTCTCGCCATTATCGTGACTGTTATCGTTCTTGACCAGGCGTTGAAGATTTGGGTGAAGACCCACTTCTATTATGGCGAGGCGTTGGAAATCACGTCGTGGTTCAAACTGCAGTTTATTGAGAACAACGGCATGGCCTTCGGGTGGGAGTTGGGCGGTAAACTGTTCCTGACGTGCTTCCGCCTGGTGGCTGTGACTTTATTCGCCTGGTACCTGTGGCGCCTGCGTAATGACGCGACAGCCTCCCGTGGATATGTGGCGTGTATCGCCGCCATCACCGCCGGAGCCGCCGGCAACGCCATCGACTGTGTGTTTTACGGCCAGATCTTCGACGAGTCGAGTTATATACATGTGGCGCAGATGTTCCCGCCGGACGGAGGCTACGCGCCGCTGCTCTACGGCCGCGTGGTGGATATGCTCTATTTCCCGCTCGCCTCATGGACGTGGCCGCAGTGGATGCCTATGGTGGGCGGCGAACACTTTGTGTTCTTCCAACCCATCTTCAACATCGCCGACGCGGCACTCACCGTGAGCGTTATCGTGCTCATCCTGTTCTACGCTCGCGAACTCGGCGGCAGCGATGACGATGAAACTAAAACAGACGAGCAGATTGATGAAGTTGCCACAAAGTGACACATTGCTTAGTATTGCGAGACGAAGGCTCGTACCCTTGCTCTTGTTGCTCGCCGCTGCGTGCTCCAAGACGCCGGATGGCGTCATCAACGAGGACGACATGGCAGACATCATGGCTGATATGCTCGTGGCCGATGCCTATGTGGAGCAGCATAGCCATGACTTCCCCAACGACAGCGTGCGGCTGGCGCTGAAGACCAGCGTAGTGGAGCGTAACGGCTACACCATGGCCGACTATGACACGTCGCTCGTGTGGTATGCCCACAATATGCAGGTCTACCAAGACGTGCTGAGCCGCACCGTGGAGCGACTCGAGAAACGCGAGGCCGAGATGGCCGGCATTGACCGCAGCCGTAGCCACAACGAGCCGCGCGGGCCGCGGCGCTACGCCGCGGTGGGCGACACGGCCGACCTGTGGCAACTGCCGGCGCGCGAACTGATGCTGGCGCCGGCATTGGGCGTGGCGACTTACGTCGCCTTTGAGGCCGGCAGCGACCGAGACAAGGCACCCGGCGACCGCTATGAAATAGACTTTAAACTCGTCGCGCTGCAAACCCAAGTGAACGTCATGCTCGCTATCGACTATGATGACGGCACCACGAGTTTCATGATGCGCAACACCAATTATGACGGGTGGACGCGCCTGACAGTGCAGGGCGACTCGGCGCTGACGCCGCGCCGCGTGTATGGCTACATCGCCACCACAGGCACTGCGACCGGCGCGGTGGCCTATCTCGATAGCCTGTGCCTGCTGCGTACCCACCTCGACCGTGCCGGCTACAGTTACATCCGCACCCACCGCCGCGTCGCTCGCGGCAACACGCCGCCCACGGCCCCCTCCCACCCTCACCCCGTGCCCCGCGTCCGCCCCCGCAAGTGAAAAATCAGATTACAAATAATATAAGAATAGGCGAGAACATGAAAAAGAGTCTATTATGGATTGCCTCTATCCTGATTTCCTGCGGCCTCACGGGGGCAGCCATGACTTCATGCTCTGAAGTCGACGACCCTGTATGAACTCAGAATTCCTTATAGAGGGTAATTACTTCGACAAAGGTGTCACGAATTATTTCAGTCAGCGTGATGCCACTGCAGTGACTTGGAAATCTGATAATTACATCGCGGAAGCATATAACCTGCCATCTTCCATTGGTGCCGCTGTCACTGTACCCTACGAATACACGGTGACTCCTGTCACTATTGTACCGAAAGTAGTGAGGCAGCATGCTGGAGCAACACTTTTTTGAATCACGGGGACGGTTCTTCTGAATCACGGGGACGGTTCTTCTGTTTCACCGCGTGAATCACGGGGACGGTTCTTCTGTTTCACCGCGTAGCGGCTGAAACAGAAGAACCGTCCCCATTCGAAGGCCCCCTCGGAGGCCTCGGCCCACTCGCGCTGCCCATCCTCGCGATGTTTTTCAAAAAAAACGTCGCCGGATTTTGTCATACCGACCTTTTTCACTAATTTTGCAACGTGACATCGGGACGCGCGGAAAATTCCGATAACTCACGAAAATCCACCTCCCGTCAATTACCGGGCCGCCCCGGCCTTACCCGGACGCGCGGCGACGACAACCCACGCCAGCAGGTTGCACAAACCTCGCCAGAGGTTTTACAAAAACATCTGGTTGATGTTGTAGGTGCCTGCCTGAGGGCTTCGGGACTTCCCACACGTCTGCTACCTCGAAGAGGTTGCACATCCGCCGTCACACGAAATATTATTTATAAAAGCGTTTATTGACGCTTTGTTCTTTGGCTTCCTAAACTACCACAAAAGAAGTCGCCAAAAGACGAAGTTACGATGAATGCTCATGGGTGTATATTCACCTACCTCATGCCACCATCGGTGGTGTGAGGTTTAGGGTTTATATACTAGCGTGAGAAGTTCTAATCGTGCTATTGTTCATGGCGACAATGTTGTGGTAGACTGAGGAAGCGTGAACATGCTGATTTAAGGCTCTCACGCTTTTTATGTGTAATAATGGTGCCGCAGGGAGCCGCAGCGCCAACCGTAACAGCAGGTATGAACGCGGAAACCAAAGCCAACCTTATCCGACGCGTCTCCACCATCGACGGCCTCACTGACGACGAACGCGCCGCCTTGCTCGAATTGCTCCGCACCGACAAGACTTACGGCCTAGTTTGGGAAAATAAACCCGAGGACGTCGAGGAACGACTGCGTGACGAATTGCCCGTACTCACCGAAGTCAAGGAGCGCGCCATCATCAGCGACAACCCCGGTGCCCCCAACCACATCCTCATCGAGGGTGACAACCTCGAAGCGCTCACCACGCTTGCCTATACCCATGCCGGCAAAATCGACGTAATCTATATCGACCCGCCATATAACACCGGCAACAAGGATTTCGTCTACAACGACAGTTATGTAGATAGCGAGGACACTTACCGCCACAGTAAATGGCTCTCGTTTATGAGCAAGCGCCTACGCATCGCAAAGAAACTCCTTAGCGACCGCGGCGTTATCTTTATCTCTATCGACGACAACGAGCAAGCCAACCTAAAACTCCTTTGCGATGAGGTTTTTGGCGAACGAAATTTCATCGCCCAATTAATATGGAGACAAGGCAAAAAACACATTGGGACTTTCATTGGTGTGAACCATGAATATATGTTAGTATATGCAAAATCAAAAGATTTCATAAATGATAATTCATGTAAATGGAGACAAAAAAAGGAAGGATTGGATGATATATATTATGAATATGATAGATTAAAGAAGATTCATGGAACGGATTTTGGAGCAATAGAAGAAGGAATGAAGGCCTTTTTCTCACAATATAATGAGAGTTCTCCTATTTACGCCTCCAAGCATTATTGTAGAGTGGATTCACGTGGCTTATTTTTTGCCGATAACATTTCACAAGGGACGGGTAATGGCCCAAGGTATGATGTGTATCATCCTATTACTCATTTACCAGTTAAAAAGCCTGCTGGAGGTTGGCGTTATTCTTATGAAACGGACATGAACGGCTTTCGCCAAAGTGAATGAAAAGTCATCGGAATTAGTTACCTTTGCCACGATTAACCAACCAACAGACTTTTCACTATGGCAAGAAAGAAGCAAGAAGTGACCTTTGAGCAGGTCGTGGA
>JAFTDD010000094.1 GCA_017454355.1 Muribaculaceae bacterium
CACATCCCATTCAAACACTACACCATCAAGCCGACATCTCCCCCCCCACTGAAAAATCTGTAGTACCCACGACCAAATCCCAAAAAGCAAATCCACTATAGAACAGCCAAATAGCAGACAATGCTTGTTGAAGTTGGGTTAAATTTCTCGCAAGCAGTCAAGTTGTTAGAGTGTAGGGGCAGAATTTATTCTGCCCCTACAAGACTAAAACGCTTTTTTATTGGGCGGTGAAAGACGTTAGTTGGTTGCTGCTGGATGCCGTGGTGGAACTGCCCAAATAGATGCCGTGGAAAGCGGTTGTTGCGTCGGTGGGCGCAGAGGTGAGCCATCGCACGTTGTAACTGCTACCCTTCACCATACCGGTCGCCGTGAAGAGGCTGAGGCTGCTCGAGACGGTGCTCGGGAAGGAGAATGTCACCAGGTTCTTGCCGCTGCTGTCACCCAGCACATAATACCGGCCGGCGCTGAAACTGAGCGAGGACGTGCTCAGGTAATAGCCTTGCGCGGCATTGCTGATGGACGAACTGCCGCCCCAGCCGCCGCCACCCTGGCTGCCGCCGGCGCTGATGGCGATACCCTTGCCGGTAATCTGGATATAACTGTTGTTATCACAGTCAAAGCCCTCCTCGGCACCGCCCTTGGTGCTGTAGGCGAGCACAGCGCCGTCGCCGATGGTGATGGCTCCGCTGCGACCGGAGTTGGAGTCGACAGCGTCGTTGCCGTTGCTCCAACACACGGTAACACCGCCATTAAAGTAGATGTTGCCGTTACTGCCGATGCAGTCGTCGTAGCAGGCCAGATAGTGCTGACCGCCACTGATGGTGACGCTCGTCTTGCTCTCGATGCCCTCACCGCCGTCGGCCTTGGTGCTCACCTCGGTGGTGCCGCCCAGAATGGTGACGGGTCCCTCGGCCTTAAGACCCTTGGCGGCGCCGCCTTGACCGGTGGTCTTGCCGCCCATACCGCCGCCACCACCACCGGTGCTTGTGCCATTGGTAAAGCGCGAGCCCTGGGTGGAAAGCGTCAGCGTTGGGCCACTGCCGTCGCTTGTGCCTTGCGTATAGGTGCCGTTGACCTTGATTGCCTTGGCACCGTTCTGGGTGGTCGCGACCGTAATAGTGCCGCCGGTGAGCGACATGTTGCGGTCGGCCTTAAGACCCTTGGCGGTGTAGCGCGCACTGCCCACATACTGGCCGGCACCGGTGTTGGTCACCTTTAGCGTGCCTGCACTCACAGTCACATCGTTGTTGGCACTGATGCCCTTGCCGGCCGTGCCGCTCGAGTTAATCGTCAGCGAACCGCCGCTCTGCACGAAGTCCAACGCCTTAACGCCGCTGCTATAGCCGGCATCGCCGCTGATTACCATCATCGCGCCAGAGGGTGTGAGAGTAATGTCGCCGCCGCTGACACTCACCGTTGCCTTGCTCTTGATACTCTTGCTCATCGCGCCGCTATTGGCCACCGTGACGGTGCCGCCGGCTATGGTGACGTTGCCGTCGGCCTTGATGCCGCTCGCATTGTAGCCGGTGCCGGTGTCCTCGCTGGTGTCACTCGTGCCGCCGTAGGTACCCGTGACATTGGTCACCTGATAGGTGCGCGTGCTGCCGCTGGTGGTGTAACTGTTGGTGATGGTGTAATAGACGTCGGTGCCATCACCGGGACCGCTCACCTCGACGCTGCGGATAGTGTAGGTGGTGCCGCCACCCCAGCCACCGCCGCCGGTGTAGTTGTCACTCTTGAAGTAATAAGTGTCGGAAGTCGCGGCACCGAAGTCATAATAATAAAACGTGGCACTTGATGCGCCGCTGGATTTGGTTACCGAACTTGTGAGTTGCTGCACTAGTGTGCCGTCGCTCTTGTAAAGGTAAACCTTACTCCAGGCACTGCCTCCCGAGCCCGGGCGGCCGCCTCCCCCACCGCCGTTTTGCGGCAGGGAGACATAGAGTTTATATGATTTGGCCGTTTCTCCGGTAGAGGAACTGCTGGTCTCGGCTGT
The DNA here is from genome assembly GCA_017454355.1 of Muribaculaceae bacterium. Classification (GTDB taxonomy): domain Bacteria; phylum Bacteroidota; class Bacteroidia; order Bacteroidales; family Muribaculaceae; genus Sodaliphilus. The sequence continues at coordinate 1,997 of JAFTDD010000094.1, forward strand.
TCCTCCTTTGCCGTTGGCCTTCACGTCAATCACCGTTGTGGCGTTACTCTCATTGATATTGATGGCGCCATCGGCATTCAGGCCTTTGCCGCCGGCGGCAGTGTTCTCAATGGTCACGGTGCCGCCGGTGATATTAATGTTGCCGCCGGCCTTGACGCTAGTGGGGTAACTGATGTCGCTGCCGTCAACCACGATGTTGCCGCTCTGCACGATGTCGAGCGTGCCGCCGCTCGTGTCGATATCGCCCTCGGCCTTGAGCGCCTTGCCGCCGTCAGCCGTCATGATGATGCGCAGCGTGCCGCCCTTGAGCGTAATGCTGCCTGTGTTCTCAACGTCCTCGATGATAACGTCATCGTCGTCGGTCTCGTAACTTACCTGCAGGCCGTCATCGCCCGTGCCTTGAATGGTGACTGTGCCACCATTCTGCAAATAATATTGATTGATATTGAAGCCGTCTTTGACCGCCCCGAGGATATTGATGGCGCCAACGGTTTTCTTCACCTCAACATATTCTTTACCCCAGAATGCGTGAGCGGTGTTGCCGGTGATGTTTAGCGTGCCGCCACCCTTGAACTCGGTGTGGCCTTTAACGGCAAAGCAGGCCTTCTGCGGCCCACCGGTGCCGTCGGTGAGCGTGTTGGTGCCGGTGAGTTCCACCGCGATGCGCTTGCCATTGCGCACATTGATGGCCGCGTCGCTCGGATTGTGCAACGTCAGGCCATTGAGAGCCAACGTAATCTTATAGGAGCCCTCAGTGTAGAAAGAACCATCGGTGCTGGTGCCTTGCAGGGTATAGACATACTCTGTGGCAACCGTCGCGTCTTGGTTGACTGTCACGTGAGCGCCTTCAACACCGGCGGTAATGGTAGAGGCAATATTGCCGGCAACGGCAACAGTTGCCGTCTCGCCACTATAGGTGACAAGAATATTTCCCTCCACCACAGCGTCGTCATTAACGGTAATGCTATCGATGTCGGCCACCGCAAATGTCTTGCCCATTACGGTGAGTGAGGCTCCATCCGCATATCGCATCTCGCCAACGTCGCCGGCCGGGAAAGCCCAACGCACGTTGCCTGTCCACACATTGAGCGTCTGCTCGGCTGTCGCGGTAATGCTCACAAGAGCCAACGCCGCAATAAATATATTCTTCTTCATATCGTTGATATTTTGCAAATTAATGCTTTTTACTCAATAGTTCGGTAATTTTTGGGGTTAGCGCCAATTCACGTCTATAACAACGTCAATTTCCGCCTATCTTTATTTCATTGATTCCGCAAGTTTATTTTCTCGTAAATTCCCGTAAATTGATGTAAATCCATTAATAAATATAAATCGCATAAAATTTTAGACAAGAGGACAAGAGGATTATTTCCGGAAAGGAGAACAAGAGGGAAATAAGATATTTACGATAATTTACGTAAATTGACGAGAGATTAAAATCTGCATAATAATATATACAATTGACGATAATAGACGTTGTTATAGACGAAAATAGACGCGAAACAATTATTTATAGCACTTCTTCATTTTTTTACCGAAGTATTGTTTAACTGCAAAATTACCAAAAAAAAATGAAACTATTTATTTGATTTCGATGAATGGGTTATTTTTTATCACCAAACGGCACTATCGCTTAAACCAGTTTGTCACGCGCCTCCACAGAGAACGCTTGCGCGGTTGCGCGGCCGCAGGCGCGGATGCGCCGGTTGGGGTGACGCTTGGAGCGGCAATCGGTGGAGGCGCCGATGTCGCCTCTTTGAGCAGTTCAATGGTGGTCACGCAACGGTTGCCCTCAAAGTAGCGATTAAGCACAGCGGCAAACACATCGTCCGGACAGACAGCGTCAAACAGCGTCATGCTGGAATGTAGTTTTGCGACATCGTGCTTGCCGAAAATCTGCACGGCCGTACGCCCCTCCACTTCGAGCAAGGCGGCACTGATTTCGCGCAGGCGCGCCCCCAACGTAGGCTCCGATAGATATGCTTCGGCATCGGGCTTGTCGGCTATCGCGTAATATTTGCTCATTCCACTATCACCAAGGCCAAGCATCTGTGGGAAAACGTACCAGATCCAATGGCCGGTGGCCTTGCCCTGCCGCACCTCCATTAGCGCTGTCTCATAGACGTTGCCGGCCTGGGCTTTCAAGAAACGGTTTAAGTCAATCATTGGTCGTTTAATTTTTCAAAACCGGCACGGACGTTTTGCACACCACTCGGCCGTTTTGCTCTCAACTCATTAATTAAATAATATCTCGAATTATCATGTCGCTGCGTAGCAGAGCGGTGGCACTGAGCCTTAGACAATCGCCGGCTCGCAGCAACAATCCATCGGCCAGATGAGCGGCGGCGCCGGCAAGCAACCGTTGGCGATAGTCAGCACCCAGAACTCTCTCCAGCCTGTTCAAGTCAATACCGGCAACCGTGCGCAGGCCAAGCATCACCATTTCCTCATAGCGCTCCTCCTTTCCCAACACATCGTCCTCCCCACTGACTTCTCCCCTCTCAAGCACATCTCGCTCAAAGGCGGCGATGTCAGCCGGATTGATGTGCCGCCGCCACAAGCCGTCGAAACTGTGTGCCCCGGCGCCGAGGCCCAAATATGGTGTGCCGTCCCAATAGGAACTGTTGTGACGGGAATAGCGTCCGGGCAGAGCGAAATTACTGATTTCGTAGTGCTCATATCCAGCGTCGGTTGACGCGCGCCGTAACAAGTTGTACATTTCCTCAACCATCGGCTCTGTGGCCTCGACCTCCTCCCCCCTTTCCCGTTGTTGCCAGAGGGCGGTGCCCGGCTCATAACTCAAGCAATAGGCCGACAGATGTTCCGGTCTGACGGACAACGCGACGTTGAGACTCGTTTGCCAAGACTTTACCGTTTGCCCCGGCAAGCCAAAAATCAAGTCGACGCTAAGATTATCGAAACCCGCGGAGCGAAGTGTATCGATGGCTTGACGGGCCTGATGGGCGGTGTGACGGCGCCCAACGGCACGCAGTTCCTCATCGACAAAACTCTGCACTCCCATGCTCACCCGGTTAAAGCCCATCTCACGCCAAGCAGCCGCGCGCTCGGCGGTCACGTCATCGGGATTTACCTCAATGGTCATTTCACGGCAATCCAAGTCTCGCAAACGCAGCCCGGCCACAAGGCGCTCAATCAACTCCGGCGGCAACATTGAGGGCGTCCCGCCACCGAAATAGACTGTCTCGACGGGTTGCTCGATTTCATCGGCCCGCAGTTGCGCCTCGGCTAAGATAGCGTCAACATATCGCCACATCGCCACGTTACCGAGCGTTGTGGAATAAAAGTCACAGTAGGCACACCGCGACTTGCAGAAAGGTATATGCACATATATGCCTGCCATATTCAGTGCAAAATTATAAAAAAAAGAAGATTTTTTTTGCAAAAACGCTCGTTTTTTCAACCTTTATTGCTATTTTTGTGGTCGAATTTGTATCGTGGCGCTCTATAAAGCGACGCGATGTCAAATTATGCAACCACTATCTAATTGATTAATAAGTATATACAATAATTCTTAAGAACCTTTCATGAAAGTTTATCAGACTAATGAGATTCGCAACATCTCATTGATTGGAGGTAAGGGCTCGGGCAAAACCACACTGGCCGAGTCTATCCTGATGGAGTGTGGCGTGATCAACCGTCGCGGCAGCGTCAATGCCGGCAACACGGTGTGTGACTACTTCCCCGTTGAAAAAGAGTACGGTTACTCGGTCTTCAGCACCATGCTCTACGCTGAGTATGGCGGCAAGAAACTCAACATCTTTGACTGCCCGGGTAGTGACGACTTCGTGGGTAGCGCCGTGACCGCACTGAGTGTCACCGAGGCCGGTGCCTTGGTGGTCGACGCGCAGTATGGCGTTGAGGTGGGTACCCAAAACACCTTCCGCACCGTTTCGCGCCTCAACAAGCCACTCATCTTCATCATCAACAAACTAGACGCCGAGAAGGCCGACTTTGACAACACCATCAACCAGTTGCACGAGGCATTTGGCAACAAGGTGGTTCCCGCACAGTTCCCGGTGGCCTGCGGCCCCAATTTCAAGAGCGTCATCGACGTGATTGCCATGAAGCAACTCACGTGGGAGAAAGAAGGCGGCAAGCCCGTGGAAAGCGACATCCCCGCCGAGTTTGCTGACCGTGCCGAGGAGTTCCGCGCACAAATCATCGAGGCCGCAGCCGAGAGCGACGAGGCTTTGATGGAGAAGTTCCTCATGGAGGAGCCTCTCACCGACCAGGAGATTCACGACGGCCTGCGCCGCAGCGTTCTTGACCGCAGCGTCTTCCCCGTGTTGTGCTGCAGCGGCGGTAGCGACAAGGGTATCTCGCGCGTGCTCGAACTGCTTGGCGAGATCGTGCCCATGGCAACCGAGGCTCCCGCACCCGTCGACACCGCCGGTGAGGAAGTGGCTTGCGACGCGAGTGCTCCCGTGAGTTTGTTCTTCTTCAAGACCACCATCGAGCCGCACATCGGCGAAGTGAGTTACTTCAAGGTGATGAGCGGCACGCTCAAGGCCGGTATGGACCTCACCAACGCCAACCGCGGCACCAAGGAGCGCATCGCTCAGATGAACGTCGTCTGTGGCCAGCAGGTCAAGACGCCGGTCGACACCCTTGTGGCCGGCGACATCGGCGCCGCTGTTAAACTCAAGGACGTGCGCCGCGGCAACACACTCAACGACAAGGGTGCAGAGCATATCTTCGACTTTATCGAATATCCCGCTCCCAAGTTCCAGCGCGCTATCCGTGCCCTCAACGAGAGCGAGACCGAGAAACTCAGTGCCGTGCTCAACCGCATGCACGAGGAGGATCCGACGTGGCTCATCGAGCAGAGCAAGGAACTCAAGCAACTCATCGTCAGCGGTCAGGGCGAGTTCCACCTGCGCACCCTCAAGTGGCGCATCGAGAACAACGACAAGATTCAGGTCGAATACGAGGAGCCGAAGATTCCTTATCGCGAGACCATCACCAAGGCTGCGCGTGCCGACTATCGGCACAAGAAGCAGTCAGGCGGTAGCGGCCAGTTTGGCGAGGTCCACCTGATTATCGAGCCTTACACCGACGGTATGCCCGAGCCTGACACCTACCGCTTTGGCAACCAGGAGTACAAGATGAACATCAAGGATAAGCAGGAAATCGACCTCGAGTGGGGCGGCAAACTCATCATCTACAACTGCATCGTGGGTGGAGCGATCGACGCCCGCTTTATTCCCGCCATCGTCAAGGGCATCATGGACCGCATGGAGCAAGGTCCCCTCACCGGTAGTTACGCACGCGACGTGCGCGTGTGTATCTACGATGGAAAGATGCACCCCGTCGACAGCAACGAGATCTCTTTCCGTCTGGCCGCTCGCAACGCCTTCTCGATGGCATTCCGCAATGCCGCTCCCAAGGTGCTTGAGCCGGTTTATGACGTGGAGGTGATGCTGCCCAGCGACAGCATGGGTGGTGTGCAGAGCGACCTGCAGGGACGCCGCGGCATCATGATGGATATGTCGAGCGCCAACGGCCTCGAAATCATCAAAGCCCGCATCCCCCTCAAGGAACTCGCCAGTTACAGCACCGCGCTCAGTTCGATTACCGGCGGCCGCTCATCGTTCACGATGAAGTTCTCGAGTTACGAACTCGTGCCGGCCGACATCCAGAGCGCTCTGCTCAAGGCCTACGAGGAGAGCAAGCAGGACGAGGATTGATGTGCTTCGGCACGTAGCATACAGCACCGGGGCGGCCCAGAAGGGTCGCCCCGGTTTCGCATCTGCATTTTTTTCTATAAATTTTAAAAAATGGTGTTGAATTGTGACGGAAAATGACTACCTTTGCACAACGGTTTCACCCAATAAACATTTACATGAGATGAGCAACTTCAAGGTATTCTCGGGCACTAAGAGCCTTTACCTGGCCCAAGAGATTGCTAATGAGCTGGGTGTGGAGTTAGGCAATATGCGCATTCCACACTTTGCCGATGGTGAATTTGAGGTTTACTACGAGGAGTCGATTCGCGGAGCCGAGGTTTTCCTGGTCCAGTCAACATTCCCCAATAGCGACAACCTGATGGAACTGCTGCTGATGATTGATGCCGCCAAGCGCGCTTCGGCGGCCCGCATCACAGCGGTTATCCCCTACTTCGGTTGGGCCCGGCAGGACCGCAAGGACAAGCCGCGCGTGTCAATCGCAGCCAAACTCGTGGCCAACCTGCTCAGCGCCGCGGGCGTCGACAGCGTTATCACCATGGATCTCCATGCCGACCAGTTGCAAGGTTTCTTTGACGTGCCGGTCAACCACCTCTTCGCCAGCAGCGTCTTTGTGCCTTACCTGCAGAAACTCAACCTGCCCAACCTCACCATCGCCTCGCCCGACGTGGGTGGAGCAAAACGCGCCAACTCATTCGCTAAATATTTTGACGTGCCTCTCGTGCTTTGCCACAAGCAGCGCTCACGAGCCAACGTTGTTGACAAAATGACAATTATCGGTGAAGTGGAAGGACGTGACATCGTGCTCGTCGACGACCTCGTTGACACCGCCGGCACTATCTGCAAAGCCGCCAACATGATGAAAGAGGCCGGAGCGGCAAGCGTCAGGGCTATCGCGTCACACGCCGTGATGAGTTTCGACAGCAATGCCGGCAAGAGCGCCTCGCAAAAGGTGATGGAAAGCGCCCTTGACGAAATCATCTTCACCAACAGTATCCCGTTTGACAACAGCGACTGCCCGAAGGCCACCGTACTGAGCATCGCGCGCCTCTTTGCCGACACAATCAAGCGCATCTTCAACAACGAGTCAATCAGCACCGCGGCAAACTACCTGATGTAGTTTTTGAAAGGTTTACTGTTGATATAACGAATATCCCCGTGAAGCTAACCCCAAAATAATTGTTTCGCGTCTATTTTCGTCTATAACAACGTCTATTATCGTCAATTTTTTGTCTAACATAATTAAGATAGACGGAAATTGACATTGTTATAGACGTGAATTGACGCTAACCCCAAAATAATTGGTTAGCGTCTATTTCGTCAATGACAACGTCTATTTGCGTCAATTGTATATATTATTATGCAGATTTTAATCTCTCGTAAATTTACGTAAATTATCGTAAATATCTTATTTCCCTCTTGTTCTCCTTTCCGGAAATAATCCTCCTGTCCTCTTGTTCAATTGTATATATTATTATGCAGATTTTAATCTCTCGTA
>JAFTDD010000095.1 GCA_017454355.1 Muribaculaceae bacterium
GCACCTCGCGGTCGCGGTCCAGTTCGGCGGCGTGGCTATAGTCCCACAGCAGCAGGCTGTCGGGTGCCATAGGCGATGCCTGTAGCGGCGGCTGCCACTCCACCCGTTGCCACGCGAACCGGTCGCCGTCCCGCGGCAGCGGCATTACCGCGGCATTAGCCACAACGCAGACTAAAATAAATGCTACCTGCAATAATCTCATGACCAGTTGTGATGCTATCGGCGGTTGAGGAGGGAGAGGGTGAGGGAGGCGATGCGGGCGGCGGCGTCGGGGAGGGCCATACGTCTGGCGGCGGCCTCGAGGGCGGCGATGCGCTCCGGGTCGTGGGCCAGTTCAATCATGCGGTCGACGAGCACGTCGCGGGCGGCGTTGCCCTCGCGGGCGTCGCGGGCATCGTCGTCGACGACCATCACAGCGGCGCCGCGCCCGGTGAGCGCCTCGGCGTTGTGGCGTTGGTGGTCCTCGGCGACAAAGGTGGCGGGCACGAGGATGGCGGCTTTGCCCAGCAACTGCAACTCGCTGATGGAACTGGCGCCGGCGCGCGACACGACGATGGTGGCGGCGCGGTAGGCGAGATCCATACGGTCGATGAAGTCCACGCGCTTGACGTTGGCGGGGCGTGTTTTGAGCATCGCCTCGCGAGCCTCGACGTGGCAATATTTCTTGCCGGTTTGCCACAACACTTGGATGTCGTCTCGTGCGGCCAATCGCTCCAGGCCGTTAATCATAGCGTTGTTGATCGTGCGTGCTCCCAGACTGCCACCCACCACGAGCACGGTGGGCAGGTCCGGCTTGAGGCCGAGAGCCTCGCGAGCCTGCTCGGGCGTGGCGTCACACTCGAGCAGGGCGTGGCGCACCGGGTTGCCCGTGAGCACGATGGAGGCGGCGGGGAAGAAGCGTTCCATGCCCTCGTAGGCGACGCAGATTTTCAGAGCCTTGGCTGCCAATAACTTGTTGGTGACGCCGGCGTAGGAGTTCTGCTCCTGCAGGATGGTGGGAATACCCATCCATTGGGCCACCTTGAGGGCGGCGAGGCTGGCGTAGCCGCCCACTCCGATGGCGATGTCCGGCCGGAAGCGACGTATGGCGCGCCACGCCTTCAATAGACTGGCGGGCACTTTCCACGCCAGCCCCAGGTTGGATAGCGCGAGGCCGCGCACGAGGCCGCGGTCGATGGGCAGACCCACGATGTCGTAGCCGGCGGCGGGCACCTTCTGCATCTCAATCTTGCCGTTGGAACCCACAAAGAGGATTTGAGCCTCGGGGTCTTGACGGCGCAATTCGTCGGCGATTGCCATTGCGGGGAAGAGGTGGCCGCCGGTACCACCGCCGCTAATCAGGTATCTCATAGAGTCATTAGTCGTTAGTCGTTAGTAAATTTACGAGAGATTCATTTGTTGAGGGGTTGAGCCTCGAAGTGGGCAGAATAAATTCTACAAGCGCTCGGGGATAATAGTCTTGTCGCACAGGCGGCCACGCCAAGGCGAGGCCCTACATTTCTTCCCATTTGCGATAGCAAATGGCTCAACCTCTCAACGCTCAACCTCTCAACCCTTCACTTGAATAAAATCAACTCCAGATGTGGCGGGGGAGCACTTGGCTGGGGTTCTCGGCGTCGAGGCCGTCGGGCAACGTGCTCGTCTCAACTTTGTCGGTCTTGTTGCTATAATTGGCGATGGTGCGGCTCACGCTGAGCATCACACCAAAGGCGATGCTGATCACCAGCGTGCTCGTGCCGCCCTTGCTGATGAGCGGCAACGGCTGGCCGGACACGGGAAACACGCCCACGTTGATTGCCATGTGGAATAGGGCCTGCATGGTAATCATCGACGCCATGCCGATGATGAGCAACGCCGGCAGCACGCGCCGCGACCGCTGCACAATCATTGCCGCGCGTGCCAGCAGCCACAGGTAGAGCAGCAACACAAACAGGCCAAGCACCAGTCCGCCCTCCTCGAGGATAATCGAGAAGATATAGTCGCTGAAGGCCAGCGGCAGGCGGCTGCACTCGCGTGAGTGTCCCAGTCCCACGCCCAGCACGCCGCCGTGGGCGATTGCCATGCGCGAGAACATCTCCTGCTGGTTCTTGCCGCCAATCTCTTGGTCAATCAAGTCCTCGCTGTTGCGCCAGCGTTGGATGCGGGCAAAGAAGGTTGAGAAGCGTCCCCAGTTGGGCGCGACCGCCTCCTGCTCGGCAGCGCTGGGCGGCACCACCACCTCGTGGCCGTCGGCGTCGGTGAGCACCACCTCCTGGCCGGCGGCCTTCAGGTTTTCTTCCTTGCTGTCGTTGCTGCTCTTGAGAAGCATGAATGTGCCTCCACACACGATAAAAATCACAAAGATTAAGCCCAATCGCTTGATTTTAATACCGCCAATGACGAGCATGATCACGCTGATAGACATCAGCAGGATGGTGTTGGTCACGCCATTCTTGATAAGCAGCGCTCCGTAGAGGCCCACCACGATAGCCGCCAGAATGGTGCCGTTGCTGCTCACGCCGTTGCCCGTCTGGCACCGTGCCAGAATATACGCCAGCAGCGTGACAACCGAGAGTTTGGCAAACTCGGCCGGCATTATTGTGAAGCCCGGCAGATAGATGGCGCGTTGGGCTCCGTTAATCGTCTTGCCAAAAAACATTACCCACACCAGCGTGAACAACGTGAACGCCGCCAAGCCCACAATCATCAAGTTGAGGAAGGCCGGCTTGTCGTAGTCGAAGCGGTACATGAAAAACACGATACCCACGCCGATGCTCAAGAGTATCAACTGCTTGATGAGCGGCATATAGATGCCGTTGGCGGCTATCTCGCGACTGCTCGCGCTATAACTCTCCACCACCGAGATAGCCAGTAGCATGAAGTAGATGCCCCAGATGTAGGGGTCGCCCCACTTTTGGGCGAGCGACTGCTGCTGCGCTATCTCGTTATTGTCGTTCTTTTCTTTTGCCATAATATAGAGAGGTTGAGGGGTTGAGGGTTGAGGAGTTGAGGGGTTGAGTGAAAGGTTGAGGGGTTGAGGGGTTGAGGGGTTGAGCCTCACGCTGGCGCGCTCGGGGATAATAGTCTTGTCGTCACAGGCGGCCAGGCTGTAGGGACGAGGCTCGCCTCGTCCTTCGCTAGGCCCTACATTTCTTCCCATTTGCGATAGCAAATGGCTCAACCTCTCAACGCTCAACCTCTCAACCTATCACTAATTTCTTGAATTGGCGGCCACGGTCCTCGTAACTGCTGAACAAATCGAAACTCGCGCAGCATGGCGACAGTAATACCGTCATGCCCGGTCGCGCCAGCCGGCGGCACGCCGCCACGGCGTCCTCAATCGAGTGGGTGTCGACAATCTCCGGCACTTTGTCGGTGAAGAAGTCCAGCAACTTGCTGTTATTGACACCCATACACACGATGGCCGCAACCTTGTCGCGCACGAGTTGCTCAATCTCGCTATAGTCGTTGCCCTTGTCCTTGCCGCCAAGGATTAGCACTGTGGGCTGCGTCATGCTGCCTAAGGCGTAGAATGTGCTGTTGACGTTGGTTGCCTTGCTGTCGTTAATCCACGTCACACCGTCGATTACCGCCACGCGCTCCAGGCGGTGCTCCACCGCTTGGAATGTGCCCAGCGAGCGTCGGATTTGCTCCGGAGCCACACCGCAGAGCGTCGCCGCGATTGCCGCCGCCATCGAGTTGTAGAGGTTGTGCACTCCCGGCAGGGCAAGTTCGCTGACGGGCATCGTCCACTCGGGCACGTCGCCCGCGGCAATGTGTATCACGCTGTCGCCGTCAACCCACGCCGCGTGGCCACCCTCATTGTGGTCGACAAACGTCAGTTGGCGGGCCTTGATGTCGGTCTTGGGCAGCATCGCGCGTGTCACCGGATCGTCGGCCCAATAGATGAACGCATCGTCAGGCGTCTGGCCCAGCGTGATGCGCATCTTGGCCGCGGCATAGTTCTCCATCTTGTGGTCGTAGCGATCCAGATGGTCCGGGGTGATGTTGAGCAGGATGGCGATGTTGGTGCGGAAGTCATACATGTTGTCGAGTTGGAAACTGCTCAGTTCCACAACGTAGGTCGCGTGAGGCTCCTCAGCCACCTGTAGCGCCAGGCTCTTGCCGATGTTACCGGCGAGCGAAGCGTCCACGCCGGCCTCCACCAGGATGTGATGGATAAGGCTGGTGCTGGTCGTCTTGCCGTTGCTGCCGGTGATACACACCATGCGCGCGTCACTATAACGTCCGGCAAACTCAATCTCGCTAACGATGTGTATGCCGCGTTTCACGGCCTCGACAATCAGCGGAGCCGTCAGCGGTATGCCCGGGCTCTTGATAATCTCGTCGGCGGTGAGGATGCGCTCCACGCTGTGTCCGCCTTCCTCCCACTCAATGCCTCGCTCGTCGAGCATTGCCTTATACTTCGGGGCAATCGTGCCGCTATCGCTCAGCAGCACGTCCATGCCTTGCTTGCGGGCGAGCGCCGCAGCACCCACGCCGCTCTCGCCGCCACCCAATACTGCTATAAATTTTTTCATTTTCCGTAATTGTTTTTGAATAGTTGAGAGGTTGAGCGTTGAGAGGTTGAGCCTTGCGCTGCCGCGCTCGGTAATAATACATTTCTTCCCATTTGCGATAGCAAATGGCTCAACCACTCAACCTCTAAACCTCTCAACCTTTAATTTTGCCTTCAAAATTACAAAAAAAAATTGAATGATTTACATTCACAAATTTTTCTGTTGGTTGCAAAAGTGGATAATGTTATATAAAACCTCGCCGCAATCGTGGTTTTGGGCGATTGTGAAAAAATGTGAAATATTTACACTTGCAAATCTATTCCCAAACAACAATCATTAGTGGCTCTTGTTTTCTTTTGCCACATCAAGAAAATGTATTAATTTTGCATCCTAATTATAATCGGTCAATGGTAAACGATATACATTCAACATAATATTCCATTAATTATTCATTAATTATTTTAGGCAAGATAATTTCATGTCCTCTCTACAAAACTCATGTTCTCTTGTCTAAAATTAATGGATAATTTAGGGTAATTTGTGTTTAAAAATAATTTCAAAAAACTAAATGGAATCAACAAGAATACAGAAAATATCGCGGCTAATCCAAAAGGAACTCAGCGAAATCTTCCGCGAGCAAACCGCCAAAACCACCGGCACGCTCATCAGCGTGAGCGCCGTGCGCGTCAGCCCCGACTTGAGCGTGGCAAAGGCCTATTTGAGCATCTTCCCCAGCGAACAGGCCGCCGACATCCTAGCCAACATCACAGCCAGCGCGGCCACAGTGCGTTTTGAACTTGGTAAACGCGTGCGCTACCAACTGCGACGCATACCGGAGTTATCATTCTTTATCGACGACTCGCTCGACTATATCGACCACATCGACTCCCTGCTCAAAAATTAAAGATTTAGACAAAAGGACATCTCCCGTGAATTTCAGTGATTATAATTCCTCTCGTCTATTTCCGTCTATTTTCGTCTAATATTCTCACTTCACAAAAAAAAGGTCGTGTATTGCAAGACGAAGTCTTGTACTAATCCTCGTCAAGATTATTATTCACGGGTATTCACGTTAATTCACGGGAGATATAAAGAAAAAATAGACTGAAATAGACGAGAGGTTGGATTGAGATGCTGCCGCTACGCGTCGCCATACGTTACCTGCTCAGTGGCAAAGCACACGCCGCCACAGGCATCATCACCGTCATCGCCACCATCGGCATTGCGGTGACTACCGCCGCGCTCGTGGTTGTGCTCAGCGTCTTTAACGGTTTCCGAAATATCATCACCGACCGGTTGTCGCTGCTCGACCCCGAGGTGAGCGTCGTTGCCGCTTCCGGCAAGACGATTGCCGACGCCGACCGCGTGCTCGCTTCGGTTGCGGCTGTCCCCGGCGTGGAACTTGCCGTACCTGTGGTGGAAGACAAAGCGCTTGCCGTGCACGGCGGTCTGCAGACCAACGTTGTCGTCAAAGGCGTACCCGACGGCTATGACCGCCTGAACAGTGTCCGCTCTCTTATGGTTGACGGCGAGTGGAGCCTCCCCCGCCCCCTCCTGAAGGAGGGGTGTCAGGCTGAAGCAACAGCCAGCCCCCCTCCTTCAGGAGGGGTGGGGGGAGGCCTCGTGTTGGGCACCGGCCCCGCCATACGCCTGCGGGCCGTTTCCGGGCAGAGCGAACCGGTCGCCCTCTACGCGCCACAGCGCAGTGGCACCATCAACCTCGCCTCGCCACTCGGTGCCTTCCGCAGCGACACACTGACGGTCGCCGGCGTGTTTGAACTCTCGCAAGACGGCTACGACACCGACCTCGTGTTTGTGCCCCTCGACGTTGCGCGCCACCTCTTTGACCGGCCGAACGCCGCTACCGCCATCGAGGTGAAACTCTCCGGCGAGCCAAAGCCGGTTATCGACGCCCTGCGCAAGCGCCTCGGTAGCCGATACATCGTGCGCGACCGCCTCATGCAGCAAGACGAGGCCTACCGCATGGTCAACACCGAGAAATGGATGAGCGGCCTTCTAGTAGCCTTCATCATGCTCATCGCCACCTTTAACGTTATCGGAGCCATGGCACTGCTTATCATCGAGAAGCGCGACGACGCCCGGACCATGCGTGCCCTGGGTGCCACTTCCGGCTTTGTGCGACGCGTTTTTGTGGCCGAGAGCCAACTCATCACCGCCGTCGGCACCCTCGTAGGCATCGTACTCGGCTTGCTCGTCAGCCTCGGCCAGCAGCACTACGGATGGCTTAAACTCGAGGGCGAACCGGGCACTATGCTCGTCGACGCCTACCCCGTGGCCGTCGAGGCCCCTGACCTGCTCATCATCGCCGCCGCCGCCCTGCTCATCGCCGGCGTCACCGCTGCCGCCACCCGTCTGCTCGCCTCCAAACTGTAACCGCCATTTATCATAAACCTAAAATCCGCAACCTTGAAAATTCTCACGAAAATTTCCGAAAATTATCGAAAATAAATTTCTCGTAAATTTGCGTAAATTGTCGTAAATATTTTATTCACAGAATATTATCACCCAAATTAAATTTACGTAGATTTA
>JAFTDD010000096.1 GCA_017454355.1 Muribaculaceae bacterium
ATCACGGGCATCACCAAGTTCTCGCAGATGAGCATCTTCTCCTCAATCAACAACATCAGCAACATCACGATGGACGCCGCCTACGAGGGCATTTGCGGCATCACGGCCGATGAGTTGGAGCAATACTTCGCTCCGGACATCGAAGAACTCGCGACGAACCTGCGTTGCACGCCCGAGCAGGCCCTGCAACGGCTGCGCGACCGCTATGACGGCTACCACTTCTCGCAGGCACTCGCCGATGTCTATAACCCGTTCAGCCTAGTTAACGCCTTCGACAAGATGCAATTGGGAATGTACTGGTTTGACAGCGCCACGCCGTCGTCGCTCATCAAAGTGCTCGACCACTATCAGTTCCGTCTTGATAATTTAGAGGGTGTCACATTGATGGAAAGTGCTTTTAATCAGCCGTTTGACAACTTCAAGACAGCCATCCACATCTTGACGCAGAGCGGCTACCTCACCATCAAGGACTATGACTGGGAGAGTGAGATGTACACGCTCGGTATCCCGAACAAAGAGGTATATGACGGCCTGTATAACTGCTTGATGCAATTATTGGTCAACGAGAATCCGCAGGACAACAGCAATATACTCATTGCCGTGTGGAGAGCGATGCGCGACGACGACATCGACGCCGCGCTGCGCGCCGTGCAGAGTTACCTCGCCGCGCTGCCCTACGACCTGAGCAACAAGACCGAGAAGGACTATGAGACAATCCTGCGCGTGCTCTTCGACGGTCTGGGCATCAAGGTGGACACCGAGGTGAAGAACGCCACCGGCCGCTGTGACGTGGTGATGAAGTCCAAGACGACAGTCTATGTGCTTGAGTTGAAACTCGACGGTAACGGTACCGTGGACGATGCTCTGGCGCAAATCGACGAGAAAAACTACCTCATCCCCTACTGGAATGACCCGCGCCCAAAGGTGAAAGTGGGCGTGCTCGTCGACCCCACGCGCCGCACCATCACCGAGTGGAAACAAGAGAACAAGAGGCCGGAGTAGAGATCAAGAGTCAAATTGCGGCGAGATAATAGATTTTAGATATATATAATGATAGGATTTGTGACATGGACAGTGAGTCCAAACTTGATTGACAGTTTTGTGACCGTCAGGTGGTACGGGCTGATGTTTGCCATCGGCTTTCTGATTGGCTACGAGATTGTGTGGCGCATCTACCGCCACGAGGGTGTGCCCGAGCGGTGGATGAGCGCGTTGTTTATCTATGTGGTGGTGGCCACCATCGTGGGGGCGAGATTGGGCCACGTGCTTTTCTACGACTGGGAGTACTACAGCCAGCACCTTGGCGACATCGTCAAGGTGTGGGAGGGCGGTTTGGCCAGCCATGGTGGCACGTTGGGCATCATGATTGCCATTTGGATTTATAGCCGGTTGGTGACCCACAAGCCGATGCTGTGGACGTTTGACCGCCTGGTTGTCCCCGTGGGACTCGTGGCCGCGATGATACGCTTCGGCAACTTGATGAACCACGAGATTTACGGCGCGCCCACCGATGTGCCATGGGCATTCAGTTTTGTGACCAACATCGGAGCGTGGATGCACGGCGCCGACCCCGTCATGGGACCGCCCAGCCACCCCACGCAACTCTATGAGGCGGCATGCTATCTGGTGACGTTCGCCCTGTGCATGTGGATGTACTGGAAGCGCAACCTGCAGGAGCGTGAGGGCCTAATTTTCGGCACATTTATGCTCGGTATCTTTGTGCCGCGCTTCTTCATCGAGTATATCAAGAACGTGCAGGAGCCGTGGGAACTGGCCATGCGCCAAACGTGGGGCATCGACCAGGGTCAGTTGTTGAGCATTCCGTTTATCCTGCTGGGTCTGTGGTTAGTGATCCGCGCCATGCGCCGTCCGCGCGTTCCTCTCCGGTTTCCTGACAAATTTCCTGACGAGAAATGACAAAGATAACAGTATATGGGGCGTCGAGCCACACTATGGCCGAGCCCTTCGTCTCGCAAGCCGAACTGTTGGGCGAGATGATTGCGCGGCGCGGCTGGACAGCCGTCCATGGCGGCGGCAGCGGCGGCGTGATGGGCGCTGTCACGCGCGGCGCGCAACGCGTCGGCGGCGCCGTGACGGGCATCATACCAATGTTTATGGTCGAGCGCGGATGGCTCAACGATGACCTCGATGACGTGGTTTACACCGCCGACATGGCCCAACGCAAACAGTTGCTGGCCGATGAGGCCGCCGCGATGGTGGTTATGCCGGGTGGCATCGGCACGCTCGACGAGTTTTTCCAGGCCGTCACGCTGCGCCAGTTGGGCTTCAACGACGCACCGATAATTGTGGTGAACATAGACGGCTTTTTCGACCATATAATCGCTTTTCTGCACCGTGCCGCCGAGTGCCGGATGATGCGCGGCAACAGTCTCGACGACCTGTTCACCGTCGTCAACGACGCTCCCGCGGCCATCGCCGCCCTCGACCGATTATGCCCGGCGTAGTATCTGATACAATCTCTGCCGCAGCCACCCTCGACAGCGTGCCGCAGCCCTACGTTGCCCGTCATGCCGACCACTTCTCCCGCATGGCGGCCGACAGCGTGACGGCCGCCGACGCCGACAGTCTTGCCGCGCCTGCCGCGCTGCCGCCCGTGATGACCGTGCCTGCCACCACGATGCCGCGGCCGCTGCCGCCGGCTCCCATCGAGAACAACGTGGTCACCGGCATGACCGTTGCCGCCGTCTTCTTTGCCGTGGCCAGTTACCGCGTGGGATACAAATACTTCGACAACATCTTCCATAACATCGTCAGCACGCGCCGCCGCGAGAACCTCTTTGAGGACCACACGTTCAACGAGACTCAGATATTGGCGGCACTCATTATGCTCACGTGCGTCTGCCAGGGCGTGATAGCCCACGTCCACCTGGGCGCGAGCGGCGCTGCGCTCGCCGCCGCCGGCAGCGTGGCGGTGCCGGCGCTTGCCGCGCTGTCGCTCGCTTTCTATCTGGTGCAACTCGCCGTGTGTGCCGTGCTGGGGTGGGTATTCCTCGACGGCATCGACCGCAAACTCTGGCTTGACGGCTACAAGAGCAGCCAGGCGCTGCTGGGCGTCACGCTGGCGCCGGTGGCTGTGGCAATGCTCGTCATGCCGCAATATCAAAGCACTCTCTTTATCGCCACAATTTCCCTATTCTTTTTGGCGAGAATACTGTTTGTATTGAAGGGAATGAGGATTTTTTTGGTCAATTTTTCGTCTCTTGTCCCATTTATTTTGTACCTTTGCGCCGTCGAAATTGCACCCATAGCCGCGGTTGTCCGTTTAGCAAGGGTGTTATGTGATTTTTTATTGACTTAAATCGCATTGAGAGTGGAGATTAAGAAAATTCTCGTGTCGCAGCCCCAGCCGGCGCAGGGCAAGTCGCCCTACTTCGACGTCGCAGCGAAGCATGGTGTGGAAGTGGTCTTCAGGCCGTTCATCAAGGTCGAGGGCCTCTCGGCTCGTGATTTCCGTAAGGAAAAAATCAATCTGCCGGAGTTCACGGCAATCATCTTTACGGCCCGCATCGCTGTGGACCACTACTTCCGCCTGTGCAAGGAGATGCGTCACAATGTGCCCGACACCACAAAATACTTTTGTGCCACCGAGGCCATTGCCAACTACTTGCAGAAGTATATCGTCTACCGCAAGCGCAAGATTTTCTATTCCGAGACGGGAACGTTTGAGGACTTGATTCCGCTGTTCCGCAAGCACGGCAAGGAGACCTTCCTGATGCCCGTCAGCGATGTGCACAGCGACGCCAAAACGGTTGCCATCGACACTCTCGAGGATTTTTCCTACACCAAGGCCGTGATGTATCGCACGGTGAGCAACGACCTCGCGCCTGACGAGACGTTCGACTACGACATGGTGATTCTCTTCACGCCGGCCGGCGTTGGGGCTCTCACGTCCAATGTGCCCGACTACCGCGAGCGCGGCCTGGTGATTGGCGCCATGGGCTCAAAGACAATCGCCGCCGTTGCCGAAGCCGGCATGGAGGCCGCCGTGGTGCTCTCGCCCGAGGCACCGTCGATGCCCGCCGCCATCGACCACTACCTCACCGAGCAGGAGGCCAAGGCCAAGAAGAGCGGCAAGACTTCCAAGAAATGAACTACCGTCTGACCAAGGCCGACCGCCTGAGGGGACGCACGGCCATCAACAACCTGTTTGCCCACGGGCAGTCGTTGATGGCGTTCCCGCTGCGCGCCGTGGTCAGCGTCAACGACAGCGGCACCACGCGCATGATGGTGTCGGTGCCCAAAAAGCGGATTCGCCACGCTGTGGACCGCGTCAGGCTGCGCCGTCTCGTGCGCGAGGCCTACCGCCTGAGTCGTCACCGTCTGCTTGACGAGGCTCTGGCCGGCGGACGCGGCGCCGACATCGCCTTTGTTTACCTCGACACCACGGTGGCCACAATGGATGTGGTCGCCGCCAGGATGGAAAACCTGCTCACACGCCTGGCTACCTTGCTCACAGCCAATGAGTAATTTTAAACATGAATTTCCATAAATTATCATATATTTTTTCACGAAATTTTACGTGAAAAAATATATGGTTTACGGAAGTTGACGCGAGATAAAAATTCCCTTAATTCATGAAAACAATCGGTCGCTTTGTGGGGTGGCTGCTCATACTGCCCATCCGGTTCTACCAGCGGTTCATTTCGCCGCTCACGCCGCCGGTTTGCCGTTTCACGCCCACCTGCAGCCAGTATGCCGTCGAGGCCATCCGCAAGCACGGTCCGCTCAAGGGGTTGTGGCTAGCCGTCAAGCGCATCGCGCGCTGCCGCCCCGGCGGCGGTAGCGGCTACGACCCCGTCCCCTAACCCCAGCGCCAGTCCCTTCACAAGATGTTAGACATTGACTGACACACATTAAAAAAACCGGAACACCGTGAAAGACTCAAAAAGGCCAAAATAGTTTGCCCAATCCGGTTATTATCATTAATTTTGTAGTCTGATAATAAGGTACTCATACATTTATCATCATTACCATTCATTAACTATAGCAATTGTTTATGTCTGATAAGATTTTAAAAGAGAGGGCAATTAGAGCGATTGTGAGCAATGCGGTGGCATCGTATGCCAACGGTTTTTCCATGCGCCATCTCGCCGAAGTGAATGATGAGAATGGTGTGATCAACATGAAAATTCACAACATTTTCATTGCCGCTCTCGGTCCGGAAATACAATATTACTCGGCCTTGGCTCGCTCGTTGGATAGTTCCTTGGGCAATAATGCTTGAAAGTATGGCAATCTCGATAGCGAAATTAAATTATGACGTTTGCCAACACGTTGAAGGGCCTCTTTATAAAGAGCAGACCGACCTTATCGCCGAATTGCTTGAGCAATACAAGCGACCGGTGAATAGACGCACACCAAGCGTTAAGGATTATGCCGATATAACAAAAGTGAGCGGCGCTGCAAGCACAAAGCGCCACGAGAGCGACTATTATTTATTTGACAGAGAGAACAATATACATTACCTCATTGAATTAAAGATTGGTGGCGATCTTGACAACAAGAAAGCCCGCTCTGAGAAAGAAGCCCTGCTTGAACAGTATTGCATACTGACAAACACATTGGGAGCAGACGCTAATGTTAAAATTCTCTTTGCCACTGCCTATAATCGATATGGAGAAGGCAGACCATGGACGCAAGGACGCGTCAGACAGTTCTTTGCCGAGGAGGAATTGTGCATCAGCCGCAACTTCTGGAACCTTGTATGCCAATCGGAGCGGGGTTATGATATTGTCATTGATGAATATAGAAAAAACGCTTATATCATCAATGAGGCATTAGATGAGATAAAGAACGCATATCTGCCCAACGGATAAGATGAGAGACCCGAATTGGCGCAAATGCCTCCTTTGTGGAGATAGCAGGGACGTTATTAAACGCATTCCCGATAATTCTATTGACTTTATATTGACCGACCCTCCGTATAATATAGGCCAGCACTCCACGGGAAATATCCCTTTGCCCGGTCGTTCGGCGATGAATAACGATGTGGCTGACTGGGATCAAATAGATTTCAATCCCGAGGAGTGGGCAGATGATTTTATCCGCATTTTGAAGCCAGGGGGTAATCTTTTTATTTTCACATCTTACAACCAACTTGGACGGTGGTATAATTGTCTTGACCATCGGTTTGACACAACCAATTTTATGATATGGCACAAGACAAATCCGGCACCAAAGATTTTCAAGGCCGGTTTTTTGAATAGTTGTGAAATGATTTTTACCTGTTGGAACAAGGGTCACACTTGGAATTTCATTTCACAGGCCGAGATGCACAACTTCGTTGAGAGTCCGATTTGTATGCGGCCGGAAAGGTTAAGCAACCCTAAACACCCGGCTCAGAAGCCAATCTCAATATTGAAGAAAATGATTGAGATTGCTTCAAACCCTGACGATATTGTTTTTGACCCGTTTATGGGTGTCGGCTCAACCGGTGTTGCGGCGCTTGCACTAGATAGACGATATATCGGAGTTGAAATTGACAACACTTACTTTAGAGCGGCTAAGCAAAGAGTTGAAAACGAGTTACAAAGCCATCAATCAAAGCAGTACAATATGGCAAACACTTTGGAGAACAATAATAGCCTTTTTGTTTCAGAAGAAACGACCCCTTTTCAAACATCTATTTTCGACTTAGAAGAAATATTTCATTCCTCTGAGAATAAAGAAGAATGTCTCGTTGCTAATCATGCGACTAATCTACAACCAATCATCAAATGGCCGGGCGGAAAAGAGAAAGAATTAAAATATATACTTCCAAATCTTCCACGTTTTGACCGCTACTTTGAACCGTTTGTTGGCGGCGGTTCTGTATTTATGGGAATTAGTGCCCGCGAGTATTTCATCAATGATTTCTCAACCGAACTGATTTCTTTGTATCGATATATAGCAAGCGGTGACAGAGATTTCTTTAACTATGCCCGAATGATTGACCGCGCGTGGGAGAACGCGTTATCCTTCTTCAATGCCAATCAATGCCTTGTTGACACTTATCTTGATTATCGGAATGAGAAAATCTCCAATGAGGAACTCAAGCAGATTGTCAATCAGTTCTGCGATAAGCGCCAAGACGATATTACCGCTATAATTGGCCATGAGTTATCTTGCTACCCATGTTCGATAGTGCATGAGTTGGCAACGAACCTTATTCGCAAGATGACGAGAATGAGAGAACTTGAGAGAGAGAAACATCAACTGCCATATAATGACGTGCTTGACAACATCGAGACGGCAATCAAAAGCGCGTTATACATGAATTACAGGGCATTGTATAACAACGGCGCGGCAACAACCGGTAACCGGGCGTTGCAGTGCGCTTTATTCTTCTTTCTGCGCAATTACGCCTATAGCGGAATGTTCAGATACAGTTCAAAGGGCGAATTTAATGTCCCCTATGGCGGCATTGCATACAACAGCAAACTGATGAGTAAAAAGTTAGACTACTACAGCTCGCAGCCCGTGATGGAACACTTTGCAAACACTCGCATCTTTAACCTTGACTTTGAAGCGTTTTTAAACGAGGTGAAACCCGCTGAGGATGATTTCATATTTCTCGATCCGCCTTACGATAGCGAGTTCAGCACCTATGCCCAAAACGCTTTCACCCGAGACGACCACATTCGACTTGCCAACTACTTGATAAACAAATGCAAGGCCAAATGGATGCTAATAATCAAGAACACTGATTTTATATTTAGCCTCTATGACAAGCAAGGCATTAATATACAATCGTTTGATAAAAAATATACTGTGAGTTTCATGAACCGGAATGACAAAGATGTCACTCACTTGCTGATTACAAATTATTGACGCTCGGGGCTAGAGTAGATGTGGTTATTCACAATTTCGGTGAGTTATTCACAGTTTTGGCGATTTGTGGTAGTGGGGTGAGGCGGTGTGAAGAGATTTGAGTAAATTTGCTGCTTAAACATAGCACAACTATTAAACCTATGGGTAAAATTATCGCGATAGCCAACCAGAAGGGAGGCGTGGGCAAGACAACGACGGCCATCAACTTGAGCGCATCGCTGGCGATGTGCGGCAAGAAGGTGCTGCTCATCGACGCCGACCCGCAGGCCAACGCCACGTCGGGCCTCGGCATTGACCCCAAGCAGATGTCGGCCACCATCTATGAGTGCCTCATCGACGACTATCCGGTGGAGAACGCCGCCGTGGGTTGCTGCGTGGAGAACCTGCAAGTGTTGGGCTCGCGCATCGATCTGGTGGGCGCCGAGTTGGAGTTGATTAACAAGGAGGACCGCGAGCGCGCCATGCGACGCGCCGTGGAGGACGTCAAGGACAAGTTTGACTACGTCCTTATCGACTGCAGCCCGTCGCTGGGCCTGATTACGGTCAACGCCCTCACAGCCGCCGACAGCGTCATCATCCCCGTGCAGGCCGAGTACTTCGCTCTGGAGGGCATCTCCAAACTGTTGAATACCATCCGCATCATCAAGGGCAAACTCAATCCGCAGTTACGCATCGAGGGCTTCCTGCTCACGATGTATGACGCGCGCCTGAGGCTCGCCAACCAAATCTACGAGGAACTCAAGAACCACTTTGCCGACCTGGTGTTCAACACCGTCATTCCGCGCAATATCCGCTTGAGCGAGGCCCCGAGCCACGGTCTGCCGGCAATCCTCTACGACCCGCAGAGCCGCGGTGCCACCAGCCACATGCAACTCGCCAAAGAAATGATTAAGAAAAACCTTTCTTAATGCACAATTCACAATGCATAATTCATAATTGGCGTTGCTGATTTAAATTCGTGTCCACTGCACAATACTTCGGTAATTTTTGGGGTTAGCGTCTATTTCGTCTATAACAACGTCCATTTCCGTCTATCTTAATTATTTTAGATAAAAATTGACGAAAATAGACGTCGTTATTGACGGAAATAGACGCGAAACATACGGTGGACTCAATTATGAATTATGCATTGAACGAAGGGTGAGGATGGCCTCACGGCCTGTATTCATCAACAAGTCAAGAACGCTTAGCGCCGGGGTGAAAACTCCGGCGCGTTGCTGCCACACCTGATAGTAAGGCACGTCAACGATGAGTCCTTCCCCCGCCTGCGAGCGGCCAGGCCAAGGCCAGGCCCTACAAGGAGGGGGGCTTGATATTGAGGAGTGCGACGAGTTTTTGTCGGTGAAGCAGCCACGCATGTCAAGCACGTGGTCACCGCTCGTGGGCAGAATAAATTCTGCCCCTACATCGGCGATAGCGGCAGCCAAATCAAGGCCGGGAGCCGCATTGACCACATCAAAGGATATAGGCAGGGCGGCCCAATCGACGATGAGTTGCTGCAAGTCGTTGTTCAGGTCGAGCAGGAACCGCTGACGGCCGTCGACGAGGACGCGGTGGAGGTCGTCGGCGATGAAGTCGAAGAAGGGCGAGCGGCCGTAGGCCGAGTAGATGGCTCCCCAGTGCCCGGCGCGCCACCGGCCGTGCTCGGCGATGCGCACCTCGCGCATCGGTGTCGCCATCGTGGCGGTGGCATGATCCAAGGGGATGGTGAGGGTCTGCACTGAGCCGTCCGAGGCCTGCAGGCGGTAACGGTGGTGGCTGTGGCGCAGCGGCAGGCGCGTGAGCGCGCCATCAATGGCCACACGCCCCACGGCAAGCGCGGCGGCCCAGTAGCGCACGCTACCCGCCGCCGCGCTGGCCATCAAGGCCAGTCTTAATGGATGGGTGACAGGGTCACCCGTTGAAGGTCGCATTATCCCGAAGCGAGTCTCACTTCTTGGCGAGCAAGTCGCGAATCTCGGTGAGCAACTTCTCCTCGGCACTGGGTTCGGGCTCGGCCGCGGGCTCCTCTTCTTTCTGCTTCTTGAGTTTGTTGATACCCTTAACCATCAGGAAGATACAGAGGGCGATAATCAGGAAGTCGATGATGTTCTGGATAAAGGCGCCATAGGCAAACATCGACACGCCGGCCTCCTTGAGCGCGGCGTAGTTGTTGGCGACGCCCTCGGGAATCTCGCCCAGAGCGACATACTTGTTGGTGAAGTCCATGCCACCGGTGGCAAGGCTCACAAGAGGCATAATCACGTCGCCCACGAGGCTGGTGACAATCTTGCCAAAGGCACCGCCGATGATCACACCAACGGCCATGTCCATCACGTTGCCCTTGGAGGCAAACTCTTTGAATTCTTTAATGAAACCCATGATAGAATAGTGATTGTTAGGCCTCCCCCGGCCCCCCGGGCGGCCAGGCCAAGGCCAGGCCCTGCAAGGAGGGGCGTACAGGAGACACATTGATTAATGTGAAAGATTTACTACCGCAAAGTTAGTAAAAACTCACGAAATACTCACGAAAAATCCAGAAAATTCCAGAAAAACAACAAATCCCACGAATTGGAGATTCGTGAGATTTGTAAAACTTGTGGGAGAAATGTCCCGTTGTCGTCGCGCTGTGATTACTTCAACTCGGCGAGGTACTTGATGGTGCGAACCATCTGCGAGGTGTAACTGTTCTCGTTGTCATACCACGAGACAACCTGCACCTGATAGGTGTCGTCGTCGATCTTCGAGACCATGGTCTGGGTGGCATCGAAGAGCGAGCCAAAGCGCATGCCGATGATGTCGCTGGAGACAATTTGGTCCTCGGTGTAGCCGAAGGACTCGTTGCCGGCAGCCTTCATGGCGGCGTTGATACCCTCCTTGGTGATGTCCTTGCCCTTGACGACGGCCACGAGGATGGTGGTGGAGCCGGTGGGGGTGGGGACGCGCTGAGCCGAGCCGATGAGTTTGCCGTTGAGTTCGGGGATCACCAGGCCGATAGCCTTGGCAGCGCCGGTGCTGTTGGGCACGATGTTCTGGGCGCCGGCACGCGAGCGACGGAGGTCACCCTTGCGCTGCGGGCCGTCGAGGATCATCTGGTCGCCGGTGTAGGCGTGGATGGTCGACATGATACCGCTCACGATGGGGGCGTACTTGTTCAGGGCGTCGGCCATCGGGGCGAGGCAGTTGGTGGTGCAGCTGGCAGCCGAGATGATGGTGTCGGCGGGGGTGAGGGTCTTGTGGTTCACATTGTAGACGATAGTGGGCAGGTCATTGCCGGCGGGAGCGCTGATGACGACCTTCTTGGCACCGGCCTGGATGTGAGCCTCGCTCTTGGCCTTGCTGGTGTAGAAGCCCGTGCACTCGAGCACCACATCGACACCCAACTCGCCCCAGGGGAGTTCGGCGGCG
Source organism: Muribaculaceae bacterium (assembly GCA_017454355.1). Lineage (GTDB taxonomy): Bacteria > Bacteroidota > Bacteroidia > Bacteroidales > Muribaculaceae > Sodaliphilus. Next base: position 11,218 of record JAFTDD010000096.1, read on the forward strand.
TTGGGCTTGGCATAGATGGTAATCTCCTTGCCGTCCACAGTAATCGAACCGGGAGCGACAACGGTCTTGCCGTCCTCAGCGAGCTCAGCGTCCTTGTAACTCACAGTGTGCTTGCCCTCGCCGAACTTGCCGGCGAAGCCACCCTGGCAGGTGTCATACTTGAGCAGGTGAGCGAGCATCTTGGGGCTGGTCAGGTCGTTGATAGCGACCACCTCGTAACCCTCGGCCTCAAACATCTGGCGGAACGCCAGGCGACCGATACGGCCAAAACCGTTAATTGCAACTTTAGTCATAATAATTGTTTAGAAGATTGAAATTAGTTGGTTTATAACAAGTTAAATATTCGTTTAGTTATCCGCTTCGCGAGCGAGCCCACTTAGCATTGCAAAGATACAAATTTTTTGGGACACAAACGATTAATTTCACCTTATTTTTAGTTTTTTTTAATTTTGGGGACGGTTCTTGCTCATACGCTGGCGGGGACGATGGCGGGCGGGGACGGTTCCTGTGTTTCACTTGCTGAAACACAGGAACCGTCCCCAAGAAGCGCAACGGGCGAAATCGGCCTCATTTCGGGTAGATTTCGCCCGTTTGGAGCCGATTTTGGGCGAAATCTACCCCGGAGGGACTTGTATTGATAGAATTTGTTCTACCACAACAGACTCGTAAATGATATTGTCACTCATCATTTTCTTCTTTATTTTCCATAATCAATTTTGTTCCACTGACAAGTTATCAAAGATTTTTTGTAACTTTGCGGCGTTTTGGTGGTCTAATTAAAAAAACGAACTAAAAACTTGACGACAATGAAGACATTGATAAAAATTATAATGGTCGTGGCGCTGCTGATGGCTGGCGCCGTGGCGGGCGAGGCGCAGGTGCTGCGCGACGCCAACTTTAACAGCATTGGCCGCATCAACACCAATGGCGTGGTGCGCGACGGTGACGGCCGCTCATTAGGCGAGTTTAACGCCGACGGCACGGTGAAGGACCGCGACGGCCGCGTGCGTGGCAAGATTGTGCGCCTTGAGATTTTTTCGCCTGCCGGCGAGCGCGTGGGTTACATCACGAGCGAGGGCGAGGTGCACGACGGCGAGAGCCGCGTGATTGGCGCGGTGAGCCTGGGCGACGGCAAGGTAAGCGACGCGTCGGGCAACACGCTGGGCTTCGCCCGCGGCGTGCGCGTCGACTGGATTGCCTGCTACTACCTCTTCAAAATGTTCAACTGACGCAATCGCTCAACATATTATAACTTAAAGTGGGGTGCGGCACAAAACCGTGCCCCATATTTTTGCCGCGGATAAACTTGTGTGAAAAAAATGAGAATTTCGGCATTATGCGGTGAAAAAAACTTGAGAATTACGGCTAGAGCATGGATGTTGCCCTAAAATTTTGAGAATTTCGGCATTTTGCTGTAAAAAAATTTTGAGAATTTAGGCAAAAGTAGTATCTTTGCCTTTGCAATCAAAACGCATATTGATTATGGCAGAAAGGATTTTCAGGCGAAAACTTTACGACAGGATGCTTCGATGGAAACAGGAGCGATATGGCGGAACCGCATTGCTGATACAGGGAGCCCGCCGTGTTGGCAAGTCCACACTCGCAGTGGAATTTGCCAAACGGGAATATGAGTCATTCATCTTGATAGACTTCATTGAGGCTCCAGTGGATGTCAGGCGGTTATTTGAGGACATTTCGGATCTTGACAAATTATTTTTCGAACTTCAATATCACTATCAAGTAACGCTAAAGCCTCGTCAATCGGTTATCATCTTTGATGAGGTGCAGAACTGCCCACTCGCTCGCCAAGCCATTAGGAAGTTAGTGTCAGACCACCGCTACGATTACATCGAAACCGACTCTCTTATTTCAATAAAAAAGAACATTAAAGACATACGCATACCCAGTGAGGAAACCAGATTAACACTTTATCCATTGGATTATGAGGAGTTCCGTTGGGCTTTAGGCGACACGGTTACAGTAGAATTATTGCGAGACGCGTTCAATAACAAGCGTCCTTTGGGTGACGGCGTGACAAGGAAGGCATTGCGGGACTTTCGCCTTTATATGCTTGTTGGAGGCATGCCGCAAGCAGTGAAAGGATATTTGGAAACAAACAATCTTGCTGAAGTTGACACGATAAAGCGTGAAATCATTGAGTTATATGCCGAAGACTTTAGGAAGATCGACCCTACTGGCAGAGCCACCCGCATGTTTTATGCCATTCCGGGACAACTGAATAGCAACGCGTCTCGGTACAAGTTGTCTAGTGTGGTTGAGCATGGCAAACACGACAGGAATGAAGAGTTGTTGCAGGATATGGAAGACTCGCAGGTCGTACTCATCTCTCGCCACGCCAATGACCCTTTAGTTGGGATGTCGCTCCACGAAGACATCAACCTATACAAAATATTCTTAAACGACACTGGACTTTTTATCACGCTTGCTTTCAGGGACAAAAGTATGACAGAGAATGTAATTTATCAAAAGTTGCTTGGAGACAAGTTGCCGGCAGACCTTGGATATGTATATGAAAACATAGTGGCACAGATGCTCAAGGCCGCCGGTAACGAATTGTTCTACCACACATGGCCCACCGAGAGCGGAAAGCACAACTATGAGGTTGACTTCTTGCTGTCGCGCGGCAGCAAGATTTGTCCCGTCGAGGTGAAGTCATCTGGCTACAAGACACATGCGTCGCTTGACGCTTTCAAGAGGAAGTTTTCAGGTCGCATTCTCGAAAGTTATTTAATCTACACCAAGGATTTGCGACGTGATGGTGACACCTGGCTTTTGCCGCCATTCATGACCATGTTTTTGTGAGGTAGAGTGGAAACTTACTGCACGTTTGCCTTTTTTGGGTCACCTGCAAAAACCTGTGTTTGAAATCGGCTTGAGACTATATCAACCATTCCCTTTATGTGTCGCTAATTGGTTAGCGTCTATTTCGTCAATGACAACGTCTATTTGCGTCAATTTTTTAGAAATTATGTTCTTTTGTTTCTTTTGTCCAAAAATTATAAAGATAGACGGGAATTGACGTTGTTATTGACGGAAATTGACGCGAAACTGCTTTAGAAACTTGAGTTGAAAATATATGCCCGCCGGAGAAACTCTTAATTCTGACAAAATCTTTAACAAAAAATGCAAAAAACAATGCAGGCGTATTTCACGTTTGCATTTTTTGCTGTATGTTTGCAAATTGGTCGTGGTATTCTGCCTACATTTACTGACAAACAATAACAATAACAAATATTAATTATGGTACAAGATTTATACATTTTGATGATTACCGCGGCTGTGGTCAGCATTATATTCAAGTTGCTGAAGCAGCCGGTGGTGTTGGGTTATATCGTCGCGGGCGTCCTGGTGGGGCCGCATTTGTTTGGCGAGACTTTTGTGAACGGCGACAATGTGAAGGCTTGGGGCGACATCGGCGTGCTGTTTGTGTTGTTCTGCATCGGTCTGGAGTTCCGCCTGAAGAACCTCATCAGCAGCGGCAAGGTGGCGGCGATAGGCGCGTTGACGATTATCGTGGGCATGATGCTCTTTGGTTTCGGTGTGGGAAAGTATGCCGAATTTGATATGGTGAACTCACTTTTCTTGGCGGGTATGCTTTGCATGTCGAGCACAACCATTGTGATGAAGGCCATTGACGAGGCGGGCCTGCGCAAGGAGCGCTTCGTCAAGGGCGCGACCAGCATCCTAATAGTGGAGGATGTGGTGGCTGTGGTGCTGATGGTGCTGCTCTCCAGTATAGCAATACGCCATCAGTTTGAGGGTGCCGAGTTGGCCGGCAAAGTCATCGATCTGGCCATCACGCTCGCGGCATGGTTCATCTGCGGCATACTGATTATCCCGACTCTGATACGCAAATTGAAAAAGCACTTGAATGACGAGACGCTCATCATCCTCGCCCTGGGTCTGTGCTTGGGCATGGTGCTGACAGCGGAGGAGGCAGGGTTCAGCAGTGCGCTCGGCGCCTTTGTGATGGGTTCGATTCTTGCCGAGACTGTGGAGGCGCACCGTATCGAGCATCTGATGACGCCGCTCAAGAATGTCTTTGCCGCCATCTTCTTCATCTCTGTGGGCATGTTGATCGATCCGTCCACATTGTCGGAATATTGGTCAAGCATCCTGCTGGTGAGTTTGGTGATTATCTTCGGCATGATTATCTTTGGCACCTTGGGGTGCTGGTGGGGAGGCCAGACGATGCGCGACTCAATGCTCACCAGTTTCTCGTTCGTCCAGATTGGCGAGTTCTCGTTCATCATCGCCTCGCTGGGCACCGGCCTGAAGGTTCTCAACCCCATCATCTATCCAATCATCGTGGCGTCCAGTGTTGTGACCACCTTCCTCACGCCTTATATCATGAAGGCCGCGATGCCGTGCTATACGTTCTTCTATAATCACGCTTCAGCCTCCATGCGCGCCAAGATTGACCGGCGCGAGCAGCAAGTGGCAGAAGCGGAGCAGGCCGCCCCGTCCGGTGACAAGGTCTCGATGGCGGACAAGGTGCGCCATGCCGTCAGGAACACCTACATCACGAAGCATCTCGTCGACCTGTTTATCAAGAACATGAGTGCTCATGATGAAAAAACGGAATAACGAGCAAGAAAAGACAAGATTATGGAATTGCAAGAAATCAGAGACACGTTGCACGCCATGTTTGGTGGCGAGAACAGGGAGATAAAAGACGGCAAGTACGACCGGTCTCTCGCCGTGAGGTGTGTCAACGGCACCTTCGTGGGCAGGAAGCAGGAGAATGTCATTATCTACAGGGGCATCCCCTACGTTGGCCGGCAACCCGTTGGCGACCTGCGCTGGAAGGCACCGGTGGATGCCGGTGCGGACGATGGCGTGTATGAGGCCTATTACAACGCGAAGAGTGCCTACGGCAACGCAGAATTTGAAGTGGGTTCCATGTACTATATGGACGAGGCCTGCCTGTATCTGAATGTGTTTAAGTCGGACGATGCTTCCGCCCCGAAGAAGCCTGTGATGGTGTGGATTCACGGCGGTGCTTTTGAGGCGGGCGGAACCGTCGACCCCATGTTTGACTGTTTCAATTTCCTGAAAGAGAATCCGGATGTCATCGTCGTCACGGTTGGCTATAGACTGGGGGTGATGGGGTTCCTGCACCTGTCACACCTCGAGGACGGCAAGGAGTACACAGACTCACAGAACCTTGGGCTCCTGGATCAGATAAAGGCGTTGAAGTGGGTGCATGAGAACATCGCTGCCTTTGGCGGCGACCCCGACAACGTGACCATCTTCGGTGAGTCGGCGGGTGCCGGAAGTTGCACTTTGCTTCCGCTGATTAAGGGCTCACACCGGTATTTCAAGCGGCTCATCGCCGAGAGCGGCTCCGTCAACCTGACGAGAACTCCGGAAGAAGCCATCAAATGTACCGACCGGCTGATGGAAGCGCTCGGCTGCAAGAGCGTCAGTGACCTTCTGAAGGTTGACGGCGAGAGACTCCTGGAGGCAACAACCGCTGTGAACTTCCTGCACCAATTCCCTGAAAGAGACGGGAAATACCTGCCTACTGACACCTTTGAGGCCTATGCCAACGGCGCGGCAAGAGACATAGAGATTCTCGTCGGTTGCAACAAGGACGAGATGGACTTCTTCGTGTCCAGTTTCGGGCTTGAAGGCTGGAACACATGGATTGAAGGCCGCAAGAAAGGGAAGTTCGCTCAATTGACGGCTGACGAGAAAGCGCTTGTGGAGAGTTATATGGGAGATGTGGTTGGCGACAGTTACGAGCCGGGCAGCCGCCTGTTCAGCCAGAGTTGGTTTAATGCGCCGATCATCAGATTGTCTGAAGAGCAGACCAAGGCAGGCGGCAAGGCATTCGTGTATTACTTCACGCCGGAGTCTCCCGATCCGATCATGAAATGCGGGCACGCGATAGAACTGGCTGCCGTGTTCAATCATCCGGAGTTATCGGCCGACACAGGCAGGGTTTTCGATCAGACGTTCTGCAAGACCATGCGCAGGATGTGGATCCAGTTTGCCAAGACCGGCAATCCGTCGCTCACCGCTGATGTCTCTCCTGACGGCAAGGCCAAGCAATGGCCGCTCTACGACCTGCAGGACAAGCGCGTGATGGTGCTTGACGAGTTCGACATCCATCCGGCAAGGGAGGCCGATGTGAAGATTGTCGATTGGGAGCGGACCTATTTCCTGACCAAGTATTACGCGCTTTGATATAATCCACCAGCAACCGAAACGATTGAGTCTGTTCCAATTAAATACCTAAACAGGGATGAAAGCAGATAAGATTATTAAGAACGCAAGAATCTTCACTTCAGACAGGGCCAATCCGCAGGCTACCGCACTGGTAGTGAAAGACGGCAAATTTGTCTATGCAGGCGATGAAGCCGGACTATCGGCCTATGAGGGTGAAGTGACTGACCTGGGCGGCAAGTTGGTCTTGCCGGGCATTATCGACAGCCATGTGCACGTGACCACCGGAACCGCTTTTGAGTACACAGATTTGGGTGTGCTCGTGCTGTGCCCCACCAAACAGGAGTGTTTGGATTTTATGGCAGATTCTATCCGGAAGAATCCGGGTTTGAAGCGTTACAGATTCGCGCTGGAGAAGTCAGCCTTGAATGGAGACAATATCACCACAAAAGACCTTGACGCAATTTGTCCGGACCACGAACTCGTGGTGTTGGAGATTGGCTGTCACAGCAACTGGGTGAACTCCAAGATGCTCGCCGCCCACGGCATTACCGACGACACGCCGGACCCCGTGCCGGAACTCGCCTATTTTGTGCGCGAGGATGGCCATCTGACCGGGGAGTCATACGAGACCGCGAGTTGGCCGTTCCTTTTCGATGAATTAAGAAAGAGCCTGACCGATGAACAAATCGCGACGGCGATCTCCCGCTGGATTGACTTCTGTGTGGAGTATGGCGTGAGCGCGGTTTTTGACGCCGGGTTCCCCGAGCACAATGATATCCACGAGCGAATCTACAAGCAACTGCGCAATTTTGACAGGCAGGGCAAACTGCCGGTCTACGTCGACGGATGCTATGTGCTCACCCAGCCGGCGAAATTGCGTGAGGCCATGGAGGGTGTGAAGCGCTTCAATCGTGAGTTCAACACAGAGCACTTGAAGGTGCACACGCTAAAGATTTTTATGGACGGCACGATGAAGATTGAGACCGCGGCAATGGTCACGCCATACGCGGACACCGGTGTGTCGGGAGCGTCCGCCTTCAACGCCGGGCAGGTGGCCGAGATCTTGAAGGAACTCAATGAGGCAGGACTGGATCTTCACGTACACACAGTCGGAGAGGCAGCCTCCCGTGTGGTTTTGGACGGCGTGGAACTGGCCAGAAAGGAACTTGGCGACAAATACCGCGTGAGGGTCACCTGTGCCCATCTGTGGATTCAAGACGACGCGGATTTGGCTCGTTTTGCCCAACTGGGCGTAACGGCCAATTTCACCCCGTGGTGGCACAGCGGCAACATCGGCGGCAATCCCATTGATCTCTATACCGCCTTGATGGGCGAGGAACGGGCAAACAAGATGTACCGCTGCAAGACGCTTTGGGACAGCGGCGCCCTCGTGACATGGTCGAGCGATGAGGTTTTCTACGGCGATTTTAAAAACTGGAGCCCGTATCTGGCCATGGAGGTCGCAATGACACGCTGGATCAACGAGAAGACCAGATTTGATGAAGTGGGAAGAACCATCGCCCCATTCCCTTCTGAGAGCGAGAGAATGAACATCGAGGAGATGATACTGGGATATACCATCAACGGAGCCAAACAACTTGGCATCGAGGCGTCTAAAGGCTCTATCGAGGTCGGCAAGGATGCGGACTTCCTGGTGTTCGACAACGATTTGCTCACAGCGGAGCCTGCAGGCCTCAGTTACAACAAGCCGAGTGAGGTGTATATTGGCGGAAAGAAAATGTAGGGACACAATTTATTGTGTCCACGCGCCGCAGGGGTGGACACAATAAATTGTGTCCCTACAAAGCGCTGATATTCTCAACCATTACCCATTTAGCGACTGCTGTTGCGGTTGGGTTAAATTCGGTTAAATAAACGACAATGACGGCAAACGTGTTTCGCGTTTGCCTTTTTTGTTGTACCTTTGCAAATTGGTAGCAATTTTTGCTGCCGGACGAAGGCAAGAAACCATCAATCATTCTTTTGTAATGAAGAAATATCGTATTATCGACAACACGATCGGCTGGCTCGTTTTTCTCGTGGCAGCCGTGACCTACTTGCTCACCATCGAGCCCACGGCGAGTTTCTGGGACTGCCCGGAGTTTGTGGCACAAGGTTTTAAAGGCGAAATCGGGCACCCGCCCGGCAACCCCATTTTCATCTTGACGGCACGCTTGGCGGCATGCTTTGCCGGCGGCGATGTGACGCTGGTGGCGCGCTGCGTGAACGCGATGAGCGCCATCTTCAGCGCCCTGACCATCCTGCTGCTGTTCTGGACGGTGACCCACCTGGTGCGCCGCCTCATTGTGGAGGACGGCCATGAGGACGAGATGACCTTGTGGCAGTATGTGGTGGTGATGGGTAGCGGCATCGTGGGCGCGCTGGCCTACACGTGGAGCGACACGTTCTGGTACAGTGCCGTCGAGGCCGAGGTGTACGCCTTCTCGTCGTTCTGCACCGCGCTTGTGTTTTGGCTGGCCCTCAAATGGGAGGAGCAGGCCGACGACCCGGCGAGCGACCGGTGGCTATTGTTGATTGCCTACGTGTTTGGCGTGTCGTTGGGTGTACACCTGCTCAACCTGCTGTGCATCCCCGCCATCGCCCTCGTGTTCTACTACCGCAAGTGGAAGCACACAACGGTGAAAGGGTCGTTCATCACCTTAGGCATCTCGTTTGTGGTGATTGTGCTCATCCTCTATGGTCTAGAGCCGGGCTTTATCAAGTGGGCGCAGTACTTTGAGTTGCTGGCCGTCAACAATATGGGCCTGCACTACAATAGCGGTGTGATTATCTACGCGTTGCTGCTGTTGGCGGCCTTGGTGTGGAACCTATGGCTGCTTCACGGCAAAAACAACGATGTGGCAGTCAAGTTATCGTTCTTGATCGCGATGGCGTTGAGCGGTATGTTCTTCATCGGCGACAGTCTGCTGGTTCCCATTGTGCTCATCGCGGGCCTGGCGGCGGTGCTATTCGCGGTGATCAAGAGCGTGCCTCACCGGCTGATGTACAACATCACGGCGAGCGTGTTGCTGATTTTCATCGGTTTCGCAAGTTACGGCGTGATTTTAATCCGCAGCAGTGCCAACACTCCGCTTGACGAGAACTCGCCCAACAACGTGTTTGCCTTACAGAAGTACCTCAGCCGCGAGCAGTATGGCGAGACGCCGCTGCTCTACGGCCGCACCGTCAAGAGCGAGGTGCTCTATCAGTCCGACCGCGAGGGCACGATGCATCCGGTGGTGAACGAGGGCCCCGAGCAATACACCCAAGTGGTGAAGACCGACCCGTCGCAGCCCGACCGCTACGTGTCGATGGGTCCCAAGAAAAAATATGTCTATGTCGGCGCTCAGAATATGCTCTTCCCGCGCATCCACAGCGAGGCCCACAACGATATGTACTACGAGTGGCTGGGCAAGGGCAAGAACAACCGCGGCCGCAGTGTGAGAGCCGCCACAGCCATCAACGAGGACGGCTCGGAAATCAGCGAATACAACAAGAACCTGTTTGTTCCCACGATGGGCGAGAACCTGAGTTTCTTCTTCAGTTATCAGGTTAACTATATGTACTGGCGCTACTTCATGTGGAACTTTGCCGGCCGCCAGAACGACATTCAGGGTATGGGCGAAATCACGCAGGGCAACTGGGTGAGCGGCATACCCATCATCGACAATCCGCGCCTTGGCGACCAGAGCCTGCTTCCCGATGACCTGGGTGGCGGCAACAAGGGCCACAACGTGTTCTATATGCTACCGCTGCTGCTGGGCATCATCGGCCTGCTGTGGCAGGCCTACCGCGGTCAGCGAGGCATTGAGCAGTTCTGGGTGACGTTCTTCCTGTTCTTCATGACCGGCCTTGCCATTGTGCTCTACCTTAACCAGACGCCCAGCCAGCCCCGCGAGCGTGACTATGCCTACGCCGGCTCGTTCTACGCGTTTGCCATCTGGATTGGTATGGGTGTGGCCGGCCTGTGGGCGATGGCACGCCGCGCGATGGCCTCTGTCAAGAGCCGCGAGAGTGTGGCGGCTGTCGCGGCCGTAGCGCTGGGCATCATTGTGCCGCTGCAGATGGTGAGCCAAACGTGGGACGACCACGACCGCAGCGGCCGCTACGCCGCGCGCGACTTTGGCATGAACTATCTGGCGAGCGTCGACAAGGACGCCATCATCTTCACCAACGGCGACAACGACACCTTCCCACTATGGTACGCCCAGGAGGTTGAGGGTTACCGCACCGATGTGAGGGTGTGCAACCTGAGTTACCTGTCCACCGACTGGTATATCGCCCAGATGCAGCGCGCCGCCTACGACAGCCGTCCGCTGCCCATGCAGGCCGGCGCCGACACATTCGCCTACGACGAACGGCAGTATAACTACCTCTACGAACCCGACGAGATGGCCGTGCCGGTGTCGACTATGCTCAACGACCTCTACAACTACGACAAGACCCGCAACCCCTACGGAGTGAGCATGATTGAGCACAGCAACGTCTACATTCCCGTTGACGCCGATGCCGCCATCAGCGCCGGCGTTGTGCCCGAGAAGATGCGCTCCGCCGTGCTCGAGGCTATTCCGTTTGACCTCACTCAACTGGGCAGCGGCTTCACCTCCAGCCAGGTGATGAGCCTCGACATCATCAACAACAGCATCGAGCGAGAGCAGTGGAAGCGTCCGTGCTACTTCGCGATGACGGTGCCGTCAAGTTACTATCTGGGCTTGGAGAAGCACATGTTGTGCACCGGCATGGCCTATCAGGTGGCACCGGTCAACGGTCTTTCACCGGCCACCGGCGACATTGGCTCCAACACCGAGAAGATGTACCGCAACATCAAGGAGGAATTCCGTTGGGGCGGTATCGACACGGCTCCTGCCGGCTCGCTCTACCTCGACGAGACCATCCGCCGCATGGTCACCACCACTCGCATGACAATGCTCAATCTGGCCGCCGACCTGGCCGCTGAGGGCGATAACACCAAGGCACTGGAAATTCTCGACCTGTCGCTGGAGAAACTGCCGGTGGCGGCGGCTCCGCTTGCGTTGCACATGGGCATGGAATACGCCGTGCAGTATGACTCCATCGCCTCGCGCACCGGCAACAAGGAGGTGCGCCTCAAGGCGGTGAAAATGATGCGCGACGAGGTGCTGCGCTACGCCCAATACGTGCGCTACTACCAGTCGCTGTCCAGCGGTCCTTACGGTCTGTATAACCGCTTGGCCAACACCGACCTCTACGTCGACCAGCGCTACTTCCCCTCGCTGCTGGAATACTACGCCGAACTTGACCCTGAGGGCACCGAGAAACTGCTTGACGAGGTGGCCGACCTGGGTGTGGACCTCAATCGCATCTTCAGGCAAGAGTAACGTGATAAACACAAAACTGTTATGCTGATTGAACGACCACCGCTACTATATCGGATGCTGTTCCCCGAGACGTTGTGGCGCATCCACAAACGCGAGCACACCGTCTACCTCACCTTTGACGACGGCCCGATACCGGAGGTGACGCCGTGGGTGCTCGACACGCTTGACGAGCACGGCGTCAAGGCCACGTTCTTCCTCGTGGGCGAGAATGTGGAGCGTCATCCCGAGTTGTTTGAGGAGATAAAGCGCCGCGGCCACAGTTACGGCAACCACACGATGACCCACCTGCGCGGCACCCACGTCACCACCGAGACCTATATGGCCGATGTGGAGCGCGCGGCCGCCTTGGTGCCCACTAACCTGTTCCGTCCGCCGCACGGGCTGATGCGTCCCGGCCAGAGTCACGCGCTGCGCGAGAGTTTCGACATTGTGATGTATGACTTGGTGACGCGCGACTACGACCGTGACCTGCACCCGGAGCGCGTATTGAACAACGTGCGCCGCTTTGCGCGCAACGGTTCGATTATCGTCTTCCACGACAGCATCAAGGCCGAGCGCAACCTGCGGTTTGCCCTGCCTCGCGCCATCGAGTGGCTCAAGCAGCAAGGCTACAACTTCGCCGCCATCCCCATGCGGCAGTAGCCCTGCCAATAAATTTGCGTGATTAATTTTAATGAGTTATCCATAAATTTAAGCCTCCCGTGAATTAACGTGAATGGACGTGGGCGGGACGGTGCCCGCCCACCTTGAACGAAAATTCACGAAAATTCATGGGAGAAAATAATTTATGGAAAATTTATGGTAAATCATGTTTAATTAATTGCCGGAAGAGGGGCAGGTGGAAACAGGAACTGATTTCAAGGAGCGGATGAAACGCTTTGCGGCCGCCACACCCAC
>JAFTDD010000097.1 GCA_017454355.1 Muribaculaceae bacterium
ACCAATGCCGAATAGTCAAATGATGAATCTTTCTGTGCCATGCGGCAAAGATAACTATTTTATCAGACATGAGCACTCGTTGCGCCAAGATTTTCGGTTAGGCGGCGAGGTGGCATCCACGGACATTCCCCCCTGCGCCGTGGAATCTATCAAAAAGTAGGAGATAAGTCGATAGGGATTTCTATAGTAAGACCATATGGTGGCGGCTGTAAACTTGTTTTAAACAGCAATAAATTCCGTGGAATAAACAAGATTGGTTCTTTCACGAATGATTCTTTGGCAAGTGATTTAAACGTAGCACTTGTGGCAAGAGACAACATTTTCAGTGGTGATACTCGGATTTATTGCAAGAACCTCACTCATGGTTATTTAACCTTTGAGAATAATGTTTTCATTAGTGATTGTTATGAAATGCTTTTGCAAGAATTTGCAAGTGGAGGTAACCTAATTTTCAACAATAATCAGGTCGCAATTCTCTTTTCTAACAACGGCTCTTATCAAGGACGGCTCTTTGTCCACTACTCTGGTGGACTTCCCGCAAATGCGCATTTTGACATGTTTGAAGTGACCGGCAATATAGTTCGTGGCACTTCGGAAAGTATTTGGCTTGGTATGCCATCTCAAGGAGACTGCGGAACTTATAATGTATCGGGCAACACTTTCTATAGTTTGCCATGGCAAACTAGTTTATTTTAACCATCAAACTAATTTAATGTATTATGAAGACTTCACTCAAACAAGGGTTGGCTGTGCTGTTGTCTGTAATGGCATTGCACCTCTCGGCATACGACTTTAAGGAGGGGAATTTGGCTTATAATATTATTGGCGATGGCACCGAAGTTGAGGTCGCTCAAAGTTCCAACGGCGAAGGCACTGTCGTTATACCCGACGCGGTGGAACATGACGGGACTACCTACGCCGTCACGGCAATCGGTAACAGAGCATTCAGTAGTCAATATGATTTGACCGGCGTGAAACTGCCTGAGACCATCACACGCATCGGCTCGTATGCTTTCTATTTCACGCGGTTGTCCTCAATCAATATGCCGGAGGCAATCACGGAGATTGGAGATTTCGCTTTCAGCGAAACGCACTTATCGGCATTGCGGTTACCGCCGCGTGTCACCACCATCGCGACCAGCCTTTACTATAATTGTCCCAAGTTGGAAGAGGTAGCCATTCCGGCTCATGTGACGGCCATCGGTGCAAATGCTTTTGCCATGTGCGCCAATCTAAAGTCTGTCACGATGAGTGACGGTATGGTTGATATTGGCAATGGAGCCTTCAGTGGCTGTACGTCGCTTGCTGAGGTTGTTTTGCCTGAAAGCCTTGCCGCAATCGGCGATGGAGCCTTCAGTGACTGTACGTCGCTTGCCGAGATTGATTTGCCGGAAAGCATTGCCGCAATCGGCAACGCCGCGTTCCGCAATACGCCGTGGCTGGCGGCCATGACCGGTAAGGGACTAATCTATATCGGCCGCGTGGCGTTCAAGTATGTGGGCACAGTGCCATCATCTGTTCCTCTTGAGATTGCCGATGGCACGCTGGGCATCGCCGGCGGCGCCTTTAGCGATTGCAAAACGCTCACCGCCATCTCATTGCCCGCCTCGCTTACCCACATTGGCACGATGGCTTTCAGCAACACCGGTCTGACCACCATCGACATCCCACAGTCGGTGACCTCCATTGGCGGAGGCGCATTCAGTGGCTGTGACAAATTAATAGAGATTGAGATTCCCGATGGAGTGACGACTATTAACGGCGCGTTGTTCTCGCACTGCACGAGTTTGTCACGCGTGAAGTTGCCCAAAGCGTTCACATCATTGGGGGCGCAAGTGTTTTACGGGACACAATTGCGCCACGTTTCCTTGCCGGCCACGCTGCGCACAATGAGTTCCGACGCTTTCTATAGCAGCAACATTCTCTCGTTGTCGCTTGTTGGCGAGGGTGAGTTTGATGTCACTCTCACTGCCGGCGATCGCGCCTACTATGGTTGGCGGCTCGATAGAGTGCGAACACTGGTTGTGGAGCCCGGCGTGAAGCGCCTGCCGGACATCGAGGAACTGAATCCGAGCGCAGTCATCTGTTTGGGTACCACACCGCCCGACTTTGACAAAACATTCGCCGGCTACGGCGCGGCACTCCACGTGCCTCAAGATGCGATGGCCGAATACTTTGTCCATGAGGGCTGGAGCAAGTTCGCCAACCTTAACAACGATGCGGTGCCGTTGACGACTCTCGCCTTCGGCCAAGATGCAATCACTATAGAGAAAGGGAATAGTGTCACACTGGTGCCTACGGTGGAGCCTGCCTCCATTTATGGCCCGACAATCAATTATACCACAACCAATAAGGCTGTCGCTACCGTCAGCGCTACGGGCGAGGTAACGGCCGTGGGAGTGGGCGAGTGTGACATCGTGGCGCACTGTCTCGACAAGATTGCCGTGTGCCACATCAATGTGCCTTATCCCGACTTCTCGATATCACTAAGTAAGAGTGAGGCTATCCTTGACGCTAACCTGTCGGAGTTCTTGCTGAATATTAAACTAAGCAACTATCAGCAGGGTATGATTGTGAGCGTCAGGTCGACCGACCCGGAGATAGCCGCTGTGGCCGGGCGTTATAGCCAAAGCGACGGCAGCGTCACCGCCGCCAAGATTGTTGCGAAAGCCTTTGGCGAGTGTGACATCGTCGTCACGTGCGGCGGCCGTCAGTCTGTGTGCCACATCATCGTGCCGGATGGCATCGCGCTCGAGCGAGGCCAGGCAATAGTGAGTGCCGGCAAGATGGTGACAATCCTTCCCACGGTGGTGCCTCTCGGCTGTGAACTCAAAGCGGCGAGTGCCGACAATGCCGTGGCTATGGCGCGAGTGAGTGACGGCAAGGTGCAGGTGCTCGGGCTGGCGCCGGGTATGGTCGCCGTTAGCGTCACCGATGCCAATGGTGTCGCCCGGCCTGTTGATTGTAACGTGGTGGTTGTGGGCGACATGAATGGCGACGCTGAGGTGAACGTGGGTGACGTGAACCTGTTGCTAGATGCGATTTTAAATCAACAATCCGTTAGCGATACCCTGGATTGCAATCACGATAAGGCTATCGATGTGGGCGACGTCAATGTTATCCTGCAGGCAATCCTCGAGAGCGAAGACATCCGATAATGTTTCCGACCCTAAATAGGATTTAAATTTCGTGTGAAATCCGTAAAACGCCACGTGAAATATTAGGCGTGACGTTTTACGGATTTCGCGTGAACTGTCGCTTTTGTGAGCATAAAAACACGCAAAAAAAGGTTAAAATGGCAAATTAACGATTTTTTTCTTTAATATGTCAATAATATTTAGTTACTTTGCAGTCCGAAATTTTTTGAACTCTATTTTAATAACTATTTTTTAATTGAATTGACATGGACGAAATTCGCGAAAAATTGGTCAACATCATCGTTGAGCGTCTGGCAGTGACTCCGGACCAAGTGACTGACGATGCATCGTTTGTTCAGGATCTGGGTGCCGACTCTCTCGACACGGCCGACTTGCTGATGATTTTCGAGACCGAGTTTGAGGTCAAGATTCCCGACGAGGCAACGGAGAAGATCCAGACCGTCGGTGACGCTCTCAAGTATATCGAGCAGGCTAAGGAGGCTTGATACCGCTCTACAGCGGTTCAAGACCTTGCCGGTTTCTACTCTCATAACTTTATCTATATCCGTTAATTTATGGAATTAAAGCGAGTAGTAGTAACGGGCCTGGGTGCTATCACGCCCATCGGGCTTGACGTTGCTACCACATGGCGCAACGCGCTCGATGGCGTGAGTGGCGCCGGTCCGATTACACACTTTGACGCATCGTTGTTCAAGACACAGTTTGCCTGTGAGGTGAAGGGCTTTAACCCTGCCGACTTCCTTGAGACGCCGGGCGACCGCCGCGAACTCAAGGACACGTTGCGCATGGACCTCTACACACAGTATGCCTTGGCATGCTGCAAGCAGGCGCTGGACGACAGCGCGCTGCTGCAGAGCGTCGACCGCAACGAGGTGGGCGTGATTTTCGGCAGCGGCATTGGTGGCTTGCACACCTTTGAGCAGCAGGCCGGCAACTACGCCTTGCACGCCGCCGACGGTCCCAAGTACAGCCCGTTCTTCATCCCCACGATGATTGCCGACATCGCCGCCGGTATGGTGAGCATCAAGTATGGCCTGCGCGGTCCCAACTACGGTGTGGTGAGCGCGTGTGCCACGTCGACCACGGCGCTGATTGCCGCCTTCAACAATGTGCGCTTGGGCAAGGCTGTCGCCGTGGTGACCGGCGGTGCCGAGGCCGCGATTTATCCGGCCGGAGTGGGCGGCTTCAACTCGATGCACGCCCTGAGCACGCGCAATGACAGCCCCGAGACGGCCTCGCGACCCTTCAGCGGCTCGCGCGACGGCTTTGTGATGGGCGAGGGCGGTGTGTGCCTCATCTTTGAGGAACTCGAGCACGCTCTCAAGCGCGGCGCCAAGATTTACGCCGAAGTGGTTGGCGGCGGTGAGAGTGCCGATGCCCACCACCTCACGGCCAGCCATCCCGAGGGATTGGGCGCCAAGTTGGTGATGGAGCGCGCGCTGCGCGATGCCGGCATGACCCCGGACGAGGTGGACTACATCAACGTGCACGGCACGTCAACACCGGTGGGCGACCTGAGCGAGGCCCAGGCCGTGAAAGAGGTGTTTGGCGACCACGCCTACGAACTGAACATCAGCAGCACCAAGTCGATGACCGGCCACATGCTGGGCGCCACGGGCGCCATGGAGGCCCTCTTCTGCGTCAAGGCTGTGCAGGAAGACATCGTGCCGCCAACCATCAACCACGCCGACGACGACTTGGACGAGAATATTGACTATAAACTCAACTTCACCTTTAACAAGGCTCAGAAGCGCACCGTGCGCGCCGCCTTGTCCAACACGTTCGGCTTTGGCGGACACAACGCCAGCCTCATCGTCAAGAAGTTTGAGTGACTATGAAA
This sequence comes from Muribaculaceae bacterium, assembly GCA_017454355.1. Lineage (GTDB taxonomy): Bacteria > Bacteroidota > Bacteroidia > Bacteroidales > Muribaculaceae > Sodaliphilus. Next base: position 4,999 of record JAFTDD010000097.1, read on the forward strand.
GGTTTACCGTTGACCGTAAACGGTAAACGGTAAACGGAAAACGGTAAACCTTTCGTGACAATGAGTATCGGTGATCTCATAACGATTATAAAGCTCCTTTTCGTCAAGGAAAGGGAGCTTTATGATTTTCTGCATGAGGCAACCGGCTATTGGCCCCACGACATCGAGCCGTACCGCCTGGCGCTGGTTCACCGCAGCAAGCCCGTGCGCGACACCGCCGGCAACTGGGTGAACAACGAGCGCCTCGAGTATCTGGGCGACGCCGTGCTCGACCTGGTGGTGGCCGACTTCCTCTTTAGCAATTATCCCGATAGCAGCGAGGGCTTCCTCACGAGCACGCGCGCCAAGATTGTGCAGCGCGAGAGCCTCAACCGCATCGGTCACGACCTGGGCATCGACGCCCATGTGCAATGCGGGGTGCACTCGTCAAGCCACAACAGTTACATCGCCGGCAACGCGCTCGAGGCAATCGTGGGGGCTCTCTACCTCGACCGCGGCTTTGCCTGCGCCCGCCGCTTTATCATCGAGAGGATGATCAAGCAGCACTTTGACCTTGACAAACTCATCAGTGTGGATCGCAACTACAAGTCGCGGCTGATCGAGTGGACCCAGAAGTTCCGCGTCACCATCGAGTGGGAATTGCTCGACACCATCGTTGACGAGAACGGCAATCCCACGTTCAAGACCGGCGTGATGCTCGGCGGCCAGTTTGCGGCCGATGGCTTGGGCTACAGCAAGAAAGAGTCGCATCAAGCAGCCGCCCGGGCCGCCCTCGATCGCCTTGAGACCGACAAGCAATTCCTTGACGCCGTGGTCCACACCGCCACCGCGTAGCGGCGACAAATGTGAGCCCCGTCAGGGGCGACAGTTCCTAGGCGGGGGCGCTAGCCCCCGTGACTATGGTGTGAGTTTTTTCTCAAACAAAGCCCTGTAAGGGCGACAGAAACGTGCGGGGACTGTCGCCCCTACGGGGCTGCGGTAACTTGTAGGGGCAGAACCTTTAGCTCGCGACCGAACGGGAGC
>JAFTDD010000098.1 GCA_017454355.1 Muribaculaceae bacterium
AAATATTTTATTCACAGAAAATTATTACTAAAATTAATTTACGTGGATTTACGAAAATTTACGAGATATAATATTTTTTCGGGAATTTTCGATAATTTTCGGAAATTTTCGTGAGCATATTCAAGGTTGCGGATTTTAGGATAATTTTAGACAGGAGAACAGGAGGTCAAGAGAACATGAGATTATTTTTAGATAATTTTGGATAATTTATGAAGGCGGAAATCGTAAAAAATACGGTTATAATCGAAAAATTACTGTAAAATTTACGATTATGTCAGCAAATTTTACTATTTTTGGCCGATGGAATTTCTTTATAATGACGTGATGCTGGCGGCGGCATGCTGCATGATAGTGATTGGCATCATTCTGGCTGCCGTCAAGACGCCCCAGGACGAGCCGGCCGCCAAGTTCCGCGTGGCCAAGCACGCTATCACCGTTGCGGTGGTGGTGCTGGGCGCGCTCAACCTCGTGCAGATTGCTGTCGACCCGCAGGGTGACGTGCATCGCTTGGGCGGCACGATCGCTCTGGCGGTGAGTTACCTGCAGGCGATGCTGTTCACTATGGCCGTGATGGTGCTCATTAAGCCCAACGAGGTGACCGCCTGTCGGCTCACCGTCCACCTCACCGCAATCATCGCGGTGGACGTCGTGCTGCTTTCGGGCTTCTTGATGTTGCCGCGCGCGGTCTTCATTTATTTTTATGTGGCTGGTATATTGCTATATATCTGCCTGCTGATTTACTACTCGCGGTGGTATGTGACCTGTTACCGCCACTTTGTGCGACAGTTGGCGACATTCTACGAGGAAGACGAGATCGAGCGCGGACTGCGGTGGCTGAATGTTATCTTTTGGGTCGCCTTGGCCGTTGGAGTGCTGTCGTTGCTGATGCTCGTGGGCAGTCGTGAGGTAGATTTGTGCCTTACGGTGGCTCTCGCGCTGTTCTACGCCCTGCTGGCGGCTTGCTTCATCAATTACGAACTCAGCGCCCACATCATCTTGCCGGTGCTTGCTATGGATGAGGCTGCCGAGGAAACCGTCGAGGACAACATTCCCCACCCCGACCGCCTGATGGCATGGATTGAGCGCGGCGGCTACCTCAACACGTCGCTATCGGTCAAGGAGATTGCCGCCGAACTGGATATGTCGGTCAGCCAATTCCGCAGTTACTTCCGCAAGGTGACAAACGAGGACTTCCGCACCTGGCGAGTGCGCAAACGCGTGGAGCACGCTCGACGGTTGATGAGTGAGCACCCCGACTGGTCGGTGACGCGCGTTGCCCGCGAGAGCGGCTTCAACGACCGCAGTTACTTCTATCAGCAGTTCCTGCTTTACACCGGCGTTTCGGTCACCGACTACCGCAATTCCCTGCCCCACAACTGATTTCCCTGCTCCATCGCTTCTTTAAACACGGATTACCATCAATTATCCATTAATTTATGTCTCCCGTGAATTATCGTGAATGTTCGTGAATAAATTTTGATGATGATGAGTACAAGACTTCGTCTTGCGATACACAACCTTTTTTGTGAAATAATAAAATATTCACGGGAATTCACGAAAATTCACTGGAGAAAACAATAATTTATGGATAATTTATGGAAATTCGTGTTTAATATTAATCAGTGGGGTCAAATGCAGGGGGAGGGTCACCGGGCGGAGAGAAAGCGTGACGGAGTGGTGCCGGTCAGGCGTTTGAACAGGCGAGTGAAGTGCTGCGGGTATTCAAAGCCGAGCAGGTGGGACGTCTCGTTGATGTTATAGCCGCTCATGAGCAGGCTCTTGCCCTTGTTGATAACGTAAGCGTGGATGTGGGCGATGGCGGTGTGGCCGGTGGCCTTGCGCACGAGGTCGCCAAAGTAGTGGGGGGAGTAGGCGAGTTCCGCAGCACACCGCGTCACCGTTGGCAGTCCCTCGTCAAGTTGGCGCTCGTTGATGTAATATTGCTCGAGCAGCGCGTTGAAGCGTTTGAGCACATCGGTGGTGTCGGTGTCGTGGGGCGACTGTTGTCGCTGATAGATGCGGTGGCAGTATTCGAGCAGCAGCCGCAGGTAGGCCAGCGTGACGCGCCGCAGCGCGGGCGAGTCGCCGTTCTCGCGCAGTTCACGCCGCAGTTGCTCGGTGAGTTGCGTGATGAGCAGCCACTCGCCGGGTGTCATCCGCAGGGCTTCGGTGGCGAAGTAAGAGAAAAACCGGTAGTCCGCCATGCGCTCCTCGAGGTCGCTGCCGTGGAGCAACGCCGGCGACCAGAGTACGACCCAGCCGCTGAGCGTGATGCGCTCGTCGTTGTCCTCGCTGCCGCCAATCTGCCCCGGGGCCACCGCGATAATCGACGCGTCGCTCACCTGCAGCGTCTTCATGCCGTAGGACAGCGACTTTGGAAACTCACGCTGGATAAAGAGGCCGTACACGCCGTAGTTGTTCAGGCTATGGCGAAATGGCTCCAACTCATCGTAGTGAATCACGTTCACGAGCGGGTGGAGCGACGGCGCGCCAACGTAGGCCGCATAGTCGTCAGGCTTATCAACTGTCAGTATTTTTCTGCTCATCGTTTCGTGCCTAATACTTCGGTGAATTTTAGAGGTTAGCGTCAATTCACGTCTATGACAACGTCAATTCACGTCTATAATAAAAAAATTGACGATAATAGACGTCGTTATAGACGAAAATAGACGCGAAACAATTATTTATAGCACTTTTTCATTTTTTACCGAAGTAATAGGTGTCGCAAAGTTACAAAAAATCCCGATTTTGATAGCAAAAAAAGTAGAAAAACAGCAATAATTTCAATAAATCGGTAATATTGGTAGAAATACGCGCCAAATGTGTTGCGCTCAAGTACGGTGCCGGCAGTATCTTTGCAGTGCGAAAACTAAACAAAAACAGAAAATATTATGCTGGGTAATTTCACTTTTCACAATCCCACCAAGTTACACTTTGGTGACAAGGCCCTCGACAAACTGGGCGATGAGTTGAAGAACTACGGTCCCGTTGTGATGCTCGTCTATGGTGGCGGCTCAATCAAGCGCAACGGCATCTATGACCTCGTTATTGCCGAACTCGAGCGTGCCGGTAAACAAGTTGTCGAACTCTCGGGTGTCATGCCCAACCCCACCATCGAGAAGGTGCTCGAGGGTGCCCACTTGGCACGTGAGCGCGAGGTTGACTTCATCCTGGGTGTGGGCGGCGGCTCCACCATCGACTATTGTAAGGCGGTGGCCGGCAGTGCCCACTACGACGGCGACCCGTGGGAGTATTACTTCAAGAACTGGCAACCGATGACGTGCCGCTGGATTCCCGTTGGCTGCGTGCTCACCATGGCCGGCACCGGCTCGGAGATGGACAGTTGCTCGGTGATTTCCAGCCACAGCGAGAACCGCAAACTGTTCTACAACTTCCGCAACCCGGACTTTGCCATCCTCAATCCGCGCTTCACCTTCACCGTGCCCAAGTATCAGATGGTGGCCGGCATCTACGACATCATGAGCCATATCCTCGAGCAGTATCTCTCGGGCACCGACGACAACACCAGCGACTACATCGCCGAGGGCCTCATGCGCTCGCTCATCGTCAGTTCGCGCAAGGCGCTTGTCAACCCCGAGGACTACGAGGCCCGCTCCAACATCATGTGGACCGCCACATGGGCCTTGAACACTCTCATCGACCGCGGCAAGGCCACCGACTGGATGGTGCACATGCTCGGCCAGGCGGTAGCCGCCTTCACCGACGCTACCCATGGTCACACTCTGGCCGCGGTCAGCGGTGCCTACTACCGCCTGCTGCTCGACAAGTCGGCCGACGCAGTGGCTAAGTTCAAGCGGCTCGCCGTGACCGTGTGGAACGTGTGTCCCGACGGCAAGGACGATGCTGCTGTCGCCCTCGAGGGTCTCGAGACGATGGAGAAATGGATGCGCGAACTCGGTCTCGCGATGAATATCACCGACTGCGGCGCCAAGCCCGACCAGATTGAGGGAATGGCCGACGCGTGCCCCATCTGCCAGGGCGGTTACCACATTCTCACGCGCGACGAGGTTGTTGCTGTGCTTAAAGCCAGCCTCTGATTATGCAGGGTGGGGACGGTTCTTCTGTTTCAGCCGCGAAGCGGTGAAACAGAAGAACCGTCCCCGTATTTTCGCAAGATGATTGAGCACCCAAGCCTATTTCAAACACAGGTTTTTGCGGGTGACCCAGTATTTTACGGATTTTACGTGAGAATATTATTTTCGGGAATTTTCGGAGTTTTTTGGGTGATTGTGGCGGTTGTTCCGATTATTTTTACTAACTTTGCGGCGATTTTCAGCAAAGGGGCGCTTAGCTCAGTCGGTTTAGAGCACATGCCTTACAAGCATGGGGTCGGCAGTTCGAGCCTGCCAGTGCCCACCCCGGGCCGCCGCGCGGCGGCCGTGGAACACATAACGCGCTTGTGGCGAAAATGGTAGACGCGCCAGACTTAGGATCTGGTAACGGAAGTTGTGTAGGTTCGAGTCCTATCAGGCGCACCACTTTAAGAAAGAGGGGTTAATTGACGGTTGGTTCTCAATTAGCGGCCTCTTGTTTTTATGGACTGTTGTTGACCACAGCGACTACACGATAGGGTTGTGTAATGGCATTATGGGTTATCTTGGTGAGTTTATATCAATTGGGGTGGCGCTGTCGTGGACGGTGACGGCGCTGCTGAGCGAGTATGGCAGTCGTCGCATGGGCAACCTGACGCTCAACGTGATGCGAATGGCTCTCGCGCTACTGTGCTCGGGCATCTTGTTTTGGGCAGTCACCGGCTCGCCGCTGCCGGCCGTGGCCTCGAGTGAGGCTTACGGCTGGATGTTGTTGAGTGGAGTTGTCGGATATGTGATTGGTGATTACTGCCTTTTCCAATGTTATCTGATTATCGGGTCGCGTTTCGGTCAGTTGTTCATGACATTGGCTCCCGTGGTGGCCGCCGTGATGGCGTGGCTCACCCTGGGGCAGCGTGTGGGGTGGCAAGGCGCCGTGGCCATGGCGGTGACACTGCTGGGCATCGCAATCTCGGTGCTGGGACGCAGTGAGACCGGCAAGCACCGGCTGACGCTTAAGTTGCCGCTGTACGGCATACTGTTTGCTACCGGGGCGGCTGTGTGTCAGGGCGTGGGGCTGGTGCTGAGCAAAATCGGTATGAACCATTATGAGGCTACGCTTGCCCAACCTTGCTCATCATGGCTGCTGCCATTCTATGCCAATTTCTTCCGCTGTGTGGCCGGCGTGATCGGTTTCTCGTTGCTGTTGCGGTGGCGTGAGGGGTGGGCTCCGTTGCGCAAGGCGGTTGCTGACCGCGTGAGCATTACCACGGCCTCACTCACCACAATTTTCGGCCCGTTTATAGGCGTCGGCTGCTCGTTGCTCGCGTTGCAATATACCGGCGCGGGTGTGGCGAGCACCCTTATGGCACTCAGTCCGATTTTTATAATCGCTCCGTCGCGCTGGCTGTTCAAGCAGCCGGTGAGCATCGGCAGCGTCATCGGCGCTATAATCTCGGTGGGTGGCGTGTCGCTATTCTTTCTGCTCTGAGGCAGGCGATGGCATCTTGAACTCCATGACGATGTCTATCACCTTGCCCTCGATGAAGATAACGATGATGGAGTAGATTGGCAGGCGGATGTCGCCAAAGGCGATGAGTGTGCTGAGTGTGATGAGGCCATCGACAATTATCACCAGGGTGCCGAGCGAGATTTTGGTGTATTTGTGCAGGATCATCGAGATGATGTCCGAGCCGCCGCTGGTGGCGCCAGAGCGGAAGATCATGCCGATTGCCACACCGTAGATGACACCGGCCACAACGGTGTTGAGGAAGTAGTCGGGCATGAACCAGCCGCCGCCGTGAGGAACCTGCACCATCGACTGGCCGGCGGTGGCGCTGATGGCACCCTCATGAATCACCGGGTTATAGCCCCATGTGCTTTCCAACACAAATGTTGCCGCGAATATCATGATGGTCGACAGAATGGTCTTGAAACCGAACTTCGGCCCTAAAATCCATGTGCCGATGAGCAGCAGCGGCACGTCCATGCAGATGGCGTAAAGCGAAATCTTCCACGGCCACACGGTGTTGAACACGTTGCTCAGGCCGTAGGTGCCGCCGGGCGCCATCATATAGGGGTTGACAAACATCACGTCGCCGGCCGCAAAAAGGATGCTGCCCAGGGTGAGGAGGAAGTAAGAAAACAGTTCCTGCTTGAGTTTGCTGTTGGTTGAAAGAGTTGCCATTTGTTGTTATTCATTTTTTGGGTCACGCGCAGGGCGATGTTGTCGCGCAGTTGGTCGCGGTAGAGCCAGATTTCGCGCGAATGGTAGCAGCCTGTCTTGCCGATAATCGGCAAGACGTAGTCGGTGGCGGTGTAGCCGTCCACGAGCAGCAGGCCGGTGGTGGGGTCGAGGCGCACGGTGAGCGTGTCGGGGCTCTGGTCGGCAACCGGCAGCAGGGGAGACGGCTCGGTGATGAGCGAGGCCGGTGTGGCGTCGGTGCGCCAGTTGACGGGATTGATGGCGACGGCGTTGCCGCGGCCAAAGATTGCACACGAGTTGTCTTTGACCGAGTTATAGCAAATGGTGACGCCGGTATCGGCGGCACCATTTGCCGCCACCAGGTTGGGATTTGACGCGACGTCCGCTGCGGTGATGTCTGTGCCGATGGCATAGGTGGCCACCAATCGGCTGCGAGTGACATCGTCCATCTCGCGTAGCAGTTGCAGGGCAATGATCGCGCCCTGGCTATAGCCGGCCAGCACAAAGGGGCGACCGCCGTTCAGGTTGTTGATATAGTGGGAAAATGCCCGGCGCACATCGTCGGTTGCAACGGTCATTCGCTCTTGAAGACTATCACCGGCAAACGATTGCAGCGAGCACTGGCGGTAGTAGGGCGCATAGTAGTTGAGCGAGCCGCTGAGCAGTGTGTCAACTCCCAGCATTTCGGCGCGCATCGGCAGGCGGGTGCTGTCGTTATAGGTATCGGCGTGGTGTCGCATTGTGCCGTCGGCCGTGGCATAGTCGCCTGTCTCGGTCGAGATAATGTAAAATATATCGGCCGCCGCTTGCCTGTCTGTAATGTACCACTGGGTGGTGTCGCCATAGTCAGGCTCGGCAGGGATGGCGCCCTGGCGGCAGCCTGCGATAACCGTCATTAAAAACGCGGCGAGCAGTGTGTTGAGGAGAGGCTTCATTGGAGGGGTACGAGACTTCGTCTCGCAATACAAAACAATTTCTAATGCTATAGCCTAGTTGTGACCCAGTTGACGCAGGAAATGGGGCGGAATGGGTGTTTCAAATTCCATCGCCTGACCTGTGACCGGATGGCGGAAAGCCAACTTGACGGCGTGTAAACACAGGCGGGCGTCACGCGCTCTGTCCTCGCCGCCACCGTACTTGCCGTCGCCCACAACCGGATGGCCGATTGAGGCCATGTGGACGCGAATTTGGTTCTTGCGGCCGGTGGCAAGACGCAGTTCGACCAGAGTGCGACCCTCGCCTCGCTCCAGCACCCTCCACGATGTGGCGGCAAAACGATAGCCGGGGCGCTCGACCGGTGAACTGACAACTGTCATCGATGGAGTGTCCTTCAAGTAACTCTCCACTTTGCCCTCGTCCTTTTCAATCACGCCCTCGACCACGGCAATATAGCGGCGGTCGTACACGCGCTCGTGCCAGCCGTCTTGCATCTGTTGCTGAATGTCAACGCTTTTGGCATACATCATCAGGCCGCTCGTGCGGCAGTCAAGCCGGTGTCCCACGTGGGCTGTGCAACGCTGGCCTGTGGCGGCGAAGTGCCTGTCGAGCAGCGACTTCATGTTCAGGCTATTGCGGCCGACGCCCATCGACAGCACGCCCGGTGCCTTGTCAACGACCACCAGCCAGCGGTCTTCAAAGGCGATGGCATAGTGTGGCGAGCGGTCGGCCGGCGTGGACTTGCCGCGGCGGATAACGATAGCATCGCCCTCGGCCACGGGAGTATCGACGTGAGTGGCCTGACGTCCGTTGACGCTCACAGCGCCGTGGCTCAGCAGCGACTTGGCCTTGTTGCGGCTGATGCCGTCAAGATGGCGCATCACCGCCTCGAGCAGCGTCGAGGCCGCTCGGGCGGTGAAGGCAGTGGTGCGGTCGCCGTCATGCGGCACGCGCGGATTGCTCTTTCCCATAGTTCAATGAGTCAGTTGCCGAAGATGTGTCGCAGCCGAGCGAACAGTCCGTTTTTGACGCTCTCGCTGGGCTTGGCGTGACTGCCGCGCCCGAGCGTCTCCACGGCCCTGCGCTCTTCGCTGTCGAGGCTTTGGGGAATGTAAACCATCACGTTGATCACCATATCTCCATTGCCGTAGCGCTGCAGGTGTGGCAAGCCCTTGTTCTTGAGACGCAACACCGTGCCGGGCTGCGTGCCCGGCTCGATGGTCACCAGCAACTTGCTGTTGATGCCCGGCACTTCCACCTTGCCGCCCAGGGTGGCGGTGGCGATGTCAATCATCAGGTTATAGACCAGGTCATCTTCCACGCGTCGCAGGTTGGCGTCGGGAGCCTCCTCAATTTCCACATAGAGGTCGCCGGGAATGCCGCCGCCTCGCGGCTCGTCGCCGTAGCCCTGCTTGGGCACTTGCATACCGTTGCGCACTCCGGCGGGAATTTTCACGCTCACCACCTCTTCATCGCGAGACAAACCGGAGCCGCCACACACGGGGCACTTCTCCTTGATGCGTTTGCCCGTGCCGCCACACGTGTGGCAGGTGGATTGCTGCTGCATCATCCCGAGCATGGTGCGCACCACGCGCGTTTCCACGCCGTGGCCGTGGCACGTGGGGCACGTCTCGAGGGCAGTGCCGTCCTTGGCGCCCGTGCCGCGGCACGCGTGGCACGAGTGGTGGCGCGGTATTTTTAATTTACGCTCCGTGCCGGTCATGATTTCGGCCAACGACAACCTGAGGTGGACAAGCAGGTCTTTGCCTTTTGTCTGCCTGCGGCCGCCGCCATAGTCGTCAAAGCCGTCGAAACCGCCAAAGCCTCCGAATCCTCCGCCGAAGAACTGGCGCAGGATGTCGTTGATGTTACCGGTGAAGTGGTATCCTCCGCCGGCGCCGTCGTCAAAGGCCGCGTGGCCAAATCGGTCATATTTTGCTCGCTTGTCGGGGTCGCTGAGCACCTCATAGGCCTCGGCGGCCTCCTTAAAGCGCTCCTCGGCCTGCTTGCGCTCGGCCTCGCTCTTGCCCTGCTGGCGGTCCGGGTGGAACTCAAGCGCGGCCTTGTGGTAGGCTTTCTTCAAGTCGGCAGCCGTCGCGTCGCGCTTGACGCCCAGCACCTCGTAGTAATCTTTCTTTTGTTGTGCCATAATCATTAAAAGTTATTTCGCACTTCGCACTTCGCACTTATCACTGTCCCACGACAACCTTGGCGTGCCGCAGCACTTTGTCGTGGAGCATATAGCCGCGAGTGGTGGTGTCCACCACTTTGCCGCGTTGCTCCTCGCTCGCGGCCGGGAACATCGTGATTGCCTCGTGCAACTCCGGGTCAAAGTCGGCGCCGGTCGAGTCGATTGGCGTCACACCCTGCTGGGCAAGGTATTTGATAAACTTCTCGTGAATGAGGTTAACACCCTCGCGCAGCGCGTCAACATCTGTCGCGCTCGTCATGGCCTGGATAGCGCGCTCCACGTCGTCGATGACGGGTAACAACGCTTCCATCGCCTTGGACGCGCCGCTCTTGATGAGTTCCTGCTTCTCTTTGAGGGTGCGTTTGCGGTAGTTGTCAAATTCGGCCATAAGCAGCAGGTAGGCCTTTTTTTGCGCGGCGAGTTCGGCTGTGAGTTTCTCCTCAACGGTGAGTTCGGGCTCCGGTTCGTCCTCCGGGGCGTTGTCGGCGTCCTCAACGTCGTGCTCAGTCTGTGCCTCGCTTTCTGCGGCATTATTGTCGCTTGTCGCGGTCTTGTCCTGCTGCTGCAGGTCTTCAATATCGATATCTTCTTTTGCCATAGTCTTTTATCTTTTGTTTGCGTGAAAAACGGTGACGGCGCCTTTGCGGCCCGCCCGCCACACATTATTATTGTCAAAAGGTGATATTCAAAAAGTGCGCCACTCTACATTTTCATGACAAAAGTGGCGTGACTGCCAAGTTGACGCGCCGTGTTGTCTGCCACTTTGTCGCTATCGAAGAGGCCGAACACTGAGCAGCCCGAGCCGCTCATCGCTGCATAGCAGGCTCCACAGTCGAGCAGCGTGGCCTTTATTTGCGCCAGCAGCGGGTGTGCGGCCATCACGGTGGGCTCGAAGTCGTTTTTCACCGTGGCTTGCCAGCAGGGCAGGGGAGCGGCGATACGCTCGGCGAGCGGCACTGCCGGGCGAGCGGGCGTCACGCCCGAGTAGGCCTCGCGTGTGGAAACATACACCGCCGGCGCCACCAGCAGCAATGTCATACCGGCCAAACTGACGTCGACCGGCGTCAGCACATCGCCGATGCCGGTGGCCATCATCGGCCTGTTATAGACAAAAAACGGACAGTCGGCGCCCAACTTTACCGCCAGGGCGGCCAGTGCCTCATCGTCAAGAGCCAAGTCAAACATGCGGTTGAGCATCATCAGTGTGGCCGTGGCATCGCTCGAGCCGCCGCCCAAGCCGGCTCCATCGGGGATGTGTTTGTAGAGATGCATTTCCACGGGAGGCACGCCATGCACCTCGTGCATCAGCGCCCACGCGCGGTACACTAAATTTTTCTCCATCGGGCAGTCCACCTTGCGGCCGTGGCACTGCAGCGTGGCCCGGGCATCGGCGCGGGTCGGCACAATCTCCAGCGCGTCGTGCAGTGGGATGGGCATAAACAAAGTCTCGATATTGTGGTAGCCGTCATCGCGGCGCTCCACAATGTCGAGCCCCAAATTAATCTTGGCGTTAGGAAAAGTAATCATTTTGACGATATTTAATGTCAGTAGTAATCATTTATTATTTACTAATAAATTTGCAAAACTATAAGTAACTCCTGAAAATATTCGGTAATTCATGAAAGCATATTTCTCGTGAATTAGTATCAATTGTTCTATACTCACCGCCGCGTCTACATAAAACGTGGTTGACAGGATTAATGCAATCATTACCAAATATTTCATCACGGTAGGGTTCATAGATGTTGTTGTCATCTACTTTTTACGCTTTCTGTATATGATTAGAGAGGCGGCAATTAAAGTTGTTATAATTGCTATAACAATAAGTGGCCATTTTGAACAATATACATTCTCAATATTTTTGACGTCCTTTTCGGAAGTCGGAGGAGTGTCCGGTAGGCCAAGCGCACGCCGTCTAATCAATTCGATATCTATGGCCGTGTCAGCAATTATCGAATCTGTTGAGTTCTTCTTATAGTATCTCCGCTCAGCCTCATACCAGTCTGCTTTCGCATCAATACAAAATAAATCAACTTTTTTTACATGATGATTCAAAATTAAAACACGGCAAAGATACCAATCAGAAAAGTCCCCGTCACAAAGTTGTATTGCTTCGTTTGATTTTAGCCCATTTATGATGGCAATATTCCAATCTTGTATTATTCTAAACTCAAAACTATTTAATAAATCACCAATTTGAGAAGAGATTTTATATTGATTGATTAAATCTTCGGTTTTAGTTTTTTGATTGACAACATATTTTGAGAAGCCGCTTATACAGAACCCGTTCTTAGATGACCAAATATACGCAAGGTATGATATGGTATTCCCTTTCTCATAAATAAAAATTGTATCGGATTTGAGATCTATTTCTAAAAGAGAATCAATCCCTGACAATAATTTATGGCGGAGTAGCAGGTCCGGCCTTTGTGGCGGGCCGCCAATGTTCTTATTGATTGTATCTGTTGTGATATTGCCTTGGTTGCTCTTCAAATAACCTTCCTGTGCTAGTTCAACTCTATGGCAAATCTCTTCGAACAAACTATAGTTCGAAGCAAAACCCACATTAACTTCAAAAGCAAATAAGCAGATTGTCAAAAAAACTCTGGTTTGATAGTTGGCTCTCATATAATAGTGAATTGAGTTTTTACCACAATTTAATAACTCTGTTATTCAGTCTTATATTGTATGGATATGATAATGAAATTGCTTAAAACCGGTATGGGGGTCGTCAAGATGAACCACATGTTGTTGGCGTCTACTTTTTACGCTTTATGTATATGATTACAGAGGCGGCGATTAAAGTTGTTATAATTGCTATAACAATAAGTGGCCATTTTGAGATGTTGCCTTTCTCGGGATCTTTGTTGTCCTTTTCGGAAGTCTGAGGATTGTCCGGTAGACCAAGCGCGCGCCTCCGTATCACATCGGTATCAAAACCTGTGTCAGTCTGTGCTGTATCACAAACACGATTCATGTGTTTGTATTTCTCATAGGCATCGCCCCAATCTATTGGAGGTGTGTAAGTTGTTGTTTCAACCGATAATATTTTCCCATTGTCAATAACAACTCGATTTACATAACAAGTTGATAAATATTCGCTACAGTGGTAGTCGACTTTCTCAAGGTTTTGGATAAAAGTAGTGTCCCAGGATTCTATTATGCTTCTGAATTTGGATTCATTTGCCGAATCATCTACCTTATTAACTGAATACTTTGGAGAACTTGGGTCGTCATAATTGTAGGTAGACTCGATAAGAAAAGATTTTTCTTTATTCCAAACAAGTGCTTCGTATATTTCTGAATTTGATTGATGAATATATAAAGTATCTCTCCTCGAGAAATGAAACCAATCAATGACTCCAATATCGCTTAATACCTCGAAGAAATAATCTGGAGTAGGGTTTGCTATCGTGTCTGATTGATAGACTCCGTCATCTGTTGTATATCCGATTTCAACAAAAGGACGGCTCTTAAGTTGGCTTTCCTTAATAGATAACAATATTCTATTAGAAAGAGGCTTCTCTCCACTATGAGAAACGGCACTTGCCAAAAAAGAATGTTCTGAACAAATTACGAGCAGAGCGAGTATGTATTTGAAATATCTTATCATTGTTTAATCAACGCAATCATTATCAAATATATCATCACGGTAGGGTTCATAGATGTTGTTGTCATCTACTTTTTACGCTTTCTGTATATGATTAGAGAGGCGGCAATTAAAGTTGTTATAATTGCTATAACAATAAATGGCCATTTTGAGAAGTTGTCATTCTTGGGATCTTTGTTGTCCTTTTCGGAAGTCTGAAGATTGTCCGGTAGACCAAGCGCGCGCCTGTTTATTGCTTCAATATCTACATCTTTACCTTTGTCTGTTGTAATTGAGTTTGAATCCGACTTTCCGTAATAACGCCGTTCTGCCTCCTCCCAATCTGCGTTTGGAACGATGCTGATGCAAGACACATTTTTTACTTGTGACCTTTTAATAATAACCCGGCAAAGGAAATGTGACGCAACATCAAAATCGCAACTCCCTTTATTAATTGTAAGATGATGCATTAGTTCTAAATTCCATGATTTGATTGTTCTGAACATTGAAGTCCGGTATTGACCGGGTGAAATGGATTTTATTAGATAGTTATGCCTTTCAACAACTTGTTTGTCGCAAATAACGTTATCGTTGTATTCACGTTGTGGGAAAATCATAAACCCATTATAAGAGTTCCAAATATAACAACTTAGTGCGTTCTCATAAATGAACAGAGTATCGGAATTGTAATTTAACTTTAAGCGAGAGTCAATGTGGGACTCCATTCTATATCGTTTGAATATAGACGGTAATGTATCGGCATACTCAACAAAACCTGTGTGTGTAGACATATATTTTTTTTCACTAATATAAACCATAGACCAGATTTTACTGAATACGTCTTGATTAGAGGCAAATGTATAATTAAATGTGTTTAATTCAAAAAATAGAATTAACGCAACGAGACGTTGTAAATAATACATAGCATGAAACTATAAGTGTTGATTGCTGAGGCCCAGTAAATTAGGTTAAAATGCGCATGGGACTATAATAAACTCTATTGCCTTTATTTTTGTATTTGCAAAAACGATGCGTGTAACCCACCATGGCCCATCAGAATCATACACATAGTTTGGTTTGGGTTTTGTGATTTGTTCTATGTTCCATGCCCTAATCTTTTTTATTAAATTAGATGCCTGTGAGTTAGACATATAATCATTTGTAACCTTAATGTTGTTTTTTAGATTACTCAGGTTTCTCTCAATGATAGCATGGATTTTAACTGATTTCATTGAGTTCCATATTATGGCATAGTACTCCGAATCTTGTTCTCGTTCCATGACATATAATGTATCATTATTGCAAGCAATAAGGTCGTTTAGGGCTCCACTTTCTTTTCTTATGCGATAAAGAATAAGAGGCGCATATTGAAGTAGAATGTTGTCGTAGGCATTGCCATTTTGGAATTTTTGACTTAAAGAGTCTTTTTGAACTTGCATAATTGCGGCATTAACCCTATCGATAGCATTCAAACTATCAACAGGATGATTATTAAACCACGATAATAAAGAAAAGATGAAGCACAGCATATTAATTATTCTCTGAACTAAGGATTTAACATTAATTTTTGTTTCTTTTCCCAATAAGCACGTATATATGGGAATCTCATATTGATGGGATATTCAGGGGCCGGAATTCTACTAGTTTCAATTGGGAAAGAATAGTAAGAAGAATAGTATGCCCTATTTGGTATTTTATGCTCCTTACGAATAACATTCTCAACTTGGCATGCGTAAATCTCGGCTTTTGGCACACTTCTTCCATCCGGCATGATAAACCACAAATTATTATCTTCGGTTCCGAGCCATTTGTCAATTATATGGGCGAATTCGTGCGCCAAGCCTATAAAGGCCGGGCGATAAGAATCGTAGCCTTCACGCGGATAGTAAGTTAACCCGGCTCGGTTTCGTGTCGGATCCCATCTTACGGTATTATTGTTTGTGTCGGCTTCATTTCCGAGAGGGTCGCCATTTTCATCTAGTTTTACATACTCGACATCAACATATTGCCTTGAGTCGGCCAGAAAATCAACAAGAGCACAGCCAACAGGCCCCATGCGTAGTTGCTCCAGTGCCGCGGTCAGTTGGTTAATATAGTCGTTATAGTCATCGCTATGATATAAGTTTCCGCCCTTGTCATAGAATCCATAGGAGCCATCCAACCCCATTTTGAAGTAGTAGGCAACACCATTCATATAGGTGCGGATGATGTTGCCGGAGGGGTCGATGTAGCGCACGGGGTTGCCGCCGCACCATGCGTAGGGGCTGATGCCGTAATATCTCTCGCATTGGGTATCCATGGTGGGTGTGGAACCAATCAACGGGTCATACATTCTCGCCTCGTTGTCCACCCAGTCCAGCCCGTTCATGCGGTCCAACTCCTTGCCGCCGTATTTGCGCGGCTGCACTCCAGTCGCTGCCGTTCTGTTATTCATAAAAACGAGAATACCAGTAAGAAAGATTGTCTTCGCCATACGGGCTATTGACAATTTTCATCTCATCGGCGATGCCGTTTGTTATTCTGCAGATGGCACCGCCCACAAAGATAGTTCTCACGATGAACTATGTGTTGAATGGTATTTATAAAAACTGGCAAATGTAGTGGAATTCATTTCACGACCACTTTGCGGGACCATTGGTCGCCACACTTGACGATGTAGAACCCCTTGGGCAACTCGGCGCTCACGGTTTGGTCGGCGAGCACTTTGACAACCTTGAGCAATTGCCCCGTGATGGAGTAGACCCTGAATGTGGCCTCATGGCCGACCGATGAGAACACAATGCGACCGGTGCCACCCTGCACGCTCGGACCCGTGGTTACCTCCACGTGGTCAATCGCCTGCGGGCGGTTGTCGCTCGCTGCCAGTACGTTAGCCGTCATTCCGACTGCGCACACAGTTATTATCAACATCAGTCGTTTCATTTCAAGTGCAAAAGTAGTCTTTTTTTGCCAAAAAAGCAAACGATAACACAATTAATCGCAATTTTTAACGTTAATTGCACTTTGTTGCGTCGGTATTTAGACTGCGAAAGCGTCAAAAGGTTTACGCGGCGCAATATCCATGCCGGTCTGCACGTTAATTCTGTAAAAAAATGAAAAGGTGCTATAAATAATTGTTTCGCGTCTATTCTCGTCAATAACAACGTCTATTTTCGTCAATTTTTAGAAATTATGTTCTTTTGTTTCTTTTGTTTCTTTTGTCCAAAATTATAAAGATAGACGGGAATTGACGTTGTTATTGACGGGAATTGACGCTAACCTGTTTTAGAAACATAATTTTACGGAAATTCACGGGAGATAATTAATATTTTACCGACTACCGATATGGAAACCTCAAGACACTTGCTGTTGTGGCTGATGGTGGCTGTGGCTTGCCTTGTGGCACGGCCGCAGCGAATCGCCGTGCTCAGCGACACTCACGTCAGCCCCGGCAACGCCAACGAGCAGCAGTTGCGGCTCGCCATTGATGAGATTAACGCTTCGCCATTCGATGCGGTGATTCATAGCGGTGACCTCACCAACCAGGGCGCAGACGATGAGTTGCGCAACATCAAGTCGCTGCTCGACGGCGTCCGTCACCCGCTTTACGTCGTGCCGGGCAATCACGAGAACAATTGGAGCCAGAGCGCGTGCAAAACGTTTAACGACCTTTGGGACAACGACCGCTTTGCGTTCACCGTCGACTCGCTCGTGGTGGTCGGCCTCAACTGCGGCCCGTTCATGAAGATGGGCGACGGCCACATCAAGCAGGAGGACCTCCATTGGCTCGACAGCACGCTGCGCGTCACGGTACGCCCCGGCATGAAGGTGCTCAGCGTGAACCATTACCCGCTGCTTGACGATTTGGATAATTACCGTGACTATGTGGACGTGTTGAAAAAATATCCTGTTATTACCCATCAGAACGGCCATTACCATCGCTGGCGCCTCTATGAGACCGATGGCGTGGCCGGCGTGATGGTGCGGGCCCTCGACATGGGCAACGGCGACTATGGTTATTCGATTCTCGACTATGACAGCCATCGCGGTGTGATGCAGGTGTTTGAGAAACGTATAGGACATGAGCCGGAGTTGCGATATGCCTATAAGGTCAACACCGATTTTGACAGCGCTCAGCCGCCGCTTGACCCGCCTGTGGTCGCTCCCGATGACCCGCGCGCGCGCCTTGTGGTGAACGGTGTGGCGTCGATTTTCACACGCGTGGCTGTTGATGAGCGCAACGTTTACTACGGCACGTCGACGGGCGATGTGGTGGCAGTGGACAAGTTCAGCGGTGAACGTCGATGGCAGGTGCCTACCGAGTCGATGCTTTTCTCGAGGCCGGCAGTGGCGGGCAAGTGGGTTGTCGGTCCCACCGGCGACAGCCGCCTGCTATGGGTCGACAAAAAGTCCGGAAAGGTCGCCCATGAGCACAAGGCCGTCGGCCCCTATGTGGCTGATGGCGTGGTGAAAGATGGCGTGCTCTATCAGGGAGGCTACAAGACCTTTGCGGCATGGGACGTGAAGCGACACCGCCTGTTGTGGCGTTACGACAGCATTGACAACTATTGTCAGGCGGCTCCCGTTGTTGATGCGGGCGACGTCGTGTTTGGCGCGTGGGACACGCGCTTGCGCGTGCTCGACCGCCGTGACGGCCACCTGCGTTGGCAGTGGGACAACGGCCGTAGTGCCCGTTTGCTCAGCCCCGGCAACGTAGTGCCTATGGTCAACGGTGACCATGTGCTCATCGTTGCGCCGGACCGTGTCGCGACGTGCCTCGACCGTCGCGATGGCCGCCAAGTGTGGCGTGAGAAAAACGAATTGAAGGTGCGCGAGAGCCTCGGCAGCAGCGCCGACGGCACTGTGGCCTACGCCAAGACGATGGATGGCGAACTCATCGCGATGGATGCCACGGCGGGAGAGTACCGCCTGCTGTGGAAGGAGGACGCCGGCTTTGGCTACGAACACGCTCCGTGCCCCGTGCTTGAGCACCGCGGCCGCATCTACACCGGCTCGCGTCGCGGTATGGTCGCGGTCTTTGACGCCGCTACCCACCGCCTGCTTTACCGCTTGCGCCTCGGCTCAAGCGAGGTGAACGGCTTCGAGGTTGACCAGGCTACCGGCAGCGTCTATTGCTCGCTCATCGAAGGCAAAATCTATAGACTCAACTGAGAATTCTAAGAGTTCTAAGAATTCTAAGAAAACTTAACTAATTATCTAACGACAATGATACAGAAGTGGAAAACCTTGAGTAGCAAGTATCTGATTCGGCGCCCGTGGCTCACGGCACGCGTCGACGAGGTGCAGTTGCCCGATGGACGTGTCAATCCCGAGCACTATGTGCTCGAGTATCCCGACTGGGTGAACGTTCTCGCTATCACCACCGGCGGCCAATATGTGATGATACGTCAATATCGACACGCCTTTGACGATGTGCTCACCGAACTCTGCGCCGGTGTTGCCGAGGCCGGAGAGACACCCGAGCAGGCGGCTCGTCGTGAACTGCTTGAGGAGACCGGCTACGGCGGCGGACGCTGGTCGCTGCTGATGACTATCGGGCAAAATCCGAGTATATGCAATAATATGACCTACTGCTTTTTGGCCGAAGGCGTCGAGCGCGTCAGCGACCAGCAACTTGACGCCGGCGAGGACATTGAGGTCATGCTCATGAGCCGCGACGAGTTGCTTGGCCTGCTCACGCGCGACGAGATGAAGCAAGCCTTGATGGCCGCCCCCCTTTGGCGCCACTTCGCCTCAATGTGATGTGGAACATAATGATTATCAAGTAATAATTGAAGAGAATGTAGGGACACAATTTATTGTGTCCACGTGCTGCAGGGGTGGACACAATAAATTGTGTCCCTACAAAACGCCGATAATCAAGCTATTATCCACTTTTGTGACTTAAATTTGAGTAATTAGAGATTAGTGATGACAACAGTAACATTTGACTACTATATGCAGGGGGAGAGCGGCAGTGACACCTACCGCCTGCCCTCACGTGAGGCGGCGCTCGAGAAGTTTGCCGTTCTCAAGCGTCACATCGAGGCAGAGTTGCCACTCTCGCCGGACGGCATCGAACTCGTTGACGAGCCTGATTTCTATGGCTTCCGTGACACCGCCACCGGCAACTATCTGCGCGTCTACCTTGACTGATTTCATCTCCAACCATTGCCCTCAATCAAAATAAAATCACTACCTTTGTAGCCGGATAATCAGAGAAACCATAAAGACAAAGAAAACTTAGACCTCTTAGGCATCTAAGATTTCTTAGACCTCTTAGACCTCAAAATTAACAGCGTGTAACTAAAGAATAGCAATATGGAAAACGGATATTTTGACTTGAAGGGGCGTGTGGCTATCGTCACGGGCTGCTCGACAGGCTTGGGCGTGCAGATGGCGCGCGCGCTGGCCAGCGCCGGATGTGCCATCGTGCCCGTAGCTCGCCGCCTCGACAAACTCGAGGAGGTGGCGGCCCGGCTGCGTGCCGACTTTGGCGTGGATGTGCTGCCGCTGCGATGCGACATCACGGACACCGCTATGGTCGACGACATGGTGGGCAAGGTGCTCGAGCGCTTTGGCCGCATCGACATCCTCATCAACAACGCCGGCACCGGTGCCGTGGCGCCTGCCGAGGACATTACCGACGATCAATTTATGAACGAGATGCAGATTGACCTCTTCGGCACCTTCCGTGTGGCGCGTGCCGTGGCTAAACGGGCGATGATTCCCGCCGGTTTCGGTCGCATCGTCAACATCGCGTCGATGTACGGCCTGGTGGGCAACAAAATCGCGCCCGCCTCGCCCTATCATGCCGCCAAGGGCGGTGTTGTGAACCTCACGCGCGCTCTGGCCGCTGAGTGGGGCAAGCACGGCATCACCGTCAACTCCATCTGCCCGGGCTACTTCGTTACGCCGCTCACGCGCGAGACGCTCGACAGCGACTGGTTCAAAGAGTATTCGCGCGGCGCGATCCCCATGGAGCGTTACGGTCACGAGGGAGAATTGGACACGGCTGCCCTCTTCCTCTGTTCGCCCGCCTCGACTTACGTCACCGGAGTCGCCCTCCCCGTTGATGGAGGCTACACTTGCATCTAATAGTTGAACGAGACTTCGTCTCGCAATATAAAGCGAAACTGTGAAGATTAGAAATAGCGTGGTGTGCCTGCTGGTGGCGATGCTGCTGGTGGCGTTGGGTGCGGCGGCTCAAGAACTGGATTTCCTCAATGAGCACGCCAACCACATCACCCTCAATGGCGCCGACTGGGGGCCGCTGCGCTCCTCGCTCAGCCAGCCTCGTCGATGGCCCGGCGGCAAGTGGAGCGTGGTACACATCGGTGACAGCCATGTGCAGCCCGACCTGTTCACGGCGCCGGTGCGCCTGTCGTTGCAGGACCGGTGGGGTAACGGTGGGCGCGGCTTGCTGCCAGTGTTGCGACTTGCCGGCACCAATCAGCCCTACGACTACACGCTATCTTCCTCGCCCTCGCCGCGCTCGGTCAACAAACTGCTGTCACGCTCTTGGACGGCCGAGATGGGTCTTACGGGAGTGAGCGCTCACTATGCCGACAGTTCGTTTGTCACGCTTCACATCGCCGTCAGCGGCGATGACAACCGCTTCTCGCGTGTCACTGTGGTGCACGCTCCCAATGGCGGCTATGAGACGGCTCGCGTTGATACCACCCAGGTGCTTGTGGCGCGCCACACCGGCGACTACACCTCGCGCGTAGATCTGCCGCAGGCCACCGGCGACGTTGACCTCACCGTGCCATGCGGCAGCAGTGACCTATGGGGGGCGCTGGTCGAGAACGACCGTCGTGGGGTGTTGGTTCACGCTATCGGCAACAACGGCGCCACCGCCTCCCATTATAACCGCATCGATGGCTTTGCCGCCCAAATCCATAGCGTGTTGCACCCCCAACTCATCATCATCTCGCTGGGTACCAACGAGGCCTTCGGCTCGCTCGACGGCGTGCAGGGTCAACTCGACCGATTGGTTACCTCCCTGCGACGAGATTGCCCCGGTGCCACGCTGCTGCTCACCACACCAATGGAGTGTCACAAGCGAGTCTCGAAAAAGGTCACGCAACGCGTGCCTCGAGGTCGTGGCCGGCGCCGCCGCTACAAGACAATTACCAAGACTGTCACCTCATTTGCCGTTAATGCCGATGTGCGGCGCGTGCGCGACATCATCCTCGACTATGGCCGCAGGCATCATATCGCCACATGGGACTTATATGACATCGCCGGCGGCCGAGGCGCCGCCGCGCGATGGCTCGACGCCGGACTGATGAACACCGGCGACCACCTCCACCAGCTCGACAGTGGCTACGAGCTGCAGGGTATCCTCCTGGCCGACGCGCTCGTTGAGGCCTTGAGCGCTAAATAAGCTGTCACTTGCCGGTGCCGCGCCACCAAGTGCTCTGAGATTTATTTGTCCTTATTGTCTTATATTTATCTTTTGAATTAAAAGCTTGCCCTTATTGCCATTATTGTCTTCAAAACATTATTTCTTCCTCATTAACAGAAGGCAACACTGAAGACAAAAAACTTTTTCCAGGATTTTTGGTGGCAACTATTGTGGCATTGAGAAAATTGTAGTAATTTTGCCAACGACCAGTCAGTTCACTTTAGGGCGGGCGGGTCAAGACATTGTTGTAAAGGACGTTACTGAACGTTTATCTCTGGTCTTCAAACTTCGCAACTTTGAACCACTTCCGGAGGAGCGGCAACGGCAACGTCCATGTCGAGGTGTATTTATCACCACTGCCTCGCGTTCTCATATTAGGACGAGAGATTGGTGTCTATACCACGACGTGGGCTGACTGCGTTGCTTACCTTGAAGTGGGGGCAACGCGAAGGCCTGAAGACGAGGTAAGCTGACAAGTACAGCAACCCACGTCTTTTTTTGTTATTGCCGAATCCGGGGAAGCTATAGGCAAAAATGGTAAAACGCTTATGAAAAATAAAGCAAACAACGAGGAACTCCAGTCGCGCCGACAGTTCTTCAAGCGCGCGGCCAAGGGCGTCCTCCCCATCCTGGGAGCCGTGGTGCTGAGCTCTATGCCGTTAATCTCCAACGCGACCGAGAGTTGTAATTGCTACGGAACCTGCTATGGAACCTGCTACGGTGGGTGTCAAGGGTCGTGCGGTACGACCTGCTCCGGCAAGTGCATTGGATCTTGCAGCGGTACATGCCAAACATCATGCTATCGAGCTAACCGCTAAGGCAAGGCTGGAGAGGATATAATAAGATGTATATCCTCTCCGGCCAATTATATGCTACTAACAATTATTGAAAAATGAAACAGAAATGTAACAACGAAGGACTTCAGTCGCGCCGACAGTTCTTCAAGCGCGCCGCCAATCGCGTCCTTTCCTTTCTCGGAGCCGCACTGCTGTCCTCGATGCCGTTGATTTCAAACGCAGCCGAGAGTTGTAATTGCAACGGAACCTGCTATGGAACCTGCTATGGTGGGTGTCAAGTAGGTTGTGCTTCGTGCTGCTATGGCAATTGCGGCGGTACTTGTGAAGCTGCATGCAAGAATTAATTCTATCGTTCTAACAACCAAGCAAAATAATAATCAAATGAAAAAAACAATTCTACTTTTATTACTGTTGAGCGTTGGTTTTTGTGTCAATGCCAAACAACCTTATACACTGCGATTTCAACAAAGAGATTGGCATCTTTGGTTTACTTTTGATCAGCCCAAAGATGGAGAGCAGACCCCTGGATGGGATATTGTTGTTTTCTTTGATGGAAACGACAATCCATACTATTATCAAGAAGAACTTGATGGGAAAAAGACAAGTATTAGACGTAATTATGGCGAACTTTCGTATCTTAGAAGCAAAGATGGAATTGATTATTACCAAGTCAGCATGCCATTTGAAATGTACAAACTAACTTTGGGCATTCACAAAAATAGAAAGCAGGTTACACTCATAGGAGAAGAAGATATGTCAGCAGTGCTAGGACAAGGCGAAAAAAGTGTTTCCATTGTAAATGGCTATCGTGATTAAATAACCCTTTTCCTATTCACTGTGAGTACTGATATTCTCTCACGCCGAAAATTGCTCTTCGTTGTGCAAGTTTTTTGCACCAATTGTGATAACAGATGTACAAACTAATTAAAAGTCATTAATTTATGAAAAATGAAATTCAATCGAGACGAGACTTCTTCAGGAGGGCGACAAAGTTGGTTCTCCCTATGATTGGGCTCACGATGATGTCTCCTATCATTGCTGCCTGTGGTGGGGATGAGCCTTCTGATGGCTCCTCGGGAGGAAGTTCCAAGGGTTGCTCTGGTTGTGCAAGTACTTGCACAACCGCTTGCGGTTTTAGCTGTAAGGCCAATGCTTCATGGAAACCGGCCTCATGCAAGACCGGCTGCAAAAGCGCATGCCTGTCAAGCTGCAAAACATCCTGCTATTCCTCGTGTAAGTATGGCAGCAAGTAAGTCATTGTTACTAATTGTTATTCGTATTATTATATTGTATGCCCAAATCATCAGAGAAGGATCTAATTTATAAAAGCAGTGGCGATTGGCAGTCGGGGATGGCGAAGAACATCACGTTTATCGTCACGAAGGACTGCCAGCTGGCCTGCAAGTATTGCTATTTGGTCGGGAAGAACGAGAAGGAGCGGATGTCGTGGCCTGTGGCCAAGGCGGCCATCGACTATATCCTCGACAACGAGGATAAGTTCCGCGAGCAGAGTGTCGTGTGGGACTTTATCGGTGGCGAGCCATTCCTCGAAATCGAGCTGATTGACCGCATCTGCGACTATATCAAGGCTGAAATGTTCCGCCGCAACCATCACTGGTTTGATAGCTACCGCTTCTCGTTCTCGACCAACGGCATCAACTACCACACCGACAAGGTGCAGCAGTTCATCAAAAAGAACCATAGCCACCTCTCCATCGGCATCACCATCGATGGCACGCGGCTGAAGCATGACCTGAACCGCATATACAAGGGCGACGGTCCGGAACGCGGCAGCTATGACGATGTGGCGCGCAACATCCCGTTGTGGCTCGAGCAGTTCCCCGGTGGCGGCACCAAGGTGACCATCAGCAGCCCAGACATCCCTTACATCAATGAGAGCGTACTGCACCTCTACGGCCTGGGAATTCACGAGGTAAACATCAACTGTGTGTTTGAGGACGTGTGGAAAGAGGGCGATGATAAACTGTTTGAGGACCAGTTGATGCAGCTGGCCGACGCCATCATTGACGGCGGCTACTACACCGACTATGCCTGCTCGTTCTATAGCGAGAACATCGGCAAGCCACTAGACCCTGTGACGGAGAACCAGAACTGGTGCGGCGCGGGCAAGATGCTCAGCGTAGATGCCGCCGGCAATTTCTATCCGTGTACGCGCTTCGCGGCCTACTCACTGCGCAGCAAGCGTCCAATCATCATCGGCAACGTGCGTGACGGCATTGACGAGAACAAGCTGCGGCCGTTCCTTATGCTCGATCGACTGACACAGAGTCCGCCACAGTGCCTCGACTGCGAGGTGGCCAGCGGCTGCGCGTGGTGTCAGGGCGAGAACTACGACGCAGCGGCGACCCCCACCATCTTTCAGCGCGCCACGGCCATCTGCCTGATGCACAAGGCCCGCGTCAGAGCCAACAATTACTATTGGAACCGCCTATACCGCAAGCTCGAGCTGGAAGGTGAGCGCGAGCAATTTGAGAGCAATCACAGCGAAGTCAAACCCGATAACTGTTGAAAACGCCATGCTGCAATACCTTATTATTCTGCTCGACGGGCAGAGCACCTCGTTCTGCCACCATGATGTTCCGGCCGGTGACAACAAGCTAATCAAGCCGGACATGCTGCGACGAGCCATTCGATTCGCGATGATTGAGAACCTGACGATACAGTTCGTCTATCCGGCCACCGATTTGCCCGAGGAACACAAACACCTCATCGAGAGCATCGACCATAGTAAGATTATGCCGGCGACTTCACCGTTGGCGGCCGAGGCCGATGTGATTGTGTTGAACAAGTGGGAGCAGGTCGTCGCTGATTGGCTCAACAAGGAAGTCGCCTACGTGATGCGCACTCCGCTCTCTGCTCTGCTTGAACATGAGGAGACTTTGGTGAAAGCACTTGCGACAGGAGTACGATTTAACGTCGTGCTCACCGACGTCGAGACCATGAGAGATGCCGGCCTGGAGAGATACAAGGCGTTTCTTGAAGTGGTTGCCGACCGAATGGTGGATGCCTACAAACGCGGTGTCTCACCGCAGACCAATCTGCTCACCGACCGTTTGGTGCTTACCGAGATGAACAACTGCGGCTCGGGCGACGCATCGCTCACCCTGGCACCCGACGGCAAATTCTACGTCTGTCCCGCGTTCTACAACGATGGCAGCGAGGCGGTGGGCGACCTTGACAAGGGCGTGAGCATCCCCAACGCGCAACTATACAAGCTGAAGTGTGCCCCCATCTGCCGCGAGTGTGAGGCCTGGCAATGCAAGCGCTGCGTGTGGCTAAACCGCCACCTCACGCTCGAGGTGAATACCCCTGGGCGGCAGCAATGCGTCATGGCCCACCATGAGCGCAATGCCTCGCGACAGTTGCTGATGGCTGTGAGGCAGCACGGCTCGTTTCTGCCCGAGACGGACATACCCGAGATAGACTATATTGACCCGTTTGACAACATCAAGAAATAATGCATATGGAGAAGAAAATTGTCGGGCAAGTCACGCCCGAGGAGAGAGACGAGATTCAGTCCCTGTTTGAGCGACGCAATGGCTTGAATGAGTTGGCAAAAATCGTGACGGCGGACAATGCCGAACTTTACGAGAAACTCGTTGCCGACATGGGCACCACCGCAACAAAATTCCAGCAATGGTGGAACACGATGGCCGCCAAGTACAACTGGGAGGGCATCGATGGCGGTAACTGGGAGATAAACTTCGTGACTTGCGATATTCTGCTTGTCGCTAACGAATAAGATTACACGCCATGATACTGATGATGATAGGCACCACCGAACTGGTGCTGATTGCCGGCTTGGCATTGCTGCTATTCGGCGGCAAAAAATTGCCCGAACTGATGAAAGGCATGGGTCAAGGCGTGCGCAGTTTCAAAGAGGGTATGAACGCGCCGACCGAGCAGCCACAACCCGAGGAGGGGGAAGCCCCCGCCGAGCCTTCAGAAGATAGAGAGGCCGAGTTAAGTGATGAGCCAAAAGGTGATGGACAGCAGTGACGATACACTGCTTCCACAAGCGCATCAAGAAGGCATGATGACGATGGGTGAGCATCTCGACGTGTTGCGCCGGATGCTCATCCGCATTGTCATTGTTGTCATAGTGCTTGCCACGGCGGTGTTTTGCTGCAAGGAGTGGACGTTCAAGATGTTGCTCGCGCCTGGCAGCAGTGATTTTGTCACCTACACCGCCATTGAGCGGCTGTGTCGTGTTATCGGTTGGAAATTTCATTTCGAGCCGTTCCGCTTGACACTCATCAACACAGAACTATCCAGCCAATTCATAACGCACCTCACCACGTCAATCTATCTGGGGCTATTGGGAGCCTCGCCGGTGGTGATTGTTGAACTCATGCGTTTTATCATGCCGGCGCTCTATGACAACGAGCGACGCTATAGCTATGTGGTGGCGACGGCCGTTTATGGACTTTTTGTCGCCGGAGTGCTGATGAGCTACTATATCTTGTTCCCATTTGCGTGCCGCTTCCTTGGCACCTATCAGGTGGACGAGAGCGTGCTCAATCAAATCAATGTCGGAAGTTACATCTCGACGTTCACCACACTCACGTTTATGATGGGCATCGTTTTTCAGATACCCGTCATAGCGTTTGTCTTGGGAAAAATGGGTGTGATTGATGCTGAACTGATGACGCGCTATCGCCGTCACGCCGCGCTGCTAGTGATGACCGTCGCGGCCATCATCACACCGCCTGACTTGATGACGCTCATACTGGTGGCAGCGCCGATGTACGGCCTATACGAGCTCAGCGTCGTTATCGTGCGCCGCGTGTCACCTACTCCTGAAGATTTAATAGATACTTAAGTTACACTATAAACTCAGGTATTTATTGACAAATTCTAAAGGAGAAAGAATTTCAATAGAGGATTGGTCGGCTTGGAAATAATCACGCAGGTTAATTGTAACGAGAACTTCACATTTGTTTTGTAATGCGCACTGATATTGCAAGCTGTCTTCAACATCGTCAAATGCCACATCGGAGATACCAGTTACTATATGCTTCTTGTTAAGGTCGCCTACCCTCACAAGCGACAAAGTTGTGGATAACGCATCACGCAATTTCTCGGTCTGCTCAGGACGATGTATATTTTGACGCTTCAGCCCCATTCTGATTATGTACGTCAATGTGTAGATACAACCAACAGAAACAATAGCAGTCAACTTCCCTTCCTCAATAGCGGAGAGAATTCTGCTGACCGCCAAATATTCTCGACGTTGCTCAAAATATTCCAGAAAAATATTTGTATCCAAAAATACTTTCATTGCTGAGGTTCAGAAACAAGATTATATTTTTCGGTAATATACTCTTCTATCAAATGCTCAGCATCTGAATGTGAGGATAGAATTCCGCAGAGGCTCTCATGCCGGTAATGTCGTTTAGGCGTTTTGACCGGATGCGCGGGAACGTCCATTGAGACAAGACGCTGTGCGTATGCGGTTAATTGTTCTTGCAGCAAATCCAAACTATAGGATTGCGGAACAGTGACATGAATATTGATAACTGCTGTTGCCATAGATTTATTCCGTTTTCAACCGCAAAGATACATAATTTATTTAAGTTTCGCAAGTTCGTAACTTGCAAGAAAAAATTCAAAAAAATCGGTATAGGTCTTGCGTAATTCGCTAGAAATGAGTAATTTTGTGGTGAATTATAAACTGTAACTCCCCTATACCGATGAGCAAAATTACAACATTTCTTTCAGACATGCAAGAGTTCTTCAGCGGAAACAGCGAAAACGCAGCAACACAGTCCATCTGCAATTCCCTTGCCAGTGTTCGCATGAGCGAGCGGCACACGCTTGACGTGGAGAGCCGTCCGAACCAGGTCTATCGCCTTCTGGACGTGTTCCATTGTCTGCTGATGTGTCCGTTCTTTCTCGTGAAGAATGTGTCCGCTTTGGCGGCCTCGCCCCTGCATGACCTGATGGCGGCTTGCAAGGATGTATTCTACCGCTTTATGGAACGTTCTGACATTGACTGGCGTAAAGCGTTGTGGAACATCACCCTGCAGATGTGGAACCGGATTTGCGTTCGCAGCGAGCACAACCTTGACGAGACCTGCCTGATAGTTGACGACACCGACCTTGACAAGACAGGGCACCGCATTGAGCGTGTAGGCCGTGTGCATTCCCACCTGCTGCACAAGTCCGTGTTGGGCTTCAAGATGCTGTCGATGGCAGTTACGGATGGTTTCTCGCAGATGCTTCTGGATTTCGCCCTGCTCGGAGAGAAAGGCAAGAACGGCAAATACGGGATGAGCGACAAGGAACTGTCCCGTCGTCGCCAGCCAAAAAGAGCCGAGAACTCATGTCACAGCCAGAGAGAGGCCGAGTATGACAAGAGCAAGATTGCACTTGTTATTGAGATGGTCAAGCGCGCCATCTACAAAAAGGTCAGATTCTCATACCTGCTTGCCGACAGTTGGTTCGCATGCAAGGAACTGATACGGTTCATCCACACCCGGCGCGTCAAGTGTCATTTCCTGGGCATGATTAAGGTGGGCGAGCATGGCAGAACCAAATATGACGTGGGCGGGACGGCTCTTACCGCCGCCGCTGGTGGTCAAGCAGGGTAAAAAGCGCATGAAATATAGCAGACGGCACAGATGCCACTACATGGTCTATGACGCGGAATTCGGCGGCGTGCCGGTGAGGATATTCCTGGTCAGGCGGACAAGACACGGGCAGTGGAACGGACTCATCACGACCAACACGCGACTTGAATTTCTGGACGCATGGAGAATCTACTCCAAACGTTGGACAATTGAAGTTGTCTTCAAGGACTGCAAACAGCATCTTATGCTCGGAAAATGCCAAAGTACGAATTTCGCCACACAGATCGCGGCAACGTCAATCTGTGCAATTCAATTCAACCTGCTATCCATGGCGAAAAGATTCATGGACTACGAGACCATCGGCGGTCTTTTCAGGGAAATCTCGAAAGAGACACTCAAACAGTCTGTCGCACAACAACTTTGGGGCAAAGTTCAAGAAATGCTCACCGCTGTTGCTGAGGTTTGTGGGCTCGCCGATGAGGATCTCTATGATATCATCATCAATAAGACTGAACAAGTGGAGAACATGTTCGCCACTTTCAATCTAAAACGTGCATGTTGAACTTGCGAAACTTAAATAATGAGCCCACTGCAAAAAGTCGCTGATTAATTATAAACACGAATTACCATGAATTATCCATGAATTTTTATTCTAAATATTATAATTAAAATTAATAATTCATGAATAATTAATGGATAATTTATGGAAATTCATGTTCAAAAATTTTGTTGCGATAGATGTAATACTTTTTGCAGTGGACTCAATAATTAATTTGAATCATGTGGTGTGGAGCATAAGTTTTCTTTTTCTGAGCTTTTCGATTTTCAAAGACCTATTGTAAAACAGTTACACTTTTTCTGCCTGCAATTTGGCCTATACGCTGAGATTTCCAAGAGTTTTCAGAAATCTCAGAATTTTTTTGTACCTTTGCATAGACTTTTATTTGACTATGGCAATAGACGACATTGACAATATCCAAGCTCCCATCGAGGAGGATCCTGTGGAGAACCAGGCGGCCGACGATAGTCAGCCTCAGGAGCACAGCGCCTATCACGTGCCGTCGGGTGGCGATATAACCGCGCGCGACAAGAAGTTGCACCTTAGCGGTATGTACGAGAACTGGTTCCTCGACTACGCTTCCTACGTTATCCTCGAGCGCGCCGTGCCTCACATCGAGGACGGCTTCAAGCCCGTGCAACGCCGCATCATGCACGCCATGAAGGAGGCCGACGACGGCCACTTCAACAAGGTGGCAAACCTGGTGGGCCTCACCATGCAGTACCACCCCCATGGCGACGCGTCAATCTACAGCGCCCTCGTGCAACTCGGCCAGAAAGAACTGTTGGTTGATACACAGGGTAACTGGGGAAATATCCTCACGGGCGATGGCGCCGCTGCCGGACGTTACATCGAGGCGCGACTGAGCGAGTTTGCCCTCGAGGTCGTCTTTAACGCTAAAGTCACCGACTGGGGCCTATCCTACGACGGTCGCAAGCGCGAGCCGCTCACGTTGCCCGCCAAGTTCCCGCTACTGCTGGCGCAAGGAGCCGAGGGCATCGCCGTGGGTCTCTCGTGCAAAATCCTGCCGCACAATTTCAACGAGATTATCGACGCCGCCGTGGCCTACCTGCGCGACGAGCCGTTCCGTCTCATTCCAGACTTCCAGACCGGCGGCTACATCGACGCCAGCCACTACAACGACGGCGAGCGCGGCGGCAGCGTGAGGGTGCGCACCAAAATTGAGAAACTTGACAACAAGACGCTCGTCGTCAAGGATGTGCCTTATGGCAAGACCGTGGGTACGGTTATCGAGAGCATTGTCAAGGCTGCCGAGCGCGGCAAAATCAAGATCCGCAAGGTGGAGGACAACACGAGCGCCACCGCCGAGATTATTGTGCACCTGCAGGCCGGCACCAGCAGCGACATCGCCATCGACGCCCTCTATGCCTTCACCGACTGTGAGACCAGCATCTCGCCCAACTGCTGCGTCATCATGGACGAGAAACCGCAGTTCCTCACGGTGAGCGACGTGTTGCGCGCCAGTGTTGACCGCACACGCGACATCCTGCGCAGCGAGTTGGAAATTCAACGTGGCGAGGCGCTCGAGCAACTCCACACCATCTCGCTCGAGAAAATCTTCATTCAAGAACGCATCTATAAGGATCGCCAGTTTGAGCAGGCGCCGGACATCGACAGCGCGCTGGCTCACATCGACAAGCGCCTCGAGCCGTTCAAACCGTCGTTCTGGCGTGAGGTTACGCGCGACGACCTGCTGCACCTGCTCGAAATCAAGATGGGGCGCATCCTCAAGTTCAACGCCGACAAGGCCGACACGCAGATTGCCAACCTCAAAGAGCGTATCAACGACATCGACTATAGCATCGCCCATATCACCGACTACACTATCTCGTGGTATGAGGGCCTTAAGGCCAAGTACGGCGACCGCTATCCGCGGCGCACTATTGTCCGCGAGTTTGACACAATCGTCGCTACCAAGGTGGCCGAGGCCAACGAGAAACTCTACATCAATCGCGCCGACGGCTTTATCGGCACGGGCCTCAAGAAGGATGAGTACGTGTGCAACTGCAGCGACATCGACGACATCATCATCTTCTATCGCGACGGCAAGTACAAGGTAATCAAGGTTGCCGACAAAATCTACGTCGGCAAGAACGTGCTTTACCTCAACGTGTTCAAGAAGGGTGATGACCGCACTGTCTATAATGTGCTCTATCAGGACGGACGCGGCGGTGCCGTGATGATGAAACGTTTTGCCGTGACGGGTATCACGCGCGACCGCGAGTATGACCTCACTCAAGGCAAGCCGGGCAGCAAGGTGGTGTGGTTCTCGGCCAACCCCAACGGAGAGGCCGAAGTGTTGCGCATCACCCTCAAACCCAAGTTCCGCCTCAAGGTGTTGCAGTTTGACGTCGACCTTGCCAATTTGGCTATCAAAGGCAAGCAGGCGCGCGGCAACCTTGTCACGCGCAATGAGGTGCACCGCATCTCGCTCAAGGAGCGCGGCGCGAGCACGCTCGGTGACCGCGAGGTGTGGTTCGACCCGGACATCCTGCGTGTCAATTACGAGCGACACGGGCGCTCGTTGGGCCTTTTCGGCGGCGATGACCGTATCCTCGTCATCATGAATAACGGCGACTACTATACCACCACCGCCGAGGCCTCCAACCACTATGAGGAAGGTATCCTGCGCATCGAGAAATATGATGCCGACAAGGTCTGGACCGCCGTTCTTTTTGATGCCGACCAGGGTTATACCTATATCAAGCGCTTCACCCTCGAGGACAACCCGCGCAAGCAAAATATCCTCGGCGCGAACCCCGACTCGCGCCTGATTGCCCTCAGCGACGCGCCACTGCCGCGCTTCAAGGTGGAACTTGGCGGCGACGACGCTTGGCATGAGCCCATCGAACTGGATGCCGAGGAGTTTATCGCCGTCAAGGGCTTCAAGGCCAAGGGCAAGCGCGTGACTAACTATAATGTGGCCACTGTCACCGAACTTGAGCCGCGTGAGTTACCCGAGCCTCCCGAAACTCCGGACCAACCTGACTCTGCCACATATCCTGTAGAGCCCGGTCTTGACCCGGCCGAGGGCGACGATGCCACCTCTAACTTGGCTGCGGCCACTCTCGGAACCGCCCCGTCCGCCGGCGGTGATGTAGGGCCTGGCCTTGGCCTGGCCGCAAGCGGAGAAATCGACCAGGAACAGGTGCGCGACAGTCTCACAGGCCAGCAACGCATCATCTTCGACGACCTCGACGACGAATAGAACCCTAAACGAAATCTAAGATTTCTTAGACTTCTTAGATTTCTTAGACTTCTTAGATTTCTTAGCCGATAGAGATATTGTTAACAATGAGGCGTTTTCTACTTGCGATAATTGCGGCAATAGCCTTGATGGCGGGTGCCGAACCAAGTGATACAGTGGCGCAGGCTTTGCGGCCGGCGCGGCGGGTGGTGGAACTCACCGCCGGCGGTGCCGTCGTGCTCGACAGTTACCTCTCGCCGGTGCGCTATCGCGGCTGGACCACCGGTCTGCGCTACGAGCATTTGCAGACGACCGGCTTCGCCCCGCAGCGCTGGATACGGCAACTCACGGTAGGCGCCGGCTACGCCCTCGTTCACAACCCCGCGCGTAGCGGCAACAAGATGCATGTGCTCGACCTGGCCGCCTCGTGGACCCTCATGCGGCGCTGGCGACTCCGTCCGGCATGGCAACTTGCCCTCGGACCGATGATTGACGCCGATGGGGGAGCGGTCTATAATCCGAGTGGCAGCAACAACGTCGTCAGCGCGCGTGCCCGTGTCAGCCTCGGTGGCGCCGTGCGAGCCTCGTTTGCAACCCGTTTGGCCGGTCGACCGCTCTTGCTTACCGCCCACTTCGCTCTGCCGGTGATAGGCATTTGGTTTTGTCCTGACGGCTATGAGAGTTACTATGAGATTTACCTGGGTAACCGCCGCGGCCTCGTTCACCCGGCATGGTGGGGCAACCGTTTCGATGCAAATATCACGGTTGGTGCCGACTGGCAGTTGGGCGGCACAATCCTCCGCTTGGCCTACCACGGCCACTTCGAGACTGCCGCATGCCGTGGCCTCGACACTCGCCATGTGCGCCACACCGTGGGCATCGGCCTCGGAGGCGACTTCGTCACCCTCTCCTCGCACCACCGCCTGAGCGACGCCGCCACGATTATTACCGCGCATTAACCGCGTCCGCCTTTCATGAGCGCACCGCGAAAAGTTGCGGTATATTTTTTTAACATGAATATTCATTAATTAGTCATTAATTTTAGACAGGAGAACAGGCGTTTATAGGAGAACAGGAGATTTTTTTGTAAATGATTAATGAGTATTAATGGATATTTATGTTTAAAAACAACTTGCGGTATGAGACTATTCACTTCTGCAGTGGACTCTTTTATATATTGATTGGAAATCTTTTATAACGTGTTGGTTAGAAAAATTCAATTGTGTTTTGGCCTGCTCGCGGCAGTATTGTCGCTTGGGGGATGCCATTCGCCGGGCGATTGGAACAATGACCCGCGCGGCAACTTCGAGGCGCTCTGGAGCGAGGTGGACCGCCACTACTGCTTCTTTGAGTATAAGGATGTGGACTGGCAGGAGGTGCACGACCGTTACGCCGTGCGCGTCCATGACGGCATGAGTGACTATGAACTGTTTGACTTGTGCGGGGCAATGCTGCGCGAGTTGCGCGACGGCCACGTGAACCTAATCGCGCCGCACGACGTGTCGCGCTATTGGATTTGGGAGCGGCGGCCTGTCAACTACGATGAGCGCGTTGTCGACGAGTTCTACCTCAACTTCGACTATCGCCGTGCCTCCGGCATCAAATATGCCGTACTCACCTCCAACATCGGCTATATGCACTACGGCGACTTTTCTGTCGCTGTTGGCGAGGGCAATCTTGACCATGTGCTCAACTACCTCTCGACGGCCGATGGCCTCATTATCGACGTGCGAGGCAACGGCGGCGGATTGCTCACCAACGTGCAGACTCTTGTGGAGTGCTTCCTTGACGAGCGCACCAGGGCGGGCTCCATCAGCCACAAGACCGGCAACGGCCACAGTGACTTCTCGGCTCCTTACGACTACTATTTCGAGCCGCCGGTGAACCATATCCGCTACAACAAACCAGTGATAGTGCTCGCCAACCGCGGTTCCTATAGCGCCACCAACAATTTCGTGTCAATCATGAAGTCGCTGCGGCAGGTCACCGTCGTGGGCGACACCACCGGCGGCGGCTGTGGTCTGCCATTCACCGGCGAACTGCCCAACGGCTGGCACGTGCGCCTCAGTTCCGCGCCCATCACCGGACCCGATGGCCGCCTCACCGAGTGGGGCGTCGCGCCGGACTCGGTCGTCACCATGACGCCGGCCGATGCCGCCGCAGGCCGCGACCCCCTGCTCGACACTGCCATCAGCCTCTTGACTTCGCACTAGTTTCTATCTCGAAAATTCTCGAAAATAATATTATCTCCCGTGAATTTCCGTGAATTTCCGTGAACCTAAATTTCGCAACTCGGTATTTCTCTCTCGAAAATTCTCGAAAATTTCCGAAAAAATATTGTATCTCGTAAATTTTCGTAAATCTACGTAAATTTAATTTGGGCGATAATATTCTGTGAATAAAATATTTACGACAATTTACGCAAATATACGAGAAAATTATTTTCGATAATTTTCGGAAATTTTCGTGGGAATTTTCAAGGTTGCGGATTTTAGGTATCTCGTAAATTTTCGTAAATCTACGTAAATTTAATTTGGGTGATAATATTCTGTGAATAAAATAT
>JAFTDD010000099.1 GCA_017454355.1 Muribaculaceae bacterium
ATCTTATTTCCCTCTTGTTCTCCTTTCCGGAAATAATCCTCCTGTCCTCTTGTCTAAAATTTTATGCGATTTTATTTATTAATGGATTTACGTCAATTTACGGGAATTTACGAGAAAATAAACTTGCGGAATCAAAGAAATAAAGATAGACGGAAATTGACGTTGTTATAGACGTGAATTGACGCTAACCCCAAAAATTACCGAACTACTGTAATAATGCAAGCGATGATATTGGCGGCGGGACTGGGCCGCCGGTTGGGAGAGTACACGCGCGACAACACCAAGTGTATGGTCGCGGTGAATGGCGAGCGATTGATTGACCGCGTGCTGCGGCAGTTGTCTGTGCTCGGGCTGCGTCGCGTGGTGATTGTGATTGGCTACAAGGGCGAGCAACTGCGGGCCTACCTGGGTGATAATTATCACGGAGTGTTGCCAATCGAGTATGTCAACAACCCAATCTATGACCGCACCAACAATATCTACTCGCTCTCGCTTGCCAAAGAATTGTTAGTGCAGGACGACACGCTGCTGATTGAGAGCGACTTGATATTTGACGACTCGCTATTCAGCAAGGCGTTGGCCTCAGAGCACCCCAACGTGGCACTTGTGGCCAAATATGAGCCATGGATGGACGGCACGATGGTTCGCATCGATGGCGACGACAACATTGTGAGTTTTGTGCCGCGCAAGGCGTTTGACTACAGTGAGGTAGCCAATTACTACAAGACGGTGAACATCTATAAGTTCAGCCGCGACTTCCTGCGCGACGTCTATGTGCCGTTCTTGGGGGCATATAGCCAGGTGATGGGCAATAATGACTACTATGAGCAGGTGCTGCGCGTGATTACGACGCTCGACCGCGTGGAGTTCAAGGCGTTGCCCATCGGCGAGGCGAAGTGGTATGAGATAGATGACGCTCAAGACCTTGATATAGCCAGTACAATTTTTGCCGACGATCATCGCCGCTTGCCGATGTATGCCCGTCGCTACGGCGGCTATTGGCGTTTCCCGAAACTGCTGGACTTTTGCTATCTTGTCAACCCGTTTTTCCCGCCCAAACGCCTGCGCGACGAGATTAAGTCGTGCTTTGACGAGTTGCTCACGGGGTATCCGTCGGGAATGGCGGTTAACTCGCTGCTCGCGGCCAAATACTTTGGCATCCGTCAGAGCCACGTGGTGGTGGGCAACGGCGCGGCTGAGTTGATTAAGAGTTTGATGGCATCGCGAGTAGGTAAGGTGGGTGTTGTCTTTCCCACCTTTGAGGAATACCCCAACCGATTGTCGGCGGAGCGGATTGTTGAGTTTGTGCCAAGCGGAGCAGACCTGCGTTACAGTGTTGACGACCTGATGCGGCACTTCGGCGCCCACCCCGTGGAGACATTGCTGCTTGTCAACCCCGACAATCCCAGTGGCAACTACTTGTGTCGCAGCGATGTGGAGCGCTTGGCGCAGTGGTGTGCCGGGCGAGGCATGACTCTTGTCGTCGATGAGTCGTTTGTTGACTTTGCCGATGTCGCGGGCGAGAAGACGTTGCTCGACGATGGGCTTCTCGAGCGATATAAAAACATGATTGTGGTGAAGAGCATAAGCAAGAGTTACGGTGTGCCGGGGCTGCGCTTGGGTGTGATGGCAAGTGGCGACACGGCCTTGATAGATTGCTTGAAGCGTGACGTGGCGATATGGAACATCAATTCGTTTGCCGAGTTCTACTTGCAGATTTTCAACAAATATGAGAATTTGTATCGTGAGGCATGCGTGAAATTTATCGCCGAGCGCGAGCGTTTTGCCAATCGTCTGGCTACGGTGCCGCTGTTGCGCGTGTTGCCGTCACAGGCCAACTATTTCCTGTGTGAGGTTACCGGTGGAATGACGTCGACCTCCCTGACGGAGCGCCTACTGAATGACCACAATATTTTAATAAAGGACTGCAACGGCAAGAAGGCCCTTGAGGGACGCAACATGGTGAGAATTGCCGTGCGCTCACCGCGCGACAATGACAGACTGATTGACGCCTTAAATGAGTTATGAACAGCGATGATCGACTGCACCGCGTGCCTGTGATTGGCCACGATGAGATAAGGAGGCAGGGCATTGAGCCGGCTCGATGTGTGGAATGGGTTGAAGAGTCGTTCCGCAGCAAGAGAGAGGCGGTGCTGCCACCCAAGGTGAGCATACATCCTCAGGGCGATGATTTCTTTAATACGATGCCTGCGCTTTTGGCTCAACGTTATGGACGCTTTGCTGTGAAAGTGGTGCATCGCATCGCGGGTCAAGAGCCGTCGCTCGGCTCGGATATATTGCTCTATGACAGCCACACGGGGCGATTGCTGGCCATGGTGGACGGCGACTGGATAACGACGATGCGCACGGGTGCTGTCGCGGCGCTCACGGTGAAATTATTGCAGAGGCATGGAGTGGACACATATTCTTTTATGGGGTTGGGTAACACGGCGCGTGCCACTGCGTTATGTCTGCTGAGCGTGATTGGAGACAGGCAAGTAACCTTCCGTTTGTTGCGTTATAAGAATCAGGCCGAATCATTTATCAATCGCTTCAAGGATTATGAGAATGTAAGGTTTGAGGTGATTGATGACACTGATGATTTTGTGGCCGGAGCCGATGTGCTCATCTCGTGCATCACGTCAGCAACCGGCTTGGTGTGTGACCGCGATGAGAATTATCGTGAGGGAATGCTTCTGATACCGGTTCATACGCGCGGTTTCCAAAACTGTGACTTGTTTTTCGACAAGGTGTACGGCGATGACCGCGGTCATGTGGAGGGTTTCCGATACTTCGACCGCTTCCGCCGCTTTGACGAATTGGCAAATGTGCTCACCGGTGACAATCCCGGTCGCGAGAATGACCGGGAACGCATCCTTTGTTATAATATCGGATTAGGGCTGCATGACGCTTTGTTCGCAAGCAAAATCTATGATATGCTGCGCGACAGTTGTTCACAATTTATTGAACAACGCAAAGAGACGCGCAAGTTTTGGGTTTAAGTTAACCGCTGACCGAAATGGCAGCGCACGGTAAACGGCCAACGATAAAGGGTTAACTTTTAAGAAATGAAAGGCTCGTTTTTACAGAAAGCATGGCGATATTTATACCTGCATTGCTGGCAATACTATCGCATTGACGACATTCATCGTCGCCGCTTGGCAGCATTGCGGCAGCGGAGTGCCGGCGAGCCTGTGCGTGTTGTCTTCTTTGCGATGAACGTGAGTCTGTGGCGCTATCAACACTTATATGAGTTGATGAGGCTTGACAAGCGATTTGCCGCCACAATTGTGTTGTCGCCAAGCATTGACTATGCTCGAGAGCAGCAAGAACGCGACGCGCAAGCGATGCGTGGTTATTTCTCGGCCAAACACATTCCTTTTGTTGACTGCAATCTTGACAGCCCGGTTGATGTCAAGAGGGACATTGACCCTGATGTGATTTTCTATCCGCAACCCTACGAGGGCTTGTTATGTCCACAGCACGACTGTGTCGAGTTCTTCGACCGGTTGATAGCCTACTATCCATACGCGTTTTGGACATCAACGGGCAAGTGGAGTTATAATTTTCACTTTCATAATTTGGCCTGGCGGCTTTATTATTCCACCACAATGCACCTCAAGGAAGCGCAGTCAATCGCTTGGAATAAAGGTAGTAACGTGCGTGTGGTGGGCTATCCTAACGCCGATGACTTCCTGCGGGCAAACTTTGATGAGAAGGTGTGGAAACCGATAAATGACGGCGTTGACCGCAAGCGCATTATCTGGGCGCCACATTATTCAATCACAGCGGAGTTTGGCCTTGCCGGGCGGTCACAGTTTCTCATGATGGCCGAGCCGATGTTGACTTTAGCGCATCAAATGAGAGACCAAGTGCAAATCGCGTTCAAGCCGCATCCGCGATTGCTCACCGAGTTATATAGCCACCCCGACTGGGGTCGAGAGCGAACCGATTCTTATTATCGGCAATGGGCAGAGGGCGAAAATACTCAACTGGAAATGGGTGAGTTTGTCGACCTGTTTATGACAAGTGATGCGATGGTGCATGACAGCGGTTCGTTTGTTGTTGAGTATCACTATAGTCAGCGTCCGGTTCTGTTTGTTTGTCAAGACCTTGACGCGTTGCTGGCCACACAGAGTGATTTTGGTCGCGAGGCGTATCGCCACAGTTACATCGGCGCGAAGTGGGACGATGTGACCGGATTTATCAATAGGGTAGTGCTTGGAGGCAAGGACCCGATGCGCCCCGGGCGAGAGCGCTTCTATAAAGACTACCTCTTGCCGCCGCATGGCAAGACAGTGGCTCAAAATACTCTCGATGATATTGTCGAGTCAATATTTTCAGATAGTGATGATTGAGAGTGGCGGATTGAAAGGGACGGCTGTCAACGGCATGATGTGGGCGCTGGTGGAACGATTCAGCGTGCAGGGTGTCGTGTTCCTGCTCGACCTGGTAATTGCTCGCATTATCGGCCCCGACAGTTACGGATTAATCGCCATGCTGGCCATCTTCATGGCGGTGTCACAGGTGTTTATCGACGGAGGGTTTTCCAATGCGCTCATCCAATGCAAGGACCGCACTGAACGGGACTATAGCACTGTCTTTTGGGTGAATATTGTCATTAGTGTAGTGGTTTACGGCACACTATGGATAGCGGCGCCGTATATAGCCTCGTTCTATAACCAACCGTTGCTGTCGCCCATCACGCGCGTCTATTCTCTCAATCTGGTGATTAATTCATTGGTGGCGGTCAACCGCACTCGTCTGATGGTTGCCGTGGACTTCAAGACACAGAGCAAGATCTCGTTTTGGAGCGCGGCGCTGGCGGGTGTCGCCGGTGTGGTGATGGCATGGATGGGATTGGGCGTGTGGGCGCTGGTGTGGCAGGCTATTGTGCTGGCAGTGCTCAATGTGGCGTTGAGTTTGTGGTTAGTGCGTTGGTTGCCGCGCCACGGTTTCTCAACCGCTTCGTTCAAGAAGTTATTTGGCTTTGGTGGCAAACTGCTTGCGGCAAGCCTGATTAGCGCGCTTTATAGCAAACTGTACGATATGGTGATTGGCAAGCGGTTTGACCGCGGTGCTTTGGGATTATACTCCCGTGCCGATAAGTTCAACCAGTTTGCCAGCAGTAACATCGGTGGCGTGTTGTCGCGCGTCGCCTTCCCCGTGCTGAGCCGCATTCAAGATGATGACGAGCGGTTGCGAGTGGCTTATCGCAAGTATATGCAGGTGTCGGCGTTAGTGGTATTTCCGCTCATCATGGGATTGTGTGGCGTGGCGAGACCTCTCATTGAGTTGTTGCTGGGTGATGAGTGGATGGGCTGCGTGCCGTTATTGCAGATTTTGAGTCTGGCCTATGTCTGGGACATCGTGATCCTGGTAAATCTCAATCTGATTTACGTGAAGGGGCGCAGTGACGCGGTGCTCAAACTCGAGATTGTCAAGAAGTGTATTGCTATCGGCATCTTGCTGCTGACGTTGCCGTTTGGGTTGATTGTTATTTGCGCTGGACGAGTGGTTTATAGTTTAATCGCGTTGTATCTCAACACTATCTACACTCGCCGGCTCTTGGACTATGGTTTCATCACTCAAATGCGAGAGTTATTGCCGATGATACTTATGACAACGGTTATTACTTTAGTCGCTCTAACATTGAGTGCGACGGTCGAGAACGCCGTCGGGTCACTTGTCGCATCGTTAATTGTTTGCCCGATATTATATGTCGCGATGTGCAAGATTGGCAAGGTGGAAGCCTATAACGAGTTGCTACATATTATCAAAAATAAACTTCAACGCAATGACCTTAAAAACTCGTGACAGCAATATGGAACTGTTGCGCATCACTGCTATGGTGCTTGTGCTTGTGGTGCATGCCAACTTTCGCGCGTTGCCTATACCCGGCCCGTCGCAGATAGTTATGGCACCGGTGTCGTCGCTGTTGATGTTTCTCACCGAGGGCATTTCAATATGTGCCGTTGACCTGTTTGTGCTGCTCTCGGGGTGGTATGGTATCCGTTTCAAAGGCTCGCGGCTGGCAGAGTTATTGTTCCAGGTGCTGTTTTTTGGAGTCTTTGCCCTTGGCGTTAGTGCTGTATTTTGGCCTCATGAGTTGCAAAACGATGTTGTTGGGCGCTTATTCATGCTCAACCCCGGCAACTATTGGTTCATAAAGACCTACGTGGGTTTGTCTCTGCTTTCTCCGGTGCTTAACGCCTTTGTGGAGCATGCGACTCGCCGACAGTTTGCTGTCGTGCTAATCACATTTTATGCCTTCCAATTTATATTCGGATGGTACTTTGACGCTACGACGTGGTTTCGCGGCGGTTATTCGCTGCCATCATTTATCGGGCTATATCTGTTGGCTCGTTTTATGCGGCTTTATCCGCTGCGCGTGTGGCGGTTGAGCCGTTGGGCGGACCTCGCGATTTATTTGAGTATTGTTGCAACTCTCACCATAGTGATGTTTCTCATCAAACGCGCCGGCGGGCGGGGAGACTACGTGTATTTCTACAATTGCCCGCTGGTGATGCTCGCTGCGATGCACCTGCTGCTGTTTTTTTCCAAGTTGTCGTTCAAGTCGCGCTTGGTCAATTGGGTCGCCTCCTCGATGCTTGCCGTCTATTTGGTTCAATCAAGCACGTTCTTGTGGAACCGGCATGACGATTTAGTTAGATATTGGTTCAATAATGAGCCTCGTTTTGAGTTTATAATATATACAGCAGGCTTGTTGGCGGTAGTGCTCGTGGTATCGGTTTCTGTCGACAAGTTGCGTCTTGCCTTGTGGCAAGGCGTGCTGTGTGTTGTTGATATAATAACAGAAAAAATAAATATAAAAAATGGAAAACAAGACTAAGAAAAAAGTGATGCTCGTGTTCGGCACTCGCCCCGAGGCCATTAAGATGGCGCCACTGGTGAAAGCATTCCAGGCCGATAGCGAGCACTTCGACACCCTCGTGTGTGTCACGGCCCAGCACCGCCAGATGCTCGACCAAGTGCTTGAGATCTTTGACATCAAGCCGGAGATTGACCTTGACATCATGAAGCAAGGTCAGGATTTGTATGACATCACCTCGCGTGTGCTGCTGGGCATGCGTGATGTCCTGCGTGAGCATCGCCCAGATGTGGTACTCGTTCACGGCGACACGACCACAAGCACAGCGGCGGCGCTGGCTGCATTCTATCAGCAGGTGCCCGTGGGGCACGTTGAGGCCGGCTTGCGCACCCACAACATCTACAGCCCGTGGCCCGAGGAGATGAACCGCCAGATTACCGGTCGCATCGCCACCTACGACTTCGCGCCCACGCCGCTCAGCCGCCAAAACCTGCTCGACGAGAACACTGACGGCAGCAAGATTCTCGTTACCGGCAACACCGTTATTGACGCGCTCTACTGGGTTGTTGACAAAATCAAGAACAATGCCGCGCTCGACGGCAAGTTGAAGCAACTGCTGCTTGAGGCCGGCTATGACACTGACCGTGTGGAGAAGGGCGGCCGCCGCCTTGTGCTCATCACCGGCCATCGCCGCGAGAACTTCGGTGACGGCTTCATCAACATCTGCCGTGCCATCAAGACGCTGAGCGAGCGCTACCCGGATGTGGACTTTGTCTACCCGATGCACCTCAATCCCAACGTGCGTCAGCCCATCCATGCAACCTTTGGCGAAGATTTGAGCAACCTGGGCAACCTCTTCTTCATCGAGCCGCTCGAGTATCTGAGTTTTGTCTTCCTTATGGAGAAGGCAACCATCGTGCTCACCGACAGCGGCGGCATTCAAGAGGAGGCTCCCGGCTTGGGCAAGCCGGTGCTCGTGATGCGCGACACAACCGAGCGTCCCGAGGCTCTCGACGCCGGCACGGTGAAACTCGTCGGCACCGACTACGATAAAATCACCGGCAACGTGTCGTTGCTGCTCGACGATGCCGCAGCCTATGAGCAGATGAGCCATGCCGTGAACCCCTACGGTGACGGTCACGCCTGCGAGCGCATCGTTGCCCACCTCAGATGATGTTGTTGAGGGGTTGAGGGTTGAGGGGTTGAGCCTCGAAGTGGGCAGAATAAATTCTGCCCCTACAAGCGCTCGGGGATAATAGTTTTGTCGTCACAAGCGGCCAGGCCAAGGCCAGGCCCTACATTTATTCCCATTTGCGATAGCAAATGGCTCAACCCCTCAACCCTCAACCCCTCAACCTCTGAACTTTCAACGATTTTATGGAGAATATTTGGTCATACCGAATATTTTTTGT
Source organism: Muribaculaceae bacterium (assembly GCA_017454355.1). Taxonomy (GTDB): domain Bacteria; phylum Bacteroidota; class Bacteroidia; order Bacteroidales; family Muribaculaceae; genus Sodaliphilus. The sequence continues at coordinate 8,245 of JAFTDD010000099.1, forward strand.
AACTTTGGCAATTAATCGTGTCAACGACTATCATTAACTAATTAATTATATAACTTACAAGAACTCTATCATGAACGACGAGAAATTGTTACAGCAAGTGACAGCCGTGGCTCAGCAATGGCTGGGAGAGGGCTATGACGAGGCAACAAAGGCCGAGGTGCGCCGTATGCTCGAGAGCGACGACAAGACCGACCTGATTGAGAGTTTCTACAAAACTCTCGAGTTTGGCACCGGTGGCCTGCGTGGCATCATGGGCGCCGGTTGCAACCGCATGAACATCTACACTGTGGGCAGCGCGACACAGGGTCTGGCCAACTATCTCAACGAGGCTTTCAAGGATCTGGAGCAAATCAGCGTTGTCGTGGGTCACGATGTGCGCAACAATAGCCGCCTGTTTGCCGAGACTGTGGCCAACGTGTTCAGTGCCAACGGCATTAAGGTTTACCTCTTTGAAGGCCCGCGCCCCACGCCGGAACTCTCCTACGCTGTGCGCCTGCTGGGCTGCCAGAGTGGCGTGAACATCACCGCCAGCCACAACCCCAAGGAGTATAACGGCTACAAGGCCTATTGGGACGATGGCGCGCAGGTGGTGTCGCCTCACGATGTGAACATCATCAAGCACGTTAACGCCATCAAGAGTGTTACCGAAGTGAAGTTCCAGGGTAACCCGGCGCTCATCGAGACTATCGGCGAGGAAATCGACGAGAAGTATCTCGAGCAGATTCACGAACTCTCGCTCAGCCCCGACATTGACAAGCGTCAGCACGACCTGAAGATTGTTTACACGCCAATCCATGGCGTGGGTCGCTACATTATCCCGAAGTCGCTGGAGCGCTGGGGCTTTGACAACATCATCCACATTCCGGAGCAGGACGTGATGACGGGCGAGTTCCCCACCGTTGACGGCAAGCCCAACCCCGAGATGTTGCCCACGATGAAGATGGCCATCGACAAGGCCACCGAGGTGCAGGCCGACATCGCCATGGCCAGCGACCCCGATGCCGACCGCATTGCCGTGGTGATTAAGAACACCAAGGGTGTCTATGACCTGCTCAACGGCAACCAGATCCAGATCATCTTCCACTACTACCTGATGGCTCGCAACAAGGAACTTGGCCGCCTGACCGGCAACGAGTACATCGTCAAGACGATCGTCACGAGCGAACTCATCGCCAAGATGGCCAAGAAATTGGGCATCAAGATGTATGACTGCTACACCGGCTTCAAGTGGATTGCGACTGTGATGCGTGAACTTGAGGGTACCGACGCGAAGTACCTTGGCGGCGGCGAGGAGAGTTACGGCTATCTGCCCGAGACTTTTGCCCGCGACAAGGACTCGGTGTCGTCCATCCCCTTGATGGCCGAGATTGCCGCGTGGGCCAAGGATAAGGGCATGTCGCTCAACGATATGCTCATCGACGTCTATATGACCTACGGCTACAGCAAGGAGCGTGGCATCAGCGTGGTGCGCCCGGGCAAGAGCGGCGCTGAGGAGATTGCGCAGATGATGAAGAACTTCCGCGAGAACCCGCAGAAGGAGATTGCCGGTTCGCCCGTGGTGCTCATCCGCGACTTCCAACTCCTGCAAGAGCGCGATGTCAAGACAGGCGAGGTGCGTCCGCTCGACATGCCGGTCACCAGCAACGTGCTGCAGTACTACACCGAGGACGGCACCAAGGTCTCTATCCGTCCCAGCGGCACCGAGCCCAAGATTAAGTTCTACATCGAGGTGCACGACACGCTGGAGAGCGCCGATGCCTACGATGCCAAGAACGAGTGGGCCGACGCCAAGATTGACACCATCTGCCGCGACCTGGGCATCTGATTCTATTTAAGGTTGAGGGGTTGAGGCGTTGAGCCATTTGCTGTCGCAAATGGGAATAATTGTAGGGCCTGGCCTTGGCCTGGCCGACCCAAAGACAAAACTATTATCCCCAATCGCGACAGCGATTGGCTCAACTTCTCAACGCTCAACCCCTCAACCTTTCATAAAACAAAAAGAATGGATTTGAGATACTTGACGCTGCTGGCGCGAAATTTTCCGAATATAGCCACGGCGAGCACCGAGATAATCAACTTGGAGGCAATCATGAATTTGCCTAAGGGCACCGAACACTTCCTTGCCGACCTTCATGGCGAGTATGAGGCGTTCCAGCATGTGTTGCGCAACGCCTCCGGCACCATCAAACGCAAGGTGGGTGAGATTTTCAACGAGACGCTTGGGCTGAGGGAACAGAAGGAGTTGTGCACTCTCATCTATTATCCCGACCGGAAACTGCAACTTATCAAGAATGATATTGATGACATTGATGAACTCAATGATTGGTATTTCATCACCATCAATCGTTTGGTGAAGGTGTGCCGCAATGTATCGTCAAAATACACGCGCAGCAAGGTGCACAAGGCTCTGCCGGATGACTTTTCCTATATCATTCAGGAACTCATGCACGAGAGTTCTACCGAGCCTAACAAGCAAGCCTATGTTGACGTTATCGTCAAAACGATTATCAGCACCGAGCGTGCCGATGACTTTGTTGTAGCCCTTTGTAATCTCATCCAGCAACTCACTATCGACCGCCTGCACATTCTCGGCGATGTCTATGATCGTGGCCCGCACCCCGATAAGATTATGGACATCTTGTGCTCCTATCACGACTTTGACTTCCAGTGGGGAAATCACGATATTTTGTGGATGGGTGCCGCCGCCGGCAACGACTGCTGCATTGCCAATGTGGTGCGCATCGCGCTGCGCTATGGCAACCAGAGTGTGCTTGAGGACGGTTACGGCATCAACCTGCTGCCGCTGGCAACATTTGCCCTCGACACCTACGGCGACGACCCGTGCGAGCGCTTCCTCCCCAAAGAGTTTGTCAGCCCCGATGCCGACCAGCGTCGCGCCGCCGAACTGGTTGCGCGTATGCACAAAGCAATTGCTGTGATCCAGTTCAAACTTGAAGGTCAGGCAATCATGCGGCGTCCTGACTTTGACATGGACGACCGCCTGCTGCTTCACCGCATCGACCGCGACCATGGCACGATTACTATTGATGGAAACACTTACGCGTTGATGGATAATAGTTTCCCGACAGTCGAACCGGAAGCGGCCTATGCCCTCACAGCCGAGGAAGAAGCGCTTGTGGCCAAGTTGCACCGCTCGTTTGTGGGTAGCGAGAAGTTGAAGAAACACATGAAGTGCCTCTTCCGCAACGGGTGTATCTATAGCGTGGTGAACGGCAACCTGCTTTTCCACGCGTCAATGCCGCTCAACGAAGATGGCACACTCAAGGATGTCATGATTCAGGGTGAGTCATATCATGGCAAGGCGTTGCTCGACAAGGTGGGCGAACTCGTTCGCGAGGCTTATTTCGGTGCCGACACGCCCGAGCAGCAAGCCTTTGCTCTTGACTTTGTGTGGTACCTGTGGTGCGGTAAGGACTCGCCGGCCTTCGACAAGGCCAAGATGGCAACCTTTGAGCGCTACTTCATCGACGACAAACAGGCGCAGGCCGAGCATAAGGGCAATTACTACACCTTGCGCGACAATGAGGAGGTCGTGGATATGATTCTTGACGAGTTTGGCGTCAAGGGCCAGTACCGCCACATCATCAACGGTCATGTGCCGGTGCGCACCACGCGTGGCGAGAACCCGATTAAGGCCGGCGGCAAGTTGATGGTTATTGATGGCGGTTTCTCCAAGGCCTATCAGCCAACGACGGGAATTGCCGGCTATACTCTCGTCTATCACTCGCGCGGTTTCCAATTGGTGCAACACGAGCCGTTCACGTCAATCGACGAGGCCGTGGAGCAAGGCCAAGACATCCGCTCAACTGTGCAATTGGTTGAGATGACCAACCACCGCATGATGGTTCGTGACACCGACAAAGGAGAGGAACTGCGTCATCAAGTGGCTGACCTGCAAGAGTTGTTGCATGCCTTCCGCAGCGGAGCCATCAAAGAGCGGGCCTATCGCCCCATTACGTTGAAAGTTTAACTTCAGTCGAGGGTTGCGCCGGCCAAAGAGATAATTGAGATTTTCAGGCCGGGCACAGCCTCAAGCAGCACTTGGGCACATGCCTCCAGAGTGCTGCCGGTGGTCACCACATCATCAACGAGCAAAATGTGACGGTCGGCGAGCCTTGTCGCGGCATCGTCGGTCGGCGCGAAGCAACCCTGCACGTTCTTTTGTCGCTCAATGGCGTTTTTGTGGGTTTGTGTGGCGTGGGCGCGGATGGCCTTGACGGCTTCGATGACTTCGATGTCCGGAACAGCCTGCGCCACGCCGCGCGCGAGCAGCAGCGCTTGGTTATAGCCGCGTGAGGCGAGTTTGCTGCGGTGGAGCGGCACGGGGACTACAGCCGTGATGCCATCCAGCCACCCTATTTGTTGGAGTTGTCTGGCATAACGTTCCATGAGCCACGTGCCCAGCAGGGGAGTGTGCCGGTATTTTATATCGTGCAGGATTGAGGCGTAAGGGTCGCCGCGGCGGTAATGAAACAGGGCGGTAGCCCGTTCAATCGGCACTCGCCCGGCAAAGAGTTGCTCCATCGGGTTGAATTTGAACTCGCGACTGTGATAGCCGGTGAGTGGCATTTGTTCGAGGCACGCGCGGCACAACCACTGCTCACCGTGGCCGAGCACGCGGTGACACACCGCACAGCGGCGCGGCGCGATGACATCTGTCATCGCGTCAATCCATTGCCGTATTGTCGTCAACAAACTCATCATCACAGGCGTCATAGTCATCTTCGGAACCATCGAAGAGTTCGTTGGCCAATTCAAAAACGATGTCCGGCTCATAGCCGCGTGACATCGCGGTGCGGATGGCGGCTTCGCGGCGGCGACGCGGCTCGCGTCCTGCCGTCTCGCGGTATCGGCGCCGCAATAGGTCGGCAAGCGCCATGCGATAGTTTTGTCTATCTACAGCCTCGTCAAGCACTCGGTCGATTAGTTCGCTGTCAAAGTGCTTGAGCCGCAACTGTTGTCTCACCTTGCGGACGCCCCAACCATTGTAAGCCATACGGTCGTGGACAAACGCGCGCACATATCGCTCGTCGTCGATAAACCCTTGTTCGCGCAACTGAGCAATCACAGCGTCGGCGATGGCATCGCTCACGCCGCGGCGCCGCATTAGTGCGCGCATATCACTCTCGCACTGCTCGCCACGGCTGCACATTGCCGCGGTAGTCGCCAAGGCCTCACCGGCCGTCATCGGTTTCGCTTCACGTTTCATAACAGGTAACCGAGTTCTTTAAGGCGCTTTGTGACGGCGCTCTTGTTGTTGATGGGAATCAGCACCATGAAGTCCTCGGCTCGCTTGGTGAGGCGTTGCATAGTACGGTCGGAGGAGAATATATCAATGAGCCGGTCATTGTCCGGGTCGATGGTGTAAATCTCGTAGAGCTCATCGGTTTTCTTCAACGGCGTGCACCGCTGGAGCACCTCTTTGAAGAAACTGTCCCAGAGCGGCGGCAACTCGCTGCAGACATATTTCTTGAAGCCGTCGATGGCGTTGTTCACCTCCTTGACATTGCTGCACGAGGAGACGAGCGTAGAGGCGTCGACGAGGTAGCGGTTGCCCGGGATGGGTTTGGCGATGCGTTTGAGGACCGCCAAGAACGGCGACTGAGGGTTATATACCGTCACAATCAGGTGCTCGTTGTCGACGCTGAAGTCGTCATGGTTCAACTTAATGGCTGGTGCCGCATAAGACTTCTTGACGTCAAGGACAAAACGTCCGAAGTCCGTAAGCCTCGCCATCGCGATGCCGGAGTAGGGCGGCGCATCGTCCTGCTGCCTCATGTTGTCGTCAATGGCCAACTCCACCATTCCCACAGCCGCCATGAGGGCGAACGTGCCACGTATGGCCGGAATGACGGCACAAGCCACCAGGTCATCAACATCGATTGACTTGTCATTGATGGAAATGTCGTCAAAGCAAGAATAATCCGAGATGCAAAAGGGGCAGAAAACAAGTTCAAAGTCAGCCATGAAGCTCACGCGGTAGCGGCAGACGTTGTCCACGTCAAGCCATTCCTTATCCTTATCCGCTCCGAGCAGCAACCATTGTGCGAATTTCCAGATCGGAACGCTATATCTCGTCTGGTCGAGGAAACTGCGCGCCGGGAATTTGGCCTTGGGGAGCAACGTTGAGAGGTATTTGTGGGTGCCCAGACTGCTGAAATTGAGTGCTGCCTTGAGAATGTCTGTCGGCGGTATCGGATACTTGCGACGTGACGAGAAGGCGTTGTGGCTATCAGAAGCATCCAGCAGTGTGGTAAGGCACGCGGCAATCATAAATGGGACTATCTGCACAGGTTCCCCGGCGAGATTGTTTGTGAACATTGAGGGCACGCCCTCCGTCAGATTGGCAATCTGCTTGACCGACTTGGCGGTAACGCGGCCGTTCTTGCCCAGTTCAATCAGTTCGTTGTTTATCATCTCGCACACAATCTGAACGGCGGCGATGGCCTCGGCCTCGACATTATAGATGCGCAGCCCCTGCAATGGCTCCTGCTTTACCAGATAGATGTCCTCGTGGTCATCGGGAAAGGCCGAAATCAGAAACCTTAAGATTGGGAATGCGAACTGCCTGGGCATTGAACAAATTCTGTTCCATTTAACCGGAAACACCATGAATGGAACCAAACTGTCGGGGATAGGGTTCTCCAGGCGTTTTTTATTTATGTATGAGAAAATGGATTGCGGAAAAATTGATCTCAGATCGTTGAAGTGCAAATTCAGGTCGATTGTGAGTGAGTGAGCCATCAGTTTCCATGAGTCAAACAGTTGGCTGTCGGCATTGGGCAATAGCCACTTGATAAGGTTCCGCTCGTCCCGCAGCAGGTAGAATATTACCTTAATCACATTATCCTGTTCAAAGTCGTTGAGGTCGAATGCAGAGTCACAGCGGCTGATGGTGCAGAGTAAGGAACTGTTGGTACTGCCTTTGAACTTGATATAGAAGGATAAATTGTTGATGTTGTTGGCAAACGCCGTGAGCAGGTAGTTGTCGTAGAATGAGAGGCAGGCCGCCTCGAGGCGCAAATCGCTTTTCCATCTTGAGTATTCGTACGAAACATCGTATCTCTCGCCTGATGTGAAAGACGCGTCAAGGTCCACACGTACCGACGGGATTGTTGGTTTATTTAACGGTTTCTTTGCCATAGGTTGATGATTAGCCAAGAATGAATTTGATGTCGTCCTCGCTGAGGAACTTGATTGAAGCCGCGTCGGCGCCGATCACATTGTCAAACAATGCGGCCTTTTTCTCCTGCAGTTGTAGGATTTTCTCCTCGATGGTGCCGGCGGTGATGATGGAGTAGGCGAGCACGTTGCTGTGCTGGCCGATGCGGTGCAGGCGGTTGATGGCTTGCTCCTCGGCGGCCTTGTTCCACCACGGCTCGGCGATGATGACAATGTCGGCGGCTGTGAGGTTGAGACCCACACCGCCGGTTTTGAGTGTCATAATCATTGCTTTGCACTGCGGGTCGTTCTGGAAGCGCTCAACCACAGTCTGGCGGTCGCGCGTGCTGCCGGTCATTGTGGTGTAGTCGATACCCTCGGCGGTTAGCCGTTCGCCCAGGAGTTCGATGCCGGCGATGAAGTTAAAGAAGATGACAACTTTGTGACCGCCGGCGATGGCCTCGAGCACGGTCTCGGCGATAGAGTCGAGTTTGGGCGACGTGACTGCACCGTCGGTCATGCTCTCGGGCACGGAGGCGATGCGGCGCAACTCGCTCATAGCCTGCAGCATGAGCATCTGCGAGTTGTTGATGCCCTGCTGCTCGATCTGCGATGTGATTTTCTCCAGGTAGTACAGTCGTCGGCTGTTATAGAAGTCCTGCTGCGCCTCGCTCATATCGACAAACAGTTTCTGGTCGGTGCGCTCGGGTAACTCGTCGAGCACGTCGCGCTTGAGACGGCGCAGCACGAAGGGATAGATGCGGCGTCGTAGCGCGGCAACGGCGTCGTTGTCGTCGTCGCGCTGGATGGGATAGGTGTAGTCGCGGTTGAAGTCCTCGAGCGAACCGAACATGCCCGGATTGAGGAAGCGGAAGAGCGCGTACAGTTCTGTGAGGTTGTTCTCGATGGGAGTGCCGCTCAAGGCGAGACGCTTCTTGCAGTTGAGCAGCATAGCGGCCTTGCTCACACCCGTCGCCACATTCTTGATGTTCTGCGACTCGTCAAGGATTACGTAGTGGAACTCATGGTTGGCGAGCCGCTCGATGTCGTTGCGCACGATGGCGTAGGTCGTGAGGATGATGCTGTGCCCGAGTACCTCGTCGAGGTCGCGTCCGGGTCCATAGAAGACGGTGATGTCCAGTTGCGGAGCGAACTTGGCGAACTCATGCTGCCAGTTGAACAGCAGGCTGCGCGGCATGACGATGAGCGACGGCTCCAGAGAGTCGTCGGGATAAATGCGGGCGAGCATGGCTATGGTTTGCAGCGTCTTACCCAGTCCCATATCGTCGGCAAGACAACCGCCCAGATTGTTCTCGTAGAGGTAGTTAATCCACTGGAGTCCCTGCCGCTGGTAGTCTCGTAGCGTGGCATTGACACCGGTGACCTTGATTCGTTTGCCGGACAACGCGTTGAGCCCGGCGTAGAAGTCGCGGTGTGCCTTGAACTGCGCCCCGTCGAGTTTCTCGCCGATGAGTGCTTCAATCTCGGGCAGGTCAAAGAAACTCACCTTGACGTTGTCGCCGTGTCCCTGTGAGTGGCGGAAGATGCGCTGCAGCCGCTTGACGAACTGCTCGTCGATGACGGCGCGTGTCTTGTCGGCGAGGGTGATGTAGTGGTTGCCGGCATATTGGGCGAGGAAATCCTTGATGGTGAATTGCTCGCCATCGACATCGATGGTGGCCTTGCCGTCAAGGAAGTCGATGCCGCTGCCCAGCGACAGCCGCAGGCGCGGCTTGCTATGCTTGATTTTGTAACCGGTGAGTTTGTCGACGCCAAGGATGCGGAAGTGCTCGGCGAGTGCCGGTAGTCCGTCAAGTAGGAAGCGCCCGGCGACCTCCTCCGGCAGGATGTAGAAGCCGTTGCCGTCGTTATACACCTTGCGGCGCTCGGTGGGTGTCTTGATGGAGCGCGCGACAATGTCGTTGACGGCGGCGACGTTGTCGGTGTTTGTGACGTAAGTGACCTTGCTCAGCAGGATCGTTCCGTCGTCCTGTGACTGTGCGACGACGGTGAGTTTGAAGTTGTCGGTGTTCTCGGGTGACCGTTCGGGCAGTGACGATGAGACGCGCATGTAGAGGCTGCGGTCCGGATCGATCTTCTCGATGAGCAGTGTCGGCACGGTGTCGATGTTCTTCTTGCTCCAGCGCGTGGTGTGACCCCTGTAGATGATGTCGATGTTGTCGATGTAACTGTAGAGGATAGAGAGCATACTGTCGAGCCATCGTGCCGGCAGGGTGGTGACAAAGCGGTCGAGCGTGGTGAAATTCGGTCCGAGCGGCTGTGTGACGTAAATCCGGTTGCCGGCCAGCGCGTGGCATTCGTCGAGCATGACGAACTTGTTGACCGGCTCGCCGTCGGTGCCGTCGAGCATAAGTGACGAGTTCAGATTCTTGCCGTCGGTGCCGATAGTGTTGATGCGCAGTTTGACGGTCACCGTCTGGCCTGAGACGGTGATGGGGTCAAGTTTGTCGTTGACAATGCAGTCGCAGCCCATGAGTGTGTGCATTAACTGCGGGAACTCCTGCAGGCACACGCCGTCGTTGCCGGTAGAGGCGCTCCTCCATGAGATGGTGCGCCGCAACTGGTCCTTGATCATCCCCAGGGTGCGCAGCGTGAGCATCATCGCACCGCTGAAACTGCGGTAGTCCACCTTGACGGTCCTGCCGCGCGAGTTGACGCTGTTGAGCATCACGCGTCCGTCGTCGGCCACGGTGAGTTGCAGCATCACATCCGCCGAGGAGTCGTTGCGCGAGGGCCCGGACTTTGTTAACTCAATAAACCGGTCGAAAAAATCCATCGTTTGTCGTTTAGGTGTTGATTGGTTGGTGCATGCGGTAGTGCCGCCTGTGTTTTGTTGATATTGAATGTCGGGTAGATGATGAGGGGGCGAGGTGATGCCCGCCCCCTCATTAATTAATGTTGAAAAGCGCCGGTTAGAACTCGGCGTTGCCGGGAGTGCGCGGGAAAGCGATCACGTCGCGGATGTTTGCCATGCCGGTGACGAAGAGGATGAGTCGCTCAAATCCCAGGCCGAAGCCGCTATGTGGCACGGTGCCAAACTTGCGGGTCTCGAGATACCACCACATGTCCTTCATCGGGATGTTGCGGCGCTCAATTTCGGCCAGCAGTTTGTCGTAGTCGGCTTCGCGCTCGCTGCCGCCGATAATCTCGCCGATTTGCGGGAACAGCACGTCCATGGCTCGCACCGTCTTGCCGTCTTCGTTCTGCTTCATGTAGAACGCCTTGATGTCGCGCGGATAGTCGGTGAGGATGACCGGACGGTGGAAGTGCTCCTCCACCAAGTAGCGCTCATGCTCGCTCTGCAAGTCCACACCCCACTCGACGGGGAACTCAAACTTGCGTCCGCTGGCCTTGAGGATGTCGATGCCCTCGGTGTAAGTCAGGCGTACGAACGATTCCTTGAGCACGCCCTCGATGCGCTCGATCAGGCTCTCCTGCGTGTCCTTGGCTTTGTTCATGTGGTAATCGTCAAGGTAGGCGATGTCATCGTGGCAGTGCTCCAGAGCGTAACTGATGCAGTACTTGATAAACTCCTCGGCCAGGTCCATATTGTCGGTGATGTCGATAAACGACGCTTCCGGCTCAATCATCCAGAACTCGGCCAGGTGGCGCGGCGTGTTGCTGTTCTCGGCGCGGAACGTGGGGCCGAATGTGTAGATGGCACCCAGAGCCGTTGCTCCAAGTTCGCCCTCGAGTTGCCCGCTCACGGTGAGGCTCGTGTGCTTGCCGAAGAAGTCGCGGCTGTAGTCCACGTGACCGTCCTCGGTGCGCGGCAGGTCGTCGGGGTCGAGCGTGCTCACCCGGAACATATCGCCGGCGCCCTCGGCGTCGCTGGCGGTGATGAGCGGCGTGTTGAGGTAGAAGAAACCGTGGTCGTTAAAGAACTTGTGGATGGCAAAGGCCAAGTGGTGGCGGATGCGGAAGATGGCGCCGAACAGGTTAGTGCGCAGGCGCAGGTGAGCCTTCTCGCGCAAGAACTCCAGCGTGTGGCCTTTCTTCTGCATCGGATAGGTGTCGTCGGCGGTGCCGAGCACGGTGATTGCCGTGGCCTGCACCTCGACGCTTTGTCCGCGACCCTGCGAGGCCACAAGGGTACCTGTCACATGGAGACTCGCACCCGTGGTAATGGGCTTGAGTTGCTCGTCGTCAAACTTGGTGAGATCTACAACAACTTGCAGGTTGTTAACTGTCGAGCCGTCGTTGAGGGCGATAAACTGCACGTGTTTGTTGCCGCGGCGAGTGCGCACCCATCCCATCACGTCCACCTCGCTGCCTATCAGTTCGGGGGCTGTGATGTCACATATTTTTATTCTTTTCATTTTGCTGATAATTCTTGATTATCTAGAATTCCTAGGAACCCTAGAATTCCTAGGAACCCTAGAATTCCTAGGAACCCTAGAATTCCTAGGAACCCTAGAATCCCTAGGAACCCTAGAATTCCTAGGAACCCTAGTTTTTTTACTCAAAGGAACCTTGACGCAGGAAGTTGACTTCCTCCTGGGTGAGGTAGCGCCAGCGGCCGCGGCCCAGGTTCTTCTTGGTGAGACCGGCGAAATAGACGCGGTCGAGTTTCACCACGTGGTAACCCAGGTGCTCAAAGATACGGCGCACGACGCGGTTGCGTCCGCTGTGAATCTCGATACCGGCCTGCTTGTGGTCGGTGGCGTTAACGTAACTCACGGCGTCGGCATGGATGGGACCGTCGTCCAATTCCACGCCGTCGGCGATGCGCTGCATGTCCTCCTCGCTGATGGGCTTGTCGGTCCACACCTGATAGATTTTCTTCTTGACGTACTTCGGGTGAGTTAGTTTGCTGGCCAGGTCACCGTCGTTAGTGAGCAGCAACACACCGGTGGTGTTGCGGTCCAGGCGGCCGACGGGGTAGATGCGCTCCTCGCAGGCACCCTTCACCAGGTCGAGCACGGTCTTGCGGCCGTGGGGGTCGTCGCTGGTGGTGACGCAGTCCTTGGGCTTGTTGAGCAGCACGTAGCACTTGCGCTCGCTGGTGACCACCTTGCCGTCATACTCCACGACGTCCTGCGGCTTAATCTTGTAGCCGAGTTCGCTGACGACCTCTCCGTTGACCGTCACCAAGCCTTTCACAATCAGTTCATCGGCCTCACGGCGCGAGCAGATGCCGGCGTTGGCAAGGAACTTGTTGAGGCGAATCTCGGTGTTGGGATCCATTGCGGGCTCCTCGTACTCAATCTGCTTGGGACGCGGAGTGAAACGCATCTGCTGCTTCGGTCCTTTGGGCTTGCGCTGCATGGGTCGACCGGGCTTGCGGTAGCCGCCTTGCTGGTAGCCGCCCTGCTGGTAGCCACCCTGCTGGTCGTAGCCACCCTGCTGGCCGTAGCCGCGAGGCTGGTAACCGCCTTGCTGGCCGTAGCCGCGTTGCTGATAACCGCCTTGCTGGCCATAGCCGCGCTGCTGGTAGCCTCCTTGCTGGTGGTAGCCACGCTGCTGATAGCCGCGCTGCTGGTAGCCGCCCTGATAGCCGCGCTGGTAGCCGCGGGGCTGATAGCCGCCCTGCTGCTGTTGCGGCTGCTGGGTCTCGCCCTCGGCTCCCTCGCCACCCTGCTCGCCTTGCGGCGCGCTTTGCTCATAGTGAGGGTTATAGCCACGGGGCTGATAACCGCCCTGCTGATAGCCGCGGGGCTGATAGCCGCCCTGCTGGTAACCGCGAGGTTGGTAGCCGCCTTGTTGATAGCCGCGAGGCTGATAGCCGCCCTGCTGGCCATAACGAGGTTGATAGCCGCGAGGCTGGTAGCCCTGCTGCTGACCGTAACGGGATTGGTAGCCGCCTTGTTGTTGATTCTCATTCTCGGCCTTGCCCTCGGCACCGCCATCATCGGCGGCCGCACTGCGGCTCTCGGTCGGATACTCTACTTTCTCATAGCGGGGCGATTCGTTCATTTCATCGCCGGCCTTGCCCTCGGCACTGATGCGCGGGCGCTTGGGTCTTCTTTCGTTCTCTTCCATGAGATTTGTTTTTTAAGAAACGCTTCTTGTTAATTGATTTTGATTAGGGTTGTGCCCTGTGTTTGAAAATAAGTTATTGATTATCGGTGCTTTGCGCCCATCGCCGCCGCCTCTCGGCTTCGTCGATGGCTCGCCCGCCCGATTTCTTGGTGCAAAGATACAACTTTTTTTTCATTCCTTTTCGTTAATTTTGTGTAATTTTGCCGTAGATTCTTTTTTTATTACCGGGTGCTCTAATAATCGAGTGCTCTAATAAACGAGTGATTTGATTATGAAAAAAATATTGGTGGCGGCGATGGCCGTCTTGATGGCGCTACCGGCGACCGGCCGTTCTATGCGCGATTTGCTGGCGTCAGAGTCCGGGCGTGTGTTTGCCACGCTGCCGGTGGCTACACGTTTGGACATGATAGACTACTTCGACGCGGGGCGCACTCCGGCATTGGAGACCGTGACCGGCGGCTCGGCAACGCTTACCGCCTTAGAGCCGGCATACGCCCGTGTGGAGTTGGAAGGCGCCGGCAATATCCAGTTGCGCATGATGGCGCATGGCCGCGACACGGTTATTGCCGTGGTGGAGACGGTAGCGCTGCCGGTGGCCGATAGCCGATTGACGTTCTACGACACGCAGTGGCGGCCTCTTGAGACTAAGCGTCACATCAAGCCGGAGCCTACGCTGGATAGAATGATTGAAAGGGGAGTGTCGCGTGCCGAGCGTGACAGCGTGATGCGCGCGGTGGTGTTCCCGGTGGCTGAGATGACGTTTGAGGGCGACGAACTATTGGTAACACCGCGTTTGGCCGAGTTCCACGCTGCCGACGAGCCGGTAGCAGCCTTGATGCGCCGCGTGCTGCGCCCCCTGCGTTACCGCATCTCCGGCACCCGTCTTGTGTCCTCCTTCCGTCCCTCCTAAAGGAGGGGAGTTTGCGGTTGAGGTGTGTCCCATTTCTCCCATTTCTCCTATTTCTTATAATGGAAGCGATTACTTTAAAGGAATATAACCGGCTGCTGCAGGCGGTGGTGAACCGTGAGACGCAGTTGCAAGGCCGTTGGGTAACGGCCGAGACGGCCGACGTGAAGCCCGGCCGCCACTGTTACCTCGAACTGGTGCAGAAAAATCCCGATACCGGCGTGCTCGAGGCGCGCCTGAGCGCCGCTATCTGGGGCGCCAACTTCCAACGTATTGCCGCCGAGTTCCGCGCGGTCACCGGCCAGGACTTTACCACCGGAATGAAGGTGATGGTGCGTATCAGCGCCAATTTCCATGAGGCTTACGGCTTCAAGGCGGTGATTGATGCGGTCAATCCCGAGTTCACGCTCGGCGACATGGTGCGCCGCCGCAACGAGATTCTCAAGCGACTGAAGGCCGAGGGTATCATCGACTTGAACAAACAGTTGGCGTGGCCCGAGGTGCCGCAGCGCGTAGCGGTAATCTCGGCGGCCAGTGCGGCGGGCTACGGCGACTTTATGCGTCAGTTGAACGACAACTCGCGCGGCGTGAAGTATTACACCGCGTTATTCAACGCTAAACTGCAAGGTGTCGAGACGAGTGGTAGCGTGCGTGCGGCGTTGGAGCGAGTGGCCGCGGCTCGCGAACACTTCGACACCGTTGTCATCATCCGCGGTGGCGGCTCCACGAGCGACCTCAACTGGTTTGACGACTACGACCTTGCGGCGGCAGTGGCGCGGTTTCCGCTGCCGGTGATAATCGGCATCGGTCACGAGCGTGATGTCACTGTGCTTGACTGGGTGGCGGCGATGCGCGTCAAGACGCCGACGGCTGCCGCCGAGTGGCTCGTCTCGCGCGGCAACGCCGCGCTTGACCGCCTCGCCTCGCTCGCCACGGCGATGAGTGCGGCGGCCAACGATGCCCTCGGCGCCGCTCGCGAGCACCTCGCTCACAGCACTACCGCTATCCGCGGCTATGCCGAGCACCTGCTGGCGGCGGCAAAATTGCGTGTAGATGCGTTGTCAAAGGCCGTGGTGCCGGCGGCCACGGCGCGCCTCGATGCCGCGCGCCAGCGGTTGGCGGCCTCAACAGCGTTGATGAGCAGTGTGGTCAGTCAACAACTTGCTATGGAGCGCGTCAAACTCGACGGTCTGGCCGAGCGCACACACATTCTCTCGCCTCGCAACGTTATCAACCGAGGTTTTGCCGTGGCTCGCGACAGCAACCGTCGCTTCGTCACCAGTGTGAAGCAGGTCGCCGTCGGCGACACCCTCTACGTCCACCTCACCGACGGCTACCTGACCACCACGGTACAGTCCGAACGTCGATAGACCTACCCCACATTGGACGCGCCAGCGGCCTATGTGGGACTCCGAGAGGGGATGTGAGATGACGTCGCTGAACGTCGATAGACGTTAAAACCATCTTTAACCCCACATTGGACGCGTCAGCGGCCTATGTGGGACTCCGAGAGGGGATGTGAGACGACGTCGCTGAACGTCGATAGACGTTAAACCATCTTTAACCCCACATTGGACGCGTCAGCGGCCTATGTGGGGCCAGACGAAACAAGAAAATCTACGTCGATAGACGTAGAACAATACTATGGCAAATCAAAGATTATGAGTACAGTAAAGTCACTTTATCACATAGTAATCAATACAAAACATCGTCAGATGACAATACCGGAAGAAAATAAACGCCGGTTATATCTCTATATTTATGGCCTCATTCAAAATCAAAAATGCACATTGATTAGGATGAACGGCATTCCAAACCATATACATCTATTGATTGACTTGTCTGTTGAAATTAGTCTAAAATCCGCAACTCGTTGTTTGCCTGTCCAAAATTAAAATTCCTCTCGTCTATTTCCGTCTATTTTCGTCTATTATTCTCATGAAAAATCCGTAAAATCTTTATCGTAAATTTTCGTAAATATTTTATTTTCTGTTGTTTATAATTAATTTACGTGAATTTATGAAAATTTACGAGAAATTCACCAATAGATAAAAATAGACGTAAATAGATGTAAATAGACGAGAGGTTGGAGAGTTGCGGAATTGAGGATTAGTCTGTCGCAGTTTATGCGAGAACTTAAGCGCAGCACTTCAATCTGGATGAAGCAGCATCCTGAGTTGTTCCCTGATTTTATCGGTTGGGGTAAAGAGTATTATGCCTTTTCTTGTGGCGTGCGTGAGAAGGATGCTGTCGTGGCGTACATTAAAGGGCAAGAAGCGCATCATAATGTTTCTTCATTTGATGATGAGATGAAAAGTATTTCATTGTCAAATGAGTGTGACTATTATACCTATGATTAGCGCGATAGTCCTACGTCTATCGACGTAGTCCGTCATGCATCACGTGTCGTGCCCCCCACATAGGCCGCTGGCGCGTCCAATGTGGGGTTAAAGACGGTCTAACGTCTGTCGACGTTAGGGCATCGATGGGGTTTATTATCCGGTGTTGCAATTTTTGGTGCTGATTTAGTAAAGTTTAACAGTTGATGAAAAACTTTGTAACATTATTTTTATGCAGGATTAATTAAAAATTAGTAATTTTGCCGTGATTTGGGTTAAAGTAGAAATATACAAACAAATAATAAAACAAACTAACTTATTAACTTAAAAACTACTATGACAGCATTAAGACGAATTAAGACACTTGTCTTGATGGCGACATTACTGCCGTTGCTGGCATCGGCCCAGGGTTGGCCGGCCCAGTATGGCGGCGTTATGTTGCAGGGCTTCTACTGGAACAGTAACTTTTTCGACAAAGCTACGATGTACCCCAGTAGCTACACCGAGAGCGACGGCAATAGCTGGTACTCGATCCCCAATGGCGAGTACGGTTGGAACCATGCCCTTGACAGCGACAACGCGTGGCGCGAGTGGAGCGCGCCCAACACCCGTTGGGCGACGCTGACGGCCAACATCGACCAGATTGCGCCTTACTTTGACGTGATGTGGGTGCCCCAGAGCGGCGCCAACACCGCTCCGAAGGACTATGTGGCCTATCCCGGCCAGCCTAACCCCGACTGTATGGGCTTTGTGCCGGTCTACTGGTTCAACCACGGCAAGACCGACAGCAGCGGTAACTACTACACCGCCACTTGGCATGCTCCCATGCAGGACACCTCCACTCCCACCTATTGGGACACTGAGGAGAGTGCCGAGATCAAGAGTTGGTTCGGTACCGAGGCCGAGTTGCGCACGATGATTGCGGCTTACAAGGCTCAGGGCACCGCCGTGATTGAGGACGTTATCCTCAACCACAAGGGCGGTATCGACTACTGGAGCAATGGCTGGTTTGCCAACCTGTCGACTGATGCCGACAAAATCAGCAACTACAACGCCAACTACAAGGCGATGAGTTACAACTTCCCGTGGGAAACAAGCCCCAATCCCGATGCCACCTGGACTCAGGGCGACTACGACATCACGTGGAGCAGCAAAGATATCGTCAACATTGATGAGTTGTTCTCGTCACCTATCGCAAGTTGGTTCAGCGCATCCGACAAGGGCGCCGGCGACACCGCCGACAACGGCGGCTGGGCCCGCGACCTCGACCACACCAGCGACCATGTGCAGTACAACATCAACAAGTACCTCGACTTCCTGCTGGAGGATATCGGCTACGGTGGCCTGCGCATTGACTATGTGAAGGGCTTCAGCGGCACCTATATGGGTATGTTCCTCGGCAACCACGCCCCGACCTATGCAGTGGGCGAGTGCTACGACGGCAACGCCACCGGCACCGTCATCCCATGGATTCAGAGCACCTATCGCAACGGCTACTACCAGAGCGCGGCATTCGACTTCCCGCTGAAGTTGAACGGCATCAACCCCGCCTTCAACAATGGCGATTGGGGAGCCCTCAACGACTGCGTGGCGCTCATCAACAAGGAGAACGACACCCAGTGGCGCCGCTACTCTGTGACCTTTGTTGACAACCACGACACGTTCAAGCACCTGCCGCACGACATCACCAACTACCGTGACCGTTGCAGCAACCGCATCATGGGTGCCAACGCGTTCATCCTTGCCATGCCCGGCACGCCCTGCGTGTTCTATCCCCACTACATGAACCCCGCTTGGCAACCCACCATGCAACTGTTCATCAAGGCACGTCGTGCCGCCGGCATCACCAACCAGAGTGGCGTGTTCGGCGACTCGGACAACAGCACCGCTAACGGCTGCGCGTGGCGCGTGATTGGCGACCACGGCTCGCTGCTCTTTGAGTGCGGTGGCAAGGCCAGTTCAGCGCTTCGAACCGGTTTCACCCAGTTGTGGTCCAGCGACGACTGCCGCCTGAGCATCGCGCTGATGAACGAGGACCGCACGGGGGTCATCGCCGACCCCATCAGTGTCGTGAACGCCACCACCAAGCAGAACGTCGTGAACGGCTATCCCATCATCGACAAGCCCAGCGGACACTATCAAGGCTCGGTGGACGTGACCATCAAGCCCAACAACAGTTATGTGAAGATTGTCTACACCGTCGACGGCACCGAGCCCAGCGCCTACGGCCGCGCGTTGCCCGCCGGCGGAACCACCATCACCGTGGGCAGCAACATGACCATCAAGGCCGGTGTGCTCGTTGATGGAGAGGTGCCCGCCAGCACCGTGATCACGCGCCGCTACATCGTCGATGCCAACGCTGCCGACGAGAGCCGCGTCTATGTCTACAACAACTCCGGTTGGACCGATGGCAAGCCCTACCTCTACGCTTGGGACGCCACCGATGCCTCCAACATCTACACCAGCGCCTATCCCGGCTGGCAGTATAATTATACCGCCACGGTGGGCGGCCTCAACTGGCTCCACTGCACCGTGCCCTCGACCAACTACAAGGCCATTATCAACTGGGGCAACGACACCAAGACGCCCGACCTCGGCGAGTACACCAGCGACATCTTCCTCGTCTACGAGTACGGCGGCACCGGCGTCAAGGACGTCACCAACGCCTACATCGACATGGTGCACTATCCCACCGTTGCCATCGACAAGGGCTCTGGTAGTTATGTGGGCAACCTGACGATACAACTCGACGCGTCGAACCCCGACGACAACATCGTCTATGTGGTCAACAAGGCCGGCGAGGCCGAGCAGACGCTCACTACGACCAGCAACGCCTGCCAGCGTCAGCAGCAGGTGACGCTGACGGCCCCCGGCGACTACACCGTCCAGGCCGCTATGGTCAAGGGCTCCAAACTCGTCAACAAGACCTCGCGCGTCTATCACCTGACCACCGCCAGCATCAAGATTTATGTCCGCAACATGACCACAAACGAGGCTCCCAATATTCACTATTGGAGCGTTTCCGGTTATAGTGAGCCTACATGGCCCGGTGAGGCGCTGAACACCACCGAGACCGTTGCCGGCCAGACGTGGTACGTCAAGGAGTTTAGCGGCGCAAGCAGTGCCAACTTCCTCTTTGACCTCAGTTCGGATACTTCAACTGACTACGTGAACAGCAAGACCGGTAACATTAGCGTCAGTGCCGCGGGAGAGTACTTCTACTACTACTTCCCGGGAGCAATGCTTCAAGAATGGTATAGCGGAAAGGGCTGCACCAATTACGGTTATCTTGACGTGACCGGCAGCCAGTATCGCAGCACCACTATTCCTGTTGTGACCTTCAAACTGAAGAAGCAGTGGGGCTTGGCTCACGTTTGGGAGAACGGCGGCACCAATTTGCTTGGCAGTTGGAGCGCAAGTCAGCCGAATATCAACGACCTGCCGACGGATGAGAATGGTTATGCTTACATGACGTTCATCAACCCGTCAGCCGGCAAGATTGGTCTGATTCTTCACAATGAGTATAGCGACCAAGTTGAAATATACAATAATGTGAGTTCCGGTTCCGCTATCTCCGGCCCCGTTACAATCACCGCTGCCAGTTGGGATTATTGGAGCACAGGCACTGTCACCGGCCCGACAAGCAACGGCAACACTACGACTCCCTATGTCTCCTCAACCGCCATCAACATCTACGTGAAGACGAAAGACGATGTGCAGCCTAACGGTTACTTCTGGAACGGCGACGGCGACCAGAACGGCTCTTGGCCCGGCACGCAGATGACGGCGGTCGAAATCGATGGTGACACGTGGTACAAGTGGAGCACCAACACCGCGGCCAGCGTCAACGCTATCTTCAACCTCGGCAATGGCAACAACCAGAGCGAGGACATCAACAGCATCGGTGCCGGTGACCACTACTATTATTGGAACACGACGAACTATGATGCGTCGACCAATGCGGTGACCGTGTGGGATGTCACCAACCCGGTGCCGAGTGTGGCTACCGTTCAGGTGGGCAAACAGTATGTCTACTTCGTCAACGAACTCGACTGGGAAGCCCCGATGATCTATAGTTTCACCGAGGTGGGCGGTGCCTCCGATGAGGTGAACGGCGCCTGGCCCGGCCAGTTGCTCGACGAGCCCGTGGGTATCTCGCCCGACGGACACGCCATCTACCTGATTGAGTTTGACGGCCATGTGCCCGAGAAACTCATCTTCTCGAACAATGGCGACAACGGCACCCAGACGGGTGATATCGAGAACGTCAACGCCGGCTACTTCACCAACGCCAGCGGCGGTTACCTCGTGGGTATCGCCCGCGGTGCAGCCCATAGCACCGGCGATGATACGCTCATCGAGTACACCACGTGGACCCTCGCCCAGATCTTGAAGTACGGCACCGTCGGCGACTACTACATCGTGGCCAACGACGTGACCGTGGGTTACAACCACTCGAGCGGCAACGTCTACATCAAGGACACCAACGCCGAGGGCATCAACCCGCAGTTCCCGAGCGAGGCTCAGCGCGCCAACAACAACCAGTACGTCTATGACTGGGTCTATAAGGGCAACGCCGAGTTGAACTTCGACCAGAGCAACTGGGCGAAACTTGTCCCGAAGAGCGGCACGTCGTTCAACTTCACTCAGGGTCACTTCATCCAGGGCGGTACGATTCTGTGCCAGTTCACCGATGCGGTGAACCCGACCCTCGAGATTGTGAGCGACATCCAGCCTGTTGAGGGCGACGCCGACCCGACGCTGTTCATGAACGAGTACTGCCCGGCCAACTTCGTGCAGCACAACGAGACTCCGGTGCCCTGGTTCTTCATGACACCGACCATCAGCGAGTACTGCAAGATCAAGTGGGCTGTCTATGACGGCGTTGAGGATGGCAAGGCCACGTTCTACGTGCCCGCCACCACCGGCGAGGGCGGCATGAACCAGTACAACATCGGCGGCCGTCTGCAGATTGCCGTTGACGAGCGTGCCGATCAGGAGGCCTTCAAGCCCGGTTACTCCTACAACATGACGTGTATCATCAACAACAGCGGCAGCACGCTGCCGGGTCGCGAGGCCGGCAACGGCGGCAACGCCGCTCCGCGCCGCGTGGTTGACGTCAACAAGGACAACCAGACCCAGAACGGCACCAACCTGATTCTGCTCACGGCCGAGACCAGCGAGGCTATCACCGGCGTGGACGACGTGAACGCTCAGCGCGAGGTCGTTGGCGTGCGTTACTTCAACCTGCAGGGTATGACGAGTGTTGAGCCGTTCGACGGCGTGAACATCGTCATCACCACCTACAGCGACGGTACGACCCAAACCAAGAAGGTGCTCTATTAAAGTACGAAGTACTAAGTGAATCTTTAGGGACGGTTCTTGTGTTTCAGCAAGTGAAACACAAGAACCGTCCCTGCGTTTATCAATGAGCCACGATTTAGCCCCGTTAGGGGCGACAGTTCCTAGGCGGGGGCGACAGCCCCCGTGACTATGGCGTGTTTTTCTCAAATAAAGCCCCGTAGGGGCGACAGAAACATGCAGAGACTGTCGCCCCTAACGGGGCTAATAATAGGGAATGTGCATTTGACACGGGGGTTCCGCTTCGCTCCACCCCCGCCTAGGGACTGTCACCCGCTTCGCGGGTTTCACCCCCGCCTATGAACTGTCGCCCCCTGTCGGGGGCTCGCGGCCAGTCCCTACCATCGCCGGCGTTATTGGCGGCGGTGAAAGCGCATTGTGGTGTCGAGCAACGGGAAGTGAAGAGAAAGGATGGAACTGCCGTCAAGAGAGCCAAAGGACTCGGCAGGCGCCTCAGTGCCCGTGGCGTCGTACCACAACAGGTCATAGTTGGCATTAAATGGCGTGAGGCTCAAGCGACCCTTCAGGCGGCCCGTGTACCATTCTTGCGGATTAACGATAGCGCCGCCAACGTATATTATATCATATCCGTCGCCGTCACGCACCAGCGCAATCGTATATCGTCCGCCCAACCGCGCACGCTTCTCGTTCATATCGCGGTCCAGATAGTCGTAGAACCCCTCGACGGCGTCGTTGGAGCGGGCAAAATGCTCTTCTAACGCCGTAGCGTTGAGTGCTGTGTCGATGTTTGTGTTTTTATCATCGGTAGTGAAAAGCACTGTTCGCTCGAGCGACACACATGCCGCACTACCGATGGCAACGCCGGTGCCGACAGTCGGCGCGCTCCGGCTGACATTGACGCTGCCCACCACATGCAGTTGTCGCCCGCCGACCATCACAGTGAGACGGTCGCCGATTACTTCGGCCGCGACACTATTCAGGCCATCGCCCATATCGAGCCACTCGGTGAGCGTCCATGTGGCGAGGTTGTTGCCGCCGCGTGTGACTGTGACAACCGCTTCGCGCCGCCCGGTGATGTCGTCAAAGGGGGCGGTGTCGTGGATGTCCAGCATGACGAGAGTGGTGTCGCCCGGCGCGATGTTGACAGCAATTCCGGCGGCGGTGCGCGACCTGTTATGGCGTCGTCCGTCGGCGCTATAGTAGCGGTAGGAGCGGCCGGCGCGGTTGTGGCTGTTGCTCATCCGGGCGGTGTAGCGATAATGGTTTGCGGTGATTGCCGCGCTGTCGGGCACGATGGCTACCGTGTCGGTTGTGTTGTCTATCACCACCCGGCCGTCGTCGTCAATGACGTGTGTGCCCAGCGCTGTGCCGGCAAAGCCGTTATAGGCCGCGCTATAGCGTGTGAGAGCGGCACCATCAGTTGTCGCCATCACCAGCAATAGAACGCCGATCGTCTTTCTAAACATAAGATTAATTCACAATTCACAATTCATTATTATAAACGTGAATTATCATGAATTATTCATAAATTTCTCATTAAAATTATTGCTGTCCGGTAAAATCCATTATGATTGTCAAAGACTGTAGGGCCTCGCCTTGGCGTGGCCGCAAGCGGCGACAAATGTGAGCCCCGTCAGGGGCGACTGCTCCTAGGCGGGGGCGCCAGCCCCCGTGACTATGGTGTGAGTTTTTTCTCAAACAAAGCCCTGTAAGGGCGACAGTCGCAGCATGTTTCTGTCGCCCCTTCTATGTTGCAATCCAAGCAAATGAATCATTTTTAATTTTATTTAACTTATTGACAATAAGTGTTATTTCCGGGTTGACTATAGACAAATATCTGTAGCAAAGAGCAATAGCCACCCTTTCCGCCTAAAAATAGGC
>JAFTDD010000100.1 GCA_017454355.1 Muribaculaceae bacterium
ATGCCCTCGTAGGCGGCGTCCATCGTGATGTTGCTGATGTTGTTGATTGAGGAGAAGATGCTCATCTGCGAGAACTTGGTGATGCCCGTGATGAACACAAAGCGCAAGTGCTCGTACATCGACTTCACCGGTCCGTAGAACTCGTTGAACAGCGAGCGCATAGCGATTTGCTTCTCCTCGCTATCGATGACGTTAAGCACCGGCGAGTCGTACTCATCGAAGATTAGTACTACCTTTTGGCCGGTTTGCCGATGAGCCTGCTCGATAATGTAGCGTAGGCGGTCGCCCAAGCCATCGCTGTCAGGGCAACGGCCATATATGTCCTCATATTCACGCAGCATAGTGCCCACAGTGACGCGCGAGGCATTAACGTCGTCGTTCTTGGCCTTCGACATGTCGAAGTGCAGCACCGGATATACAGTCCAATCCTTCTCGAGACTGTCGATGGCCAGACCCTTGAAGAGATCGCGATGCCCGAGGAAGAAATGCTTCAACGTGTTGCACAGCAACGTCTTGCCAAAACGCCGAGGCCGACTGAGAAACACCGTCCGCGCCCCGTCGTGGACCATACGGTAAATGTACGCCGTCTTGTCGACATACACCATGCCCATCGTGCGCATTACTTCAAAGTCTTGCTCGCCCACCGGATATAAACGCATCTGTTCCATAGTTATAATGTTTATATGTGCAAAGGTAATGAAAAAATCTCAATCACACAATACACAAACGGATGTCGCGACAACCACACGCAGCGGTTGTCGCGACATAGCACAAAATCAAATTTCGGATGTAAACCCCTCAATCGCGGGGTTCACTTTACCGCACGGATCACTCGGCGGCGGGAGCCTCGGCGGGCTGCTCGGCCACAGGAGCCTCGGCAGCGGGAGCGGCCTCGGCCTTCTTGCCCGAACGGCGGCTGCGACGCGTGGAGGCCTTCTTGGGAGCCTCGGCCTTCGCGGCCAGCATCGTCTCGTTGAAGTCAACCAACTCGATGAAGCAGGTCTTGGCGGCGTCACCCAGGCGGGTACCCGTCTTGATGATGCGCGTGAAGCCACCGGGACGATCCATAATCTTCGGACCGACAACCTGGAACAACTCCTTGACGGCCTCCTTGTTTTGGAGGTCACGGAACACGATGCGCATCGAGTTGAAGTCAGCCTTCTTGGCGCGGTTGATAATCGGCTCGGCGTAAATGCGCAGGGCCTTGGCCTTGGCCAGCGTAGTGTAGATGCGCTTGTGCATAATCAGCGAGATGGTCATGTTGGCCAACATCGCCTGACGATGGGCGCTCTTGCGGCTAAGGTGGTTGAATTTCTTATTGTGTCTCATCGTTGTGTTTAATCTTTGTCTAATTTATACTTGGTGATGTCCATCCCAAAGGAGAGACCCAGGCTGCTGAGCAACTCCTCAAGTTCGCTGAGCGACTTCTTGCCAAAGTTGCGGAACTTGAGCAAATCGGTCTTGTTGAAGACAACAAGTTCGCCAAGCGTCTCCACCTCGGCACTCTTGAGGCAGTTGAGGGCGCGCACGCTCAGGTCCATATCCACCAGACGCGTCTTGAGCAT
This sequence comes from Muribaculaceae bacterium, assembly GCA_017454355.1. Lineage (GTDB taxonomy): Bacteria > Bacteroidota > Bacteroidia > Bacteroidales > Muribaculaceae > Sodaliphilus. The sequence continues at coordinate 1,566 of JAFTDD010000100.1, forward strand.
CTGGCGCATCTTCAGGACCTCCTCGTCAAATTCCTCTTCCTCTTTACCCTCGTCGACGTCAAAGGCAATCTTCTCGTCGCTGAACAGGGCGAAGTGCTGAATCAGAATCATCGCGGCCTCCTTGAGGGCGTCTTTGGGGTGAATTGAGCCATCGGTGGTGATTTCGATAACCAGTTTCTCATAGTCAGTCTTTTGCTCCACACGGAAGTTGTCGACCGTAATCTTGACATTGAGAATCGGCGTATAGATTGAGTCGATGGCAATCACGTCAATGGGGTCGTTGGCGTTCTTGTTCTCCTCGGCGCTGAGGTAGCCACGGCCCTTGTTAATCGACAACTCAATCTGGAAACCGGCCTTGGGGTCCACGTGGCAGATAACGAGGTCCGGATTAAGCACCTCGAACCCGCTGAGCACCTTGCCGATGTCACCGGCCTTGAACACATCCTGGCCCGAAACCTTGACGACAGCCTTCTCTGAATCAACATCGTCAACAATGCGTTTGAGACGCACCTTCTTGAGGTTCAAAATGACGTTGGTCACGTCCTCCTTCACCCCGGGGATGGTGGCAAACTCGTGCTGCACGCCGTCGATGCGGATGTTGCAGATGGCATAACCCTCAAGCCCCGAGAGCAAAATGCGACGCAGGGCATTGCCGATGGTGATGCCATAACCGGGCTCCAAGGGACGGAACTCGAACTTGCCGAAGGTGTTGTCGGCTTCCAGCATCAAAACCTTGTCCGGTTTCTGAAACGTTAAAATAGCCATGATGGTTAAAGGGAATTACTGTTTTGAATACAACTCAACGATGAGTTGCTCCTTGATGTTCTCGGGGATATCCTCGCGCTGGGGGAGGTGGATCAACTTGCCGCCCATCACGTTCTGGTCCCACTCAATCCAAGGATACTTGGCGTGGTTGAAGCCGGCAAGCGAGTCCTGAATGACCTCGAGCGACTTGCTCTTCTCGCGCACGGCCACCAACTCACCGGGGGTGACGCTATAAGACGGGATATTCACCACGTGGCCGTTGACCGTGATGTGACGGTGCAACACCAACTGACGCGCAGCGGCGCGGCTACGGGCGATGCCCAGACGATAGACAACATTATCCAAGCGAGCCTCCAGCAACTGCAGGAGCACCTCGCCGGTAACGCCCTTGCTGGACGATGCCTTCTTGAACAGGTTGCGGAATTGACGCTCGAGCACACCATAGGTGTACTTGGCCTTCTGCTTCTCACGAAGCTGAGTGCCGTACTCCGACATCTTGCGGCGGCGGTTGGCACCATGTTGGCCCGGTGGATAGTTCTTCTTTGACAGAACCTTGTCTTCACCGTAGATGGGCTCGCCCAACTTACGGGCGATTTTTGACTTTGGACCGGTATATCTTGCCATGTCTTTGTTACTAAATGTTCTTGATTAAAGTGTAAATGGGTTGTTGTAGTGAACCACACATTACCTTAAAGCAACACAGTGCAGCCGCGATTGCAAGAGAGGGGTTGTAAATACTTCGTCGTTTGTCGGTTGATGGATGAAGCGTTGCAATCAATATTTCACTGGTTTCTCCAGTATGAGAGGGGTTCGCAATAAAGGGATAACAGAATCCTGTTAATTTCGAGGCACGTTATATTTCGTACTTCGCACTTAATTATCAGACTCTGCGGCGCTTGGGAGGACGGCAACCGTTGTGGGGCAGCGGCGTCACGTCGATAATCTCGGTGACAGCGATACCGGCGCCGTGGATGGTGCGGATGGCACTCTCACGACCGTTACCCGGACCCTTGATGTAAGCCTTAACCTTGCGCAAGCCCAGGTCGTAAGCGACCTTGGCGCAGTCCTGTGCGGCCATCTGGGCAGCATAGGGCGTGTTCTTCTTCGAACCGCGGAAGCCCATCTTGCCGGCCGATGACCAGGAGATGACTTGACCCTGCCCGTTGGCAAGGCACACGATGATGTTGTTGAAAGAAGAGTGCACGTGCAACTGGCCAATACCATCAACCTTGACAACTCTCTTCTTTGCTGCGACTGTCTTTTTTGCCATACTTCAATTTTATTTAGTAGCTTTCTTCTTGTTAGCAACGGTCTTCTTGCGACCCTTGCGGGTGCGCGCGTTGTTCTTCGTGCTCTGGCCACGAACCGGCAAACCGTTACGGTGACGGATGCCACGATAGCAACCGATGTCCATCAATCGCTTGATGTTCATCTGAACCTCGGTGCGGAGGTCACCCTCCACCTTGTAGTCGTTACCAATCACCTCACGCACCTTGGCGGCCTCGGCGTCGGTCCAGTCCTTAACCTTGGTGTCCTCGCTGACACCGGCTTTCTTGAGAATCTGCGCAGCACTGCTGCGACCGATACCATAGATATAGGTCAACGCAATCACGCCGCGCTTATTCTGGGGGAGGTCAACTCCCACAATACGTACTGCCATATATTTTTAAGAAATTCAAATTTTGTGCAAAATTACTAATAATTTATTGATTACGGGCAATATTGGAGACAAAATCTCACTTTTTCGGCCGGAAAACGCCCTCCGGCAACCCGTGTGACGCATGAATCAACCCTGACGCTGCTTGAACTTGGGGTTCTTCTTGCAAATCACATACAAGCGACCCTTGCGGCGGACAATCTTGCAGTCCTCGGAACGCTTCTTGATCGATGCTCTAACCTTCATAGTTGTCTCGTATTTGGTTTGATCGATGAATAATTCAATTTGTTACTTATAACGGAACGATATACGACCCTTGGTGAGGTCATAGGGCGTCATCTCCACACGCACACGGTCGCCCGGCAGAATCTTGATGTAATGCATACGCATCTTGCCGGAAATGTGGGCGATAATCTGATGACCCGTCTCGAGTTCCACGCGGAACTGCGCGTTGCTCAACGCCTCGAGGATGGTACCGTCCAGTTCAATGTTTGCTTGCTTTGCCATAAGTGTTGCAAGAAAGGATGTTGTTGAAACGTGTTGTTGCCTTGTTTTGAAATAAATTGAGAGCCGACGCTAATCAGATAAAACGGTCGCCCAAGACTTCCTTGACATAATCGAACGACGATAGTATGTCCGGTTTGCCGTGATGCACGGCAATCGAGTGTTCATAGTGGGCACTGGGCTTGCGGTCGCGAGTGCGGCAAATCCATGCCTCCTCATCGATAAAGACGTTCTTGCCGCCCATGTTAATCATAGGCTCGATGGCGATGCACATGCCGTTCTTGATCAGCGGACCGGTGCCGCGGCGCCCGTAGTTGGGCACCTCGGGGTCCTCGTGGAGTTTACGCCCCACACCATGGCCGGTCATCTCGCGCACCACGCCGTAGCCGTGACGCTCACAGTAGGTCTGGATGGCGTTAGAGATATCACCGATGCGATGACCGGGCACGGCCTGCTCGATGCCCAAATAGAGCGACTGCTTGGTCACCCTGAGCAGTTCGAGAACCTCCGGCGCCACATCCCCGACAGGGAACGTATAGGTCGAGTCGCCGTTGAAGCCGCTGCGCGTCACCGCGCCGCAGTCCACGCTGACGATGTCACCGTCACGCAACACATAACTCGACGGGATGCCGTGAACAACGGTCTCGTTGACCGAAATACACACCGAAGCCGGAAAGCCGTAAAGGCCCAAGAAACCCGGCACACAATCCTGCGAGCGGATATACTCCTCCGCAATCTGGTTCAGCCTGTGGGTTGTCACCCCGGGTTGCACCCACCGGGCGACCTCGCCCAGGGTGCGTGCAACCACGAGGTTGGCTTCCCTTAGTTGCTCTATCTCCTCTTCAGTCTTGAGAATGATCATCTCTCGCTTGTTGTGAAGATATCTGTTTACAATTCATTAATCAATCAAGAAACACGCCTCAGCGTCAACGCCCCTTGATGCGACCCGAGCGCATCAGACCATCATAGTGGTGCATCTGCAAGTGGGTCTCAACCTGTTGCAGTGTGTCGAGAACGACACCCACCATAATCAGCAACGACGTGCCGCCGAAGAACTGGGCAAACTGCTGGTTGATGCCAAAGAAGCGGGCGAATGCCGGCATGATAGCCACGATACCGAGGAAGATAGAACCCGGCAAGGTGATGCGCGACATAATCGAGTCAAGATATTCGGCAGTCTTCTTGCCCGGCTTGATACCGGGGATGAAACCGCTGTTCTTCTTCATCTCCTCGGCCATCTGGGTGGGACGCACCGTGATGGCGGTGTAGAAGTAGGTGAAAGCAAGAATCAGCAGGAAGTAGACCACATTATACCAGAAACCGTTGATATCGCTGAACGTGCTGGCGAACTTGCCCCAGAAGCCCTCGCCGCTGGCGCGGAAACCGGCCAGAGTGGCGGGGATGAACATCAACGCCTGGGCGAAGATGATCGGCATCACGTTAGCGGCATTCACCTTCAGGGGGATGTACTGGCGAGCGCCACCGTACTGCTTGTTGCCCACAATGCGCTTGGCATACTGCACGGGCACCTTGCGCGTGCCCTGCACGAGCATCACGGCGCCGGCGGTGACGGCAAACAAAACGATAATCTCAATGAGCAACATCACCAGACCACCCTGAGCGGTGTTCAGACGGCTGGTGAACTCCTGCACGAAAGCACCCGGGAGGCGGGCCAAGATACCAACGAGAATAATCATCGAGATACCGTTGCCGATACCCTTGTCGGTAATCTTCTCGCCCAACCACATGATGAACATAGCGCCGGCGGTGAGCACAAGCGACATGAACACCATGTTAGCCCACGAAATCTCCATCGGAGCAGCGTGACCCGAAGCGGCGGCCGCGTTCACCTGATACTGCAGGTTGACCAGATAGGCCGGGGCCTGCACCAACAGGATTAGCACAGTCAGATAACGGGTGTACTGGTTGAGTTTCACGCGGCCACTCTCACCCTCGCGCGACAGTTTCTGGAAACTGGGCACGACCATACCGGCGAGTTGAATCACGATCGATGCCGTGATGTAGGGCATGATACCCAACGCGAAAATCGAAGCCTGTGAGAAGGCGCCACCCGAGAACATGTCGAGCAACTGCATGAGTCCGCTGTTATTGGTGAACTCACGCATAGCCTCCAGGTTGAGCGGGTCGATGCCCGGCACAACCACATGGCAGCCGAACCTGTAAACCAACAGGAACAGGAACGTGATGCCGATGCGGGTGCGCAGGTCCTCGATTTTCCAGATGTTCTTTATGTTCTCAATAAGTTTCATGAGAATCAGACTTTGGTGGCGGTGCCGCCGGCAGCAACGATAGCCTCCTCGGCCTTCTTGCTGAAGGCGTTGGCCTCCACATTGAGTTTGACAGTGATAGCACCATTTGCGAGCACCTTAACCAACTGGCTCTTGCGCAGCAGGCCGGCCTCACGCAGGGTGGCAATGTTAATGGTGTCAACACCCAGGCGCTCGGCCAAGGCACTGATCGTGTCAAGGTTGATGGCCTTGTACTCAACGCGGTTGAAGTTCTTGAAACCGCCCTTGGGCACGCGGCGCTGGAGCGGCATCTGGCCACCCTCAAAACCAATCTTGTTCTTGTAGCCCGAGCGCGACTTGGCGCCCTTGTGACCGCGCGTCGACGTGCCGCCCTTGCCCGAACCCGGGCCACGGCCGATGCGACGCTTGCTCTTATTGGAACCGACCGCTGGAGTCAGATTGTGTAATTCCATATCTCTAATCTTAAATGATTGTTTGTGTTGGAACGAATATTGATTACTCGGCGACCTCGGTCACGACAACCAGATGGCGCACGGTCTCAACCATACCCAAAATCTGGGGAGTGGCCTCATGCACCACGCTGTGGTTGAGTTTGCGCAGTCCCAGCGCATCGAGGGTCTTCTTCTGGCGAGCCGGACGATTGATGCGGCTCTTGACTTGCTTGATCTCTATCTTAGCCATAACAAATCTCATTTAACACCGTTGAACACTTGCTCGACACTGATACCACGCACCTTGGCGACCTGCTGCGGCGAGCGCATCTCGCTCAACGCCAGCAACGTGGCCTTAACCAGGTTGTGGGGGTTGCTCGAACCCTTAGACTTGCAGAGCACGTCGGTCACACCGATGCTCTCAAACACGGCACGCATAGCACCACCGGCCTTCACGCCCGTACCGGCCGACGCCGGCTTGACGATGATGCGCGAGCCGCCGAACTTGGCGACCTGCTCGTGAGGCACAGTGCCATTGTGAACCGGCACACGGATCAAATTCTTCTTGGCGGCCTCGACACCCTTGCTGATTGCCGTGGTCACCTCGTTGGCCTTACCCAGGCCATAGCCAATCACGCCGTTGCCATCGCCCACGACAACAATTGCCGCAAACGTGAACGTGCGTCCACCCTTGGTGACCTTGGTGGTGCGGTTAATCGCCACCAGACGCTCCTTGAGCTCGACGTCACTATTGAGTTTGACTCTATTGTTCTTCATTTCGTTGGAGTTGTTGCGTTAAAATTTAAGACCACCCTTGCGAGCTCCGTCAGCCAAAGCCTTCACGCGGCCATGGAACAGGAAACCATTGCGGTCAAACACTACTGTGGTGATACCGGCCTCGATGGCCAGACGAGCGATGTTCTCACCCACCTGGGCAGCCACATCACTCTTGGTGCCCTGCACGTCCAACCCGCGCGACGATGCCGCCACGAGAGTACGACCTGCCTCATCATCAATGAGTTGGGCATAAATCTGCTTGTTGCTACGGAACACGCTCATGCGCGGACGGGCGGCGGTGCCGCTGATGCGACCGCGGATACGAGCCTTGATCTTATTGCGTCTATCTTGCTTGGATACCATATCTCAAACTGTTTTTTACTTGGCGGCTGCCGATTTACCCGACTTGCGACGAATGACTTCGCCAACAAACTTAATACCCTTGCCCTTGTAAGGCTCCGGCTTGCGGAACGAACGGATCTTGGCGCAGATCTGGCCCAACAACTGCTTGTCGCATGAGGTGAGCGTAATCAGCGGGTTCTTGTTGCGCTCCATCTTGGCGTCAACCTCCACCTCGGGAGGCATCTGGACGTAGATGTCGTGAGAGAAACCAAGCGTCAACTTGAGCACCTTCGGGCTGCTGATCTCGGCCTTGTAACCGACACCCACAATCTCCATCTGGGCGGTGAAGCCGTGGGCCACACCCTCCACCATGTTGTGGATCAGGGCGCGGTAGAGACCGTGCTGGGCACGCGACTCACGCTCGTCGTTGGGGCGGGAAATCTTGATGACACCGTCCTCGAGTTCCACACCAATGGCGGGATTGACCTTCTGGCACAGAGTGCCCTTGGGGCCCTTGACGGTGATGATGTTATCCTTAATATCGACGGTCACGCCGGCGGGCACCGTGATTGGCAATTTACCTATTCTTGACATAACTGTACCCTCCTATATTAATAAACGTAACACAAAACCTCGCCACCGATCTTGAGTTCGGCAGCCTGCTTGTTGGTCATCACGCCCTTGCTGGTCGAGAGGATAGCGATACCCAGGCCGTTGAGCACGCGAGGCATATCCTTGTAACCGGTGTACTGGCGCAGGCCCGGACGCGACACACGCGTCAGGCACTTGATGGCGCTCTCCTTGTCGACGGGGTCATACTTGAGAGCAATCTTGATTGAACCGCTGGGCGTGCCATCCTCCACAAACTTGTAGTTGAGAATGTAGCCCTGCTCGAAGAGGATCTTGGTGATCTCCTTCTTCATCTTCGAGGAAGGGATGTCAACGACACGGTGCTGTGCCTTGATCGCATTCCTCAGTCTCGTCAAAAAATCAGCGATTGGATCGGTCATTTTTGTGATTGTTTAAATTGATTCGGAACCCTGCGGATATTGTCGTTTGAGCCTCAGCGTCCGAACAATATTTAAATAATTAAAGTTGAATTGTTGTTGACTTGTTGTCAATTGGCCACGCGATTACCAACTTGCCTTGCGCACACCGGGGATCAAGCCGTTGGAAGCCATCTCGCGGAAATCGATACGGGAGATGCCAAACTGGCGCATGTAGCCCTTGGGACGACCCGAAATCTTGCAACGGTTGTGCAGACGGACGGGCGAAGCATTGTGCGGCAGGCGCTGCAACTGTTGGGCAGCCTCGTAGGCCTCCTCAAGACCCTCACCGGTAGCCACATTGGCGGCGGCGATAATCTTCTTGAGTTCGGCACGCTTCTTGGCATACTTGGCCACAAGACGCTCACGCTTGACCTCGCGGGCCTTCATTGATTCTTTTGCCATGTGTTGTTGATGTTGAATTGTTGTTAGACAAATCAGTTCTTGAACGGCAGACCGAAAGCCTTCAGCAGGGCGTAACCCTCCTCGTCGGTCTTGGCGGTGGTAACAAACGTGATGTTCATGCCCGTCATCTTGGCCACGGCATCAATGTTAATCTCCGGGAAGATAATCTGCTCGGTCACACCAACGCTGTAGTTGCCACGGCCGTCAAGTTTGCCGTTGATACCCTTGAAGTCGCGGATACGCGGCAGGGCGATGCGGATAAAGCGCTCCATGAACTCGTACATGCGGTCACGGCGCAACGTCACGCGGGCACCGATGGGCATCTTCTTACGGACCTTGAAGTTGCTGATGTCCTTCTTGGAGAGCGTCTGCACGGCACGCTGACCGGTGATGGTCGTGAGCTCGGCGATAGCGGTCTCGATGATCTTCTTGTCCTGGGTAGCGTCACCCAGACCCTCGTTGAGAACGATCTTCACCAGGCGAGGGATTTGCATAGTCGAGGTGTAGTTGAACTGCTTCATCAGAGCGGGAGCAATCACCTCATCGTACTGTTTCTTTAATGTAGTCATTACTTGATCTCCTCACCGGTTTTTTTGGAATAACGAACTCTCTTGCCGTCGGCATTGACGCGGAAAGCGGTACGCACGGGCTTACCGTCCTCAACCAGCGCCAGATTGCTCAGGTGAATCGGAGCCTCCTTCTTGATGAAGCCGCCGTTGGGAGCCTGAGCCGAAGGCTTGGTACTCTTGGTGACGATGTTCACGCCCTCGACGATGGCGCGCATTTCCTTGCGCTGCACGTTGAGCACGCGACCGGTCTTGCCCTTGTCGTCACCGGCGAGCACAATCACGTTGTCACCTTTCTTAATGTGGATCTTAGCCATTATTCAATGATGGATTGTTAATTACGGATTGATAAAAATCAAAGCACCTCGGGTGCGAGCGAGACAATCTTCATGTTGGTGGCGCGAAGTTCGCGGGCCACCGGGCCGAAGATACGGGTGCCGCGCAACTCACCGGCTCCGGTGAGCAACACGCACGCGTTGTCATCAAAACGGATATAGGTGCCGTCGGCGCGACGCACCTCCTTCTTGGTGCGCACCACGACAGCGCGCGACACAGTGCCCTTCTTGACCTCCGAGGCCGGAACAGCGCTCTTGACGGTCACGACAATCACGTCGCCCACGGTGGCATAGCGACGGCCGGTGCCGCCGAGAACGCGGATGCAGAGAACCTCCTTTGCGCCGCTGTTGTCGGCCACAGTCAGTCTTGTTTCAGTCTGAATCATAAAGCGTAAAAATTATTACTTTGCTTTTTCAATAATCTCAACCAGTCTCCAACGCTTGGTCTTGCTCAACGGGCGCGTCTCCATCAGACGAACCTTGTCGCCCACCTGGCACTCGTTGTTCTCGTCGTGAGCATGGTACTTCTTCGTCTTGTTGACGAACTTGCCGTAGATCGGATGTTTCTCCTTCCACTTGATGGTGACGGTAATCGTCTTGTCACCCTTGTTGCTCGAAACAATACCGATACGCTCTTTTCTCAAATTGCGTTTCTCCATATCGGTCACTTATTATTTGTTGTTAAGTTGACGCGCACGGATCTCAGTGTGCATCCGAGCAATCTCGCGGCGGTCAAAAGTGATGCTCGCCGGGTTGTCAAGCGGCGAGATGCTGTGCTGAATCTTCTTGAGGACATACGCCTTCTGGGCCGCCTCCAGGCGCTCCTGCAATTCCTTGTCAGTAAGCTCCTTGTAATTCTCTTTCTTCATAATCTGTGTCTTGGGTTGATTATCTCTGAGAGAGGTGATTAAACAGTCTGTGTGGGATCATAGTCGTGACGAACCACAAACTTGGTGATCACCGGGAGCTTCTGAGCCGCGAGACGCAACGCCTCCTTGGCCACCTCGAAGCTGACGCCGTCAACCTCGATCAGGATGCGACCCGGATGCACCGGTGCCACATAACCAGCGACATCACCCTTACCTTTACCCATACGGACATCGGCCGGCTTGCGGGTGTAAGGCTTGTCAGGGAAGATGCGCAACCACACTTTACCCTCACGCTGCATGAAACGGGTCACCGCAATACGGGCGGCCTCAATCTGGCGAGCCGTGATCCACTTGGATTGGAGGGTCTTGATACCGAACGAACCGAACGCCAGTTGGTCACCGCGTTTGGTGTACTGACGGGGATGTCCGTCACTGGGACGGCGGTATCTCAATCTCTTAGGTTGTAACATTGTCGATTAAAACGATTAATGGGTTGTGTTAACGATTGTTGTTTCTCTTGCGGAAACCGCCACGGCGACGCTCGCCGCCGGCCTGCTGACGATGGTCAGTCTTGCCGCCGGCAAAGTTCGGAGCCAAATCCACCTTGCCGTAAACCTCGCCACGGCAAATCCACACCTTGATGCCAATCAGACCAACCTTGGTCAGAGCCGGCGCAAGGGCATAGTCAATGTCGGCACGCAGAGTGTGCAACGGGGTACGACCCTCCTTGAACATCTCGCTGCGGGCCATCTCGGCACCGTTGAGGCGGCCGCTCACCTGCACCTTGATGCCGGCGGCACCGGCGCGCATGGTGTTCTGCACAGCCATCTTGACGGCACGGCGATAGGCGCTCTTACCCTCAATCTGACGGGCGATGCCGGCAGCCACGATCTGGGCGTCGAGTTCCGGACGCTTCACCTCCGAGATATTGAGTTGGACGTCCTTCTTGGTGATTTTCTTCAACTCTTCCTTGAGTTGGTCAACGAGTTCACCACCCTTGCCGATAATCAGACCCGGACGGGCGGTGCAGATGGTCACTGTCACCAGTTTGAGTGTGCGCTCGATAACGATGCGCGACACGCTGGCCTTGGGAAGACGCGCGGTGAGGTACTTGCGGAGCTTGCTGTCCTCAAGCAGGGTATCACCATAGTCCTTGCCACCATACCAGTTGGAGTCCCAACCACGGATGATGCCCAATCTATTGCTGATAGGATTAACTTTCTGTCCCATGATACTCTGTTATTATGCGTCTTGTTTGTTGATGGTGTTGACCACGAGCGTCAGGTGATTGCTGCGCTTGCGGATGCGATAGCCGCGACCCTGGGGGGCCGGACGCAGGCGCTTGAGCATCGGCGCGGGGTCGACGGTGATTGTCTCGATATAGAGTTCGCCGGCTTCTGCCTTGCGACCGTTCTTCTGCTCCCAGTTGGCGATGGCCGAACGGAGCAGTTTCTCGATGTCGGCCGAAGCGTGCTTGGTCGAGAAGTGCAACAGGCCCAAAGCCTTGTTGACCTCCACACCACGCACCATATCGGCCACCAGACGCATCTTGCGGGGCGAACTGGGCACGTTGCGCAACTTAGCGAAACTCACGTTCTTGCGGGCTTCCTTAATGCGCTCGGCTGCGATTCTTTTTCTTTTACCCATTTTGTATTGAATAGTCTCTTGTTATCAAATTACGTACGTTTGCACGGGCTCGCCGCATTACTTGTTGTTGCCGCTGTGACCGCGGAAGGTGCGCGTGGGAGCAAACTCGCCAAGTTTGTGGCCGACCATCTGCTCGGTCACATAGACGGGCACGAAGTTCTTGCCGTTGTGCACGGCAAAGGTGTGACCGACAAAGTCCGGCGAGATCATCGAGGCACGCGACCAAGTCTTGATCACGTCACTCTTGCCACTCTCATTCATGGCGTCAACCTTGCGCTCAAGTTTCACGCTGATGTACGGGCCCTTTTTCAATGAACGACTCATGATTGTCCTGTAATGTTAAGTTGATGTCAATGAATTACTTCTTTCTTCTCTCGATGATGTACTTCGACGATTGCTTCTTAGGCCTGCGCGTCTTGAGACCCTTGGCGTAGACACCATTGCGCGAACGCGGATGTCCACCGCTCTGACGGCCCTCGCCACCACCCATCGGGTGATCGACCGGGTTCATCACCACACCGCGGTTGTGCGGGCGGCGACCCAGCCAGCGCGAACGACCGGCCTTGCCACTCTTCTCGAGCGCGTGGTCGCTGTTACCGACCACACCCACAGTTGCGCGGCAAGCCGAGAGGATGCGGCGCGTCTCGCCGGAAGGTAACTTAACAATCACATAGTCGCCCTCGCGCGAGGTGAGTTGCGCGAAGGTGCCGGCCGAGCGAGCCATGACGGCTCCCTGGCCCGGACGCAATTCGATGTTGTGAACCAGCGTACCAACAGGTATGCTGCTCAGAGGCAGTGCATTGCCAAGTTCGGGAGCGACGTTGTCGCCGCTAACCACCTGCGCGCCGACCTGGAGGCCGTTGGGCGCGATGATATAAGCCTTGGCACCGTCGGCATAGGCCAACAGGGCAATGCGAGCCGAACGGTTGGGATCGTACTCGATTGCTTTGACCGTTGCCGGTACACCATCTTTTCTTCTCTTAAAGTCGATCAGACGCAGACGACGCTTGTGGCCGCCGCCGCGATAGCGCACGGTCATGTGGCCGGCCGAGTTGCGGCCGCCGGTCGAGCGCTTGCCAACGATAAGAGACTTCTCTGGAGTACTCTTGGTGATGTCGGTGAATACTCCACTAATTCTGTGTCTCCTGCCCGGGGTAGTGGGCTTCAATTGTTTAACTGCCATTTCTTATATTAGATATTGCTATAGAAATCAATAGTTTGGCCCTCGGCCACGGTCACGATCGCCTTCTTGAAGGCAGCCTGCTTGCCGCGCTGCAGCCCGGAGCGGGTGTAGCGACGCTTGATCTTGCCGTCGTAGTGCATCGTGTTGACCGCGACAACGTCGACACCGTAAATCTCCTTCACGGCGGCGACAATCTGCGGCTTCGAGGCATTGGGACTCACCTTGAACGAGAAACGGTTGCCCTTCTCGCTGATGGCGTTGGCCTTCTCGGTCACGATTGGAATGATCTGTATCATTGTTATGTCTCTTGTTATCCTGGGTGGAATGTCACTTTAAATTATTCAACACATCGACACTGCCCTCGACAAGCACCATCACCTTGTTGTTCAAGATCTCATAGGTGTTGACGTCGGAGGCATTCGCCACGATAGCGTTGGGCAAATTTCGAGCCGACAAAATTACATTTTTGTCGCGACTTGCCAAAACCAAAAGCACCTTTTTGTCCGAAATTTTGAGATTATTAAGAACTTTTAACATCTCCTTGGTCTTCGGAGCCTCAAAAGTGAAGTTCTCAACAACAATAATCTGCTGCTGGGCGGCCTTGTAACTCAACGCCGTGCGACGGGCCAAAGCCTTCACCTTCTTGTTCAACTTGAAACTATAGTTGCGGGGCTTGGGACCGAACACGCGGCCACCACCGTGGAACAGCGGGCTGTTGATGTCACCGTGACGGGCACCGCCGCCGCCCTTCTGACGACCCAACTTGCGGGTCGAACCGGAGATCTCGCTGCGCTCCTTGCTCTTGTGAGTGCCCTGACGCTGATTGGCCAGATACTGCTTGACGGTGAGATACACAACATGCTCGTTCAACTCGTCCAGACCGAACACGGCATCGTTGAGTTGAACCTTGCGGCCGGTATCCTCACCCTTGATGTTATATACTGCGACTTCCATTACTTCTCAATTATTACGATTGAACCCTTGTGGCCGGGGACTGAACCCTTCACAATCAGAAGGTTGCTCTCCGGCAAAATCTTGATCACTTGCAGATTCTGAACCGTGCAGCCACGGTTGCCCATCTGACCGGCCATGCGCATACCCTTGAACACCTTGGCAGGATAGGAGCACGCTCCAATCGAACCCGGCGCGCGGTAACGGTCGTCCTGGCCGTGAGTCTTCTGACCCACACCGCCAAAACCATGACGCTTCACGACACCCTGGAAACCCTTTCCCTTGCTGGTGCCACGCACGTCCACAAAGTCACCGTCCTCAAAGAAGTCGACAGTGATGACGTCGCCAGCCTTGTAGGCGCCGTCAAATCCCTTGAACTCGGCCAAGAATCGCTGCGGTGCGACTCCGGCCTTGGCGAAGTGACCGGCCTCGGGCTTGGTGGTGTGCTTCTCGGTCTTCTCAACAAAGCCAATCTGCAGAGCCTCATAGCCATCGGTCGCCTCGGTCTTGACCTGCGTCACAACGCAAGGACCTACTTCGATAACAGTGCACGGCACATTCTTGCCGTCGGCACTGAAAACGGATGTCATTCCGATTTTCTTTCCAATTAATCCTGGCATTTCTAGAATTTTTTGTTTGTTGTTGTTTGATTGATTCTCGCGCCGCAGCACCCACATTGCGGAGTGACTACGGTTGTGCGAAGTCATTCTTCTTACATCACCTTGATCTCAACCTGCACGCCACTGGGCAACTCCAACTTCATCAAGGCGTCAACGGTCTTGGCCGTCGAATCGTTGATGTCAATCAAGCGCTTGAAAGCACTCAACTGGAACTGCTCGCGCGACTTCTTGTTGACAAAGGTCGAGCGGTTGACCGTGAAGATGCGCTTGTGGGTGGGCAGGGGGATAGGACCGCTCACCGTAGCGCCGGTTGACTTCACCGTCTTGACGATCTTCTCGGCCGACTTGTCGACCAAACTGTAATCGTAAGACTTCAACTTGATTCTAATTTTTTGACTCATTTAATATGAATAATTTAAAGTAATGATGATTATTTCAACAAATCAACACGACCGTTGCACTCGGTGAGCACTTTCTCGGCCTGCTGGCGCGACACCTCGCTATAGTGCGAGAACGACATCGTGCTGGTGGCACGGCCGCTGGTGATGGTGCGCAGAGCAGTCACATAGCCGAACATCTCGGCCAGCGGAGCCTCTGCTTTGACGATGCGGGCACCGCTGCGGCTGGTCTCCATGCCTTGCACCTGTCCGCGACGCTTATTCAGGTCGCCGATCACATCGCCCATGTTCTCCTCGGGCGTGACCACCTCCACCTTCATGATGGGCTCCAGCAGCACCGGGCCGGCCTTGACACACGCGTTCCGGAACGCCTGCATGGCACACAACTCACACGACAACTGGTCAGAGTCCACCGGATGGTAACTACCGTCAATCACGGTCACCTTGAGGCGCTCCAGCGGATAGCCGGCAAGCACACCGCTACGCATCGCGTTGGAGAAGCCTTTCTGGATGGCGGGCATGAACTCCTTGGGGATATCACCGCCCTTGACCACGTCCTCAAACTGCAGCGAGCCCTCGAAGTCGTCGTCGGCAGGCTCCACGCGGACGATAATGTCGGCAAACTTGCCGCGGCCGCCGGTCTGCTTCTTGAACACCTCGCGCAACTCCACCGGACGGGTGATGGCCTCCTTGTAGGTCACCTGCGGGCGACCCTGGTTGCACTCCACCTTGAACTCGCGGCGCAGGCGGTCGATGATGATGTCGAGATGCAACTCGCCCATACCCTTGATGATGGTCTGGCCGGTCTCCTCATTGGTCTCCACCTGGAAGGTGGGATCCTCCTCGGCGAGTTTCTGCAAGCCGACGCCCAGACGGTCGAGGTCGTTCTGAGTCTTGGGCTCCACCGCGATGCCGAGCACCGGGTCGGGGAAGTCCATAGCCTCGAGCACGATCGGGTGACGCTCGTCACAGAGCGTGTCGCCGGTGCGCACATCCTTAAAACCGATGCCGGCGCCGATGTCACCGCAACCAATCACCTCCATCGGGTTCTGGTGGTTGCTGTGCATCTGGAACAGACGCGAGATGCGCTCCTTCTTGCCCGAGCGGGCGTTGAACACATAGGTACCCGCATCGATGTGGCCGCTATATACACGGAAGAATACCAGACGTCCCACAAAGGGGTCGGTGGCAATCTTGAACACCAGCGCGCACAGCGGCTCTGAAGCCTCGGGGCGGCGGTGCTCCACGCTGTCGGGGTCATCGGGCTTGTGGCCGGTCACCTCGGCGCTATCCTCGGGGCTGGGCAGATAGGCACACACGGCGTCCAGCAACGGCTGAACGCCCTTGTTCTTAAACGAACTGCCGCAAAGCATGGGCACGATGTCCATGCGCAGCGTGGCGGCGCGCAGGGCGCGCTTGATCTCGGCTGGCTCGATGGTTGTCGGGTCGTCGAAGTATTTCGCCATCAGTTCGTCGTCAAACTCGGCCACTTGCTCCAGCATCTTGTCACGCCACTCGCGAGCCTCGTCAAGCATGTCGGCCGGAATCTCTTCCACCTCATACTCGGCGCCCATTGTCTCGTCGTGCCAATAGAGAGCCTTCATCTCAATCAGGTCCACCAGGCCGCGGAAGTTCTCCTCGGCGCCGATGGGCAACTGGATGGGACACGGATTGGCACCAAGGATGTCGCGCATTTGGCGAGCCACCTCCAAGAAGTTGGCGCCCGAGCGGTCCATCTTGTTCACATAGGCAATGCGAGGCACGTTATACTTATCGGCCTGACGCCAGACGGTCTCGCTCTGCGGCTCCACACCGCCCACGGCACAGAAGGTAGCGATGGCACCGTCCAGCACACGCAGTGAACGCTCCACCTCAACGGTGAAGTCCACGTGTCCCGGAGTGTCAATCAAGTTCACCTTGTAACGCTGGCCGGCATAGTTCCAGAAAGCGGTTGTCGCGGCGCTCGTGATAGTGATGCCGCGTTCCTGCTCCTGCACCATCCAGTCCATCGTGGCTGCACCGTCGTGCACCTCGCCGATCTTGTGGGTCAGTCCGGTGTAGAACAGGATGCGCTCCGATGTGGTGGTCTTGCCGGCATCGATATGGGCCATGATGCCGATGTTGCGAGTATATTTCAGTTGTCCGTCGTTTGCCATGTGTTGTGATGGGTCACCTTTTGTTGAGTGACTTGTCGTGTTTTGTCTCTTTGGGTTATCAATTAGAATCTGAAGTGAGCGAATGCGCGGTTAGCCTCGGCCATGCGGTGCATGTCCTCCTTACGCTTGAAAGCGCCGCCCTGCTCGTTATACGCGTCCATAATTTCAGCCGCCAGTTTGTCGGCCATAGTCTTGCCGCCGCGCTTGCGGGCGAACAGGATCATGTTCTTCATCGACACCGACTCCTTACGGTCCGAGCGGATCTCGGTAGGCACCTGGAAGGTAGCGCCACCCACGCGGCGGCTCTTGACCTCGACTTGCGGAGTAATCTTCTCGAGAGCCTCTTTCCAGATCTCCAGCGGCGTCTTCTCGATGTTGGCCATCTTGTTGCCCACAATCTCGAGGGCGCTGTAGAAGATGCGATAGGACGTGTTCTTCTTGCCGTCATACATCAAGTGGTTCACGAACTTTGACACGCGAACGTCACCGAACTTGGGATCCGGCAGGATAATTCTCTTTTTAGGTTTTGCTTTTCTCATTTTGTTGTGAAACCTTGATAGTTTAAGTCTGCTTGGTTGTCGTCGTCTTTGTTCTTCAACCGCCTCGCGGCAGTTTACTCAACCGGGAAATTCAATCCAATAAACTGTAAACTAAGTTTGTAATTAATTTTTACTTTTCAAGAAAAGGCGTTCACGTTGGTGTGATTACTTCTTGCTCTTCTTGGGACGCTTGGCACCGTACTTGCTGCGGCGCTGCAGACGGCCACTGACACCGGCGGTGTCGAGGGTGCCGCGCACGATGTGGTAACGCACACCGGGCAGGTCCTTCACACGTCCGCCGCGCACCATCACGATCGAGTGCTCCTGCAGGTTGTGACCCTCACCGGGAATGTAACTGTTAACCTCCTTGCCGTTGGTCAGGCGCACGCGAGCCACCTTACGCATTGCCGAGTTAGGCTTCTTGGGCGTGGTGGTGTAGACGCGCACACAAACACCGCGACGCTGCGGGCAGGAATCCAGCGCGGGCGACTTGCTCGTGCTCTTGAGCGCGGTACGGCCTTTTCTCACTAATTGTTGAATAGTAGGCATTCTTTTGTTGTTTAAAAACTTTAGTTTGTTATTGAATTATTACGCTTGCCGATTGCGCCGCAACGCACCACTATCACCCGCCCAATCAAGCGATTAGCGAGCAATAGCGCCGTTGCGGCCACAAAAAGCGTTGCAAAGGTACAAACTAATTTCCTAATACACAAATATTTTTCGGGTCTGATGTATAAAAAAGAGAGACCCTGTATTCTGGCTCCTCCGCTTAACTCAATACTGTTCAAGCATTTCAGCCTTACGGCAAATTTTACTTTATTTCGTAAGGTTTAATATTTTTTAACAAAATTCCGCGCTCATCCTTGGCGCTGACGACAAACGGGCAACCGACATCCGGCCAATCGATGCCAAGCGCCGGGTCGCTATAGAGCAACGTTGCCTCGGCCTGCGGAGCATAGGTGTTATCAACCTTATACTGAAACTGCGCCTCATCGCTCAGCACCAGATAGCCGTGGGCAAAGCCACGCGACACCAGCAGTTGGTTGCCGCGCGACGCGCTGAGCACGCGGCGCAGGTGGCGGCCAAAGGTAGGGCTGCCGGCCCGCAGGTCCACAACCACATCAAGCACCTCGCCACGCGTCACCCTAACGAGTTTTGCCTGGGCCCACTCCCCTTCCTGGAAGTGCATGCCGCGCAGCACACCGCGCCGCGACACGCTCTCGTTGTCCTGCAGCCAGTCGAAACGGCCGGCAACGGCCTCCAGCAGGTCGCGACGGAACGTCTCGGCAAAGTAGCCACGCTCGTCACCGAGGCGCTCCACCTCGATGTCCCACACTCCCGCAATCTCCGGCGCAGCGGTTATTGTCATTCCACGCGTGACGCGGTCTTTGTTGCTATCTGTCATAACACATTATTATATATAAAGAGCGGCTCGAACCGCCAACAGGTGCAAAATTACGAAAAAATTCGCTATCTTCTGCCGCATAAACATTATTTTTTGTAATTTTGCGTCATCTTTGACACCCGACCATTGTGTAAAAACAATCTGACCTATGAAAGTAGCGATAATCGGAACAGGATACGTGGGGCTGGTGAGCGCCACGTGCTTTGCTGAATTGGGCGTAGACGTGACGTGCGTCGACACCGACGCGCAGCAGATTAACCGCCTCGTTTACGGCTCGATACCCATCTACGAACCGGGCCTGGAGGCTATGGTCACCCGCAATGTGAACGACAAACGCCTCCGCTTTGACAATGACCTCATGGCCGGCTTCCGCGGCCAAGATTACGTCTTCTGCGCGCTCGACAGCAAGTTGGACAGCGATGGAGCCACCGACATCCACCCCGTGGAGGATCTGGCACGCATGTTCGGCGAGTGCATCGACTCCTATGCCGTGTTTGTCATCAAGAGCACAGTGCCGGTGGGCACCGCCCATCGCGCGCATGACATCATCGCCGCCACGCTCGCCGCCCGCGGCGTTGACATCGACTTTGACATCGCCAGCAACCCCGACTTCCTCACCGAGGGCAATGCCATCAAAGACTTTATGAAGCCTGACCGCATCGTGTTGGGAGTGGAGAGCAAGAGAGGCCGCGAAGCCATGCACAAACTTTACCGCACAATCCTGCTGCACAGCAACCGCCAGATTATCACCACCGACACCCGCACGGCCGAGATGATCAAATATGCCGCCACATCGATGCTGGCAACGCGCGTGAGTTTCATGAACGAGATTGCCAACCTGTGTGAGCGTGTGGGCGCCGACGCCAACGTAGTGCGTCACGGCGTGGGCACCGACTCCCGCATCGGTCCAAAGTATATTTTCCCCGGTTGCGGCTACGGCGGAACGCTCTTCCCCCAGGACATCAAGGACCTGATTAAGATTGCCGGCGACAACGACTTCGACATGGAAGTGCTGCGCGCCGTCGATAGCGTCAACACCCGCCAAAAACGCATCCTCTTTGAGAAACTCGTCCGCCACTATGGCGACGACCTCAAGGGCAAGACGGTTGCCGTGTGGGGACTGTCGTTCAAACCCGAGACCGATGACATGAGCGCCTCGCCGGCTATCGACACTCTGGAACTGCTCACAGGCGCCGGTTGCGACATACGCGTTTACGACCCCGTGGCAATGAACACGGCCAAGCGCCAATGGAACAAAATCGTGTGCGCCGGCAGCATATATGACGCGGTGGAAGGTGCCGACGCAGTGCTCCTTGTCACCGAGTGGCGGCAATTCTACCTGCCCGATTGGAAGCGCATCCATTCACTGATGCGCACCCCGGTGGTGATTGACGGACGCAACATATACGACCGCGCCGAGGTAGAGAGCGAAGGCTTCACGTATTACTGCATAGGCCGATAAAACAAATAAATGGAATACATACTATTAATCACCGGACTGACAATGCTCCTGCTGGGAGCAAATTATATGGTTGACGCCAGCGTGGCTATCGCCAAGCGCGCCAACATCTCCAACTTTATCATCGGCTTGACCATCGTGGGCATCGGCACCAGTGCCCCCGAACTCTTTGTTGGCATCAAGAGCGCGCTGGCCGGCGACGGCGATATCGCTATGGGCAACGTGGTGGGAAGCAATATCGCCAACGTGCTACTCATTCTGGGCATCACCGCCGCCATCACACCGTTTGCCATCGAGCGTGAGACACAGCGCCTCGACATCCCCGTGGGCATCGCGGCTAGCATCCTGATGGTGCTGCTGGCCAGCGACTCGCTCATTCCCGGCATTGCCGAGAACACGCTCTCGCGCATTGACGGTATCTTCCTGGTCGTCGTCTTCCTCGCCTATATGGCCTACACCATCGTGCTCAAAGCTCGCAATCCCAAGGAGGCGATTGAGGACGCCGATGAGCAAACCGCCTCGTCGCTTGAAGGCTTCCACCCGGCAATACTTTGGCTCATCACCGGCGTCTCGCTGGCCGCGCTCATCTTCGGCGGCAACCTCTTTCTTGACAACGCCAAACTATTAGCCGCCTCGTGGGGCATGAGCGAAGCAGTCATCTCAATCACTATCGTCGCCGTGGGCACCTCGCTGCCCGAACTGGTCACCGCCGTGATTGCCGCCTGCAAGGGCAACCCGCAGTTGGCTCTGGGCAACGTGCTGGGCAGCAACGTGTTCAACTGCCTGTTTATCATCGGCGTGAGTGCCACCGCCAACCCGCTCACCATCACCGGCATCAGTTGGCGCGACTACGGCGTGATGATTGCAGCCGCTGTGATGACTTTTGTGGTCGTGTTCACATTCGGCAAACACAAGTTTGACCGCATCGAGGGTTTCATCTTTCTGGCTGTCTATATCGCCTACATCGTCACCCTGCTGATGCAGTTGTGAGGCGTAGCCAATAGAAAATTCAGCGCCAGATTGTCAAAAAATGGCGAATCGCTTTGTCGGTTCGCTTTTTTTAATTACCTTTGCACGCCCCAAATTAAGTACCTATTGTCATAGGGGGACATCACTTACACAACTGATACAAATATTAATGAAAAGTTTCTTGCGTGCCATTCCCGCGGGGACAGCGACAATTGTCCTGTTGGGAATTATAACTTATCTATCACTCGCCGACAAGCCATTCGGCGACACCCACATCAGTCTGTTCAAAGGAGCCGACAAAGTGGTTCACATCTTGATGTACTTGGTCCTGGACGTGGTGGTACTACTTGATTACACCAAGCACCGCTATCCCCACCACACCAGCGACAACATCGCGATGGCACTCACCGCCTGCGTTTCGCTATACGGACTGATGATAGAATTGGCACAACTGATGATGGAAGATACCGGCCGCACCTATGAGATTGCCGACTGGTATGCCGACACGTTCGGAGCGATGCTTGGCTTCTTTGTGGCAAGGCTATGGCTCTGCCGATGGTATCGCCACCACATCATCTCCCACCACCATCATCATCACCATCACCACGAGGAGTAATTAGTAATTGGTAATTAGTGATTGGTAATTAGTGATTGGTAATTGTTGCTTGGTGATTAGTCAATAGTGATTGGAAATAAAGAATTAATCTAAAGTCGATATAATGATGACAACATTTCCGGAATTCCTGCGGCGCCGTCGCGCCGAACTCGGTTTGATGCAGCGCCGTCTGGCCGAGGCTATCGGCGTGGACGTGCCTATGTATAGCCGCTTTGAGCACGGCGAGCGACGGCCCAAGCGCGAGCAAGTCATCAAACTGGCGCGGCTGCTTGACGTGGACGCCAATGAGTTGGTCGCGCTATGGCTCGCCCAGCAGGCCCACGACCTGATTGCCAGCGACAGCCTCAAGGGAGATGCGGCGATGCTGCTCCAGCAGATGTTGGGCGTGAAGACACCGGCACCGGCCGAGCAGGCTGCTGTCGCCGAGGTTAAGGAAGAGCAGCCCGCCGCTCCGGCCATTCAAAACGACGCCACCGACCACAAAGTCAAGCGCGACCTTGTGGCGCGCGCGGCGCGCGCCGGACGACTGCCACACTTTGTCGCCGGTGATGCCGCCGCAGTGATGGACACCATCGAGGACGCCTCCATCGCCTGCATCGTCACCACGCCACCCTACTGGGCACTGCGCGACGGCGGCAACGACGGCATCAATGACATCACCGCCGATGGCTATCTGGAGATGATTGCCGCCATGGCACGCCAGGCACGTCGCGTGCTCGCCCCGTCAGGCTCGATGTGGCTCAACCTCGCCGGCGGATATGACGCCCAAGCGGCCGCTTTGCCAGAGCGAGTTATTGCCATGCTTGTCGACAAACTGGGATGGACCGTGCGCGACACCGTGGTGTGGCAACGCCAACTGCCCGGTGACCACCCCGCAAGCGGAATGCGCAGCAGCCACGAGCGCCTCTACATGCTCACTCCCACTAATGGAGACTTCTACTTCAACGACGAGGCACTGAGAAAAGCCTACAGCGAGATGACACCCATCAAGCAGGGCGCCTACATTCCCAACCTGTGGACCATTCCTTACAAACGCGGCTCTCTTGAGCGATACCACGTCGCCCCCGAGCAACTCTACCGCCTGCCGGTGCTCGCCACCTGTCCGCCCGACGGCATCGTGCTTGACCCATATTGCGGCACGGGCACGGCCTGCACGGTGGCCTACGGTGAGGGCCGCCGCTCTATCGGCATCGACATCAATAGCGAACTCGTGCAACGCGCCCGCCGTCGCAACGAGCCGCAGACGCTCAGCCTCTTTGGATGACACGTCACCAACTCATCGGCACCATCACGCTAATCGTGGTCATTGCCGCAGCCGTGGCACTCTACCGCTGGGTTTCAGAGCAAGCCTCACAACCCGACCCGCAATGGCAGGTGATTGTCGATAATTACACACCGCCCGTGGTTGATAGCATCGATGTGGCCGACAGCGCCAAGCGAGCCGCCGCCATCAGCGACACCGCGCCACCCAAGCGGGCCAAAGCGGCCAAGAAGAACAAGGCCGCGACTCCCCCGCCGCCCGACCGCGACGCTTTTAACGACATGATGAAACAAGATTCAAGACAATGAGCAATCGAGCCACATTTGCCACACGGATGGGAGCCATCGCGGCCACAGTAGGGTCGGCGGTGGGCTTGGGCAATATCTGGCGGTTTCCCTACGAGGCCGGCCAGAACGGTGGCGGCGCGTTCATGCTCATCTATTTGGCGTGTGTGGTGCTGATGGGCATCCCGGTGATGGTGGCCGAGTTTGTCATCGGCCGGTCGACCCATCGCAACGTGTGCGGTGCTCTACGGCAACTGTCACCCGGCGGCAAGGCCCATTGGTTCGGTTACATCGGCATCACGGCATCGCTGATGATCCTCAGTTTCTACAGCGTCGTGTGCGGCTGGATTGTTGAGTATCTTGTCATGGCATGCGGCGGCAGGCTTCACGGCCTCAACCCGGATGAATACGGCACGATGTTCGCCACGTTTGTCACCCACCCGTGGCGGCCGGTGCTCTGGACTGTTCTCTTCTTGCTGCTCAACCATTTAGTGCTTCGGCGAGGCCTCAAACGGGGCATTGAGCGCGTGTCAAACTTGCTGATGCCGCTGCTGTTTGTCATCCTGGTCATCTTTTGCATCCACTCGCTGCTGCTGCCGGGGGCCGGCGAGGCGGTGACTTTCTTGATGGCACCGCGCCTCGACGATGTCACGCCGGCGGTCGCCCTCAAGGCCATGGGGCAGGCTTTCTTCTCGCTCTCGCTTGGATTGTCGTGCCTGCTCACATACGCCAGTTACTTCAAGAACAGCGACTCGCTCACTCGCAACGCCACCGTCATCGCCCTGCTCGACACGCTCGTGGCGGTGCTCGCCGGACTGATGATTTTCCCGGCCGTGTTTAGCCACGGCATGGAGCCGCAAGCCGGTCCAAAACTCATCTTCGAGGTATTGCCCTTGATTTTCAACCAGATGCACTTGGGTGTCATGTGGGCCGTACTGCTATTCCTGCTCTTGTTCCTTGCTTCCATCACCAGCACCATCTCGATGAGCGAGATTTCCATCGCCTTTCTCACCGAGGAGCACAACTTGAGCCGCGAGGCAGCGACGGCAGTCAACACCGGTATTGCGGTCGTCTTTGGCACACTGTGCGCTTTATCGTTCGGCCCGCTATCAGACCTTACTATCTGCGGCAAGACGCTGTTTGACCTGTTTGACTTCGTGTCGTCCAACGTGCTGCTGCCATTGGGAGGCATCTTCTTTGCGGTGTTTGTCGGGTGGTATCTCGACCGCCGATTGGTGCGGGCGCAACTCGGACGCGGGCCTGTGGTGACCATAGTGGTCTTCTGCATGAGATATGTGGCGCCGCTTGCCATCGCCGCCGTCTTTATCTACGGCCTGCTGTAACTCCCCCCAAAACGTCGTAGGGCCCGGCCGATGGCGACAACGCCAACGGCAGCAACGTCTTTACTCCAAAATTTTGCGGTTTGATGAAAAAGTAGTATATTTGCAAATTAAAACCACCTGGACTGTGGCACAAAGTTTGCAACCATTGTAATAACCTGTAACAATTATTGACCTTATATGGAGAACAACGATTTCTTTGAACAGCAAGCACAACAACAGCATGGGGAACCTCAGCCCGAAGCCGAGGTGACGCAGCCCGTGTGTGACGCATTGCCCTCACCCGAGGCGCCTGTCGCCGATGTCATTGACAATGAGACACCTGTCGCCGAGCAACCGGTTGCTTTAAGCGAGGAGCAAACGCCCGTTGTAGAGAACCGCGAGGAAACGCCCGGCGCGATAGAAGAGCCGGCAGAGCCGACCCCTGCCCAACTGCCGATAAATGAACTTGAGACACGCATCGCCGCGTTGGACGCAAAATTTGATGAGAAAATCCTGCGTGACCGCCGCCAAAGCGAGATGTTCGACAAACTCTACAAGGAACTTGAAACCTACCGCAAGGACGTCTACGCCAAGATGCTCAAGCCGCTCATCACCGGCCTGGTGATGCTGCTCGACGACCTCGAGCGTGCCGTAGAGCGCATTGAGGGCGCCGACGATGCAGGCGAGCGAGCCATCAAGAAGTTGCGCGACGAGGTGCCGGAGGACCTGCGCGACCTGCTCGAGGAAAACGGCGTGGAACTCTACAACACCGAGGGCGACATCTTTGACCCGCGCAGCCAAAAGTCGATGAGCGTCGAGCCTACCGCCGACCCCGACCTCGACAAGCACATTGCCCGACGCCTGCGCCACGGCTACCGCTGGAACGGCACCACTCTGCGCCCCGAGACCGTCGTCATCTACAAGTACGACCCCAATCTCGCCACCCCGGCCGAACCCACCCCGGCCGAACCCGCCCCTGTTGTATAATGCGAGACGCAGTCTCGTACAAAGAGAAAATGTAAAAACAACAATAACTTATCACTTTAGAAAACTTTATCATTATGGCAAAGATTTTCGGTATCGACTTGGGTACCACCTTTTCGTGCATCGCCTATGTCGACGAGTACGGCAAGCCCGTTGTTATCCCCAACCGTGAGAACTCGCCCGTGACCCCCTCGGTAGTCTTCTTTGAGACGGCCGACAACGTTAGCGTGGGCGAGATCGCCAAGCAGGCTCTGCAGAGCGACCCCGACCTGGTGTGCACCACCATCAAGCGACAGATGGGCAACCAGGACTACACTTTCTATGCCAACGACAAGGAGTACAAGCCCGAGACCGTCTCGGCTCTCATTTTGGGCAAACTCGCCAAGGACGCCGCCGAGAAGTTGGGCGAGCCTGTCGAGAACGTCGTCATCACCTGCCCGGCCTACTTTGGCCTGGACGAGCGCGAGGCCACACGCAAGGCCGGTGAGATTGCCGGACTGAACGTGCTCAGCATCATCAACGAGCCCACGGCGGCCGCCATCAGTTACGGTCTGGACGTGACCACGCCACAAACGGTGATGGTCTATGACCTGGGCGGCGGCACATTCGATGTGACTATCATCAAGGTGAGCAACGGCGTGATTGAGGTCGTAGCCACGGGCGGCGACCACCACCTGGGCGGCAAGGACTGGGACCAGGCAATCCGCGACTACTTTGTGGACCAGTACTGCGCCGAGAACGGCACCACGCGCGACGATGTCACGGCCAACTTTGAACTCATGGCCGATCTGGAAGTGAAGTGCGAGCAAGCCAAGGTGCAACTCAGCGAGCGCGAGAGCACCAAACTCAAGGCCGAGGGCTTCCGCGTGGAACTATCGCGAGAGCAGTTTGAGAGCCTCACGCGCAACCTGCTGGAGAACACCATCCAGAAGACTAACGAGACCATGGCCGAGGCACAGCGCAAGGGCGTGGACAAGTATGACAAGATTTTGCTTGTGGGCGGTTCGACCCGCATGCCGCAGGTGATGAAGATTCTGCAGGAAACCTATCCGCAGATTCCCATCGAGTTCTGCGACCCCGACGCCGCCGTGGCCAAGGGCGCAGCCATCTTTGGCGTGAATATGGCCGCCTATCCCGAGGCGCGCGAGGCCGCCGGAGAGGCCGCTCCCGTGGTGGACGCAGCCACCCAACAGGCAGCCGAGGAGATTACCAAGACGTGGGGCATCGGCAGCGGACAGCAAGGCCCGATGGTGATTCGCAACGTCATCAGTAAGAGCATCGCCCTCGAACTCGTCGACGACGACGGTCAGGACAAACTCTTCAATCAGATTTTCAAGAACACCGCCATCCCCCACACCCACACCCTGCGCGCCGGCACTATCGTCGACAATCAGACCCAGGTGCATCTGGCCATCTTTGAGAACGACTACGCCGCCGGAGCAGTGCCCGGCGACATCGTGCCACGCGACGACGCCAAGTTGCTCACCGACGGCGATATGGGCCCGTTGCCTTCCGGTCTGCCTAAGGGCACTCTCATCGAGATTGACCTCAAGATTGACGACCAGGGCCTGCTCGCCATCGACGCACGCCACCCGGAGAGCGGCGTGACCAAGCACCTCGAGGTACTGCTGCAAAACGTCATGAGCGAGGAGCAACTCAACGAGGCCAAGGAGCAGGTCAAGGGCATCTCCATCCTTTAAATACGTTGAGGGGTTGAGCGTTGAGGGGTTGAGCCATTTGCTATCGCAAATGGGAATAAATGTAGGGCCTGGCCGCCTGTGACGACAAAA
>JAFTDD010000101.1 GCA_017454355.1 Muribaculaceae bacterium
ATCTTGTCTCTCCCGACCGAGGCTTCTTGCCGTCAGTCGCGCAAAAAACTCGCGGCCTCTCTGCAAGAGGGAGGCCTTCCCGTTTTGCGAGTGCAAAGGTAGTACCTTTTTTTGACATGGCAAAATTTTTCAACAAAAAATCCGACTTTTTTTGAAAAAAAATTCAGCGGGCCGGCTACACATTATTATATATAAAGGCTGCCGCTTGGGCTGCACGGGACACCGGTTTTGGTGCAACCTCTTCGAGGTAGCAGTTGTTAATATCGCCTCTTGACCCCCAGGTAGTCGCCTGCGGCTCCAACCGGGGGTTCTCGTAAAACCCACTTCGTGGGTTCGTGCAACCCGCCGGAGCGGGTTGTCGTTGATGCCTCGCGCGGACTACCCGCAATAGCGGGTTGTCGTTGATGCCTCGCGCGGACTACCCGCGATAGCGGGTTGAACAAACCTCGCCAGAGGTTTTACAAAAGCCCCAGGTTGGAGCGAAGCGACTACCTGGGGTTTAGGCGCGTCTCCATCATCACTACCTCGGAGAGGTTGCACTTGAGAAGCGACCCCACCTCCCTTCAGGATGGGGGCAGAGGCACGCGGGGACGGTTCTTCTGTTTCAGCGACAAGTCGTGAAACAGAAGAACCGTCCCCGTGGAACCGTCCCCGTGGCTACAGACTACAGGCTAACGGGCTCGTAGGGGAGGTTCCAAGCGTCGGCAACGCCCTTGAAGGTGACTTTGCCGGCGACGATGTTGAGACCGAGGTAGAGGGCATGGTCATCGCGACAGGCCTGCTGCCACCCCTTGTCGGCAAGGGCGAGGGCGTAACGCAGCGTGGCGTTGGTCAGGGCGAAAGTGGAGGTGTTGGGCACCGCGCCGGGGATGTTAGCCACGGCGTAATGGAGAATGCCGTCCACCTCGTAGGTGGGCTCGCTGTGGGTAGTGGGTCGCGAGGTCTCGAAGCAGCCGCCTTGGTCGATGGCAACGTCAACGAGCACCGTGCCACGGCGCATCAGCGGGAGCATATCGCGTGTGATAAGGAACGGCGTCTTGGCGCCCGGTATGAGCACAGAGCCGATGACAACATCTACCGACGGCAGCAGTTGGCGGATGTTATGTTCGCTGGAGTAGAGAGTGTGGACGTTGGCAGGCGTCTCGATGTCGAGTTGGCGCAGTCGCGGCAGCGAGACGTCGGTGATATATACGTCTGCTCCCATACCGGCGGCATACCGCGCGGCAGCCTCGCCGACTATGCCACCGCCCAGCACGAGAAAACGCGCCGGCGCGACGCCAGGCACGCCGCCAATGAGTTTGCCTGCGCCGCCTTTGGTCTTTTGGAGGTAGTAGGCGCCGTTGATGGCTGCCATGCGTCCGGCCACCTCGCTCATTGGGATGAGCAGCGGCAGACGTCTGTCGGGAGTCTGCACTGTCTCGTAAGCGAGGCACACCGCTCCGCTCTTGATCATGGCCCGGGTGAGTTCCTCGTCGCTTGCAAAGTGGAAATAGGTAAACACAAGTTGGCCTTCACGCACGAGCGGATACTCCGGCTCTATGGGTTCTTTGACCTTGATGATCATGTCGGCAAAGGCGTAAACGTCCTCTATTGAGGGGAGAATCTTGGCGCCAACGGCAACATAGTCGTCATCGGCGAAGCCACTGCCCTCGCCGGCGGTGTGTTGCACCGCAACTTGATGGCCGTGCTTGATGAGTTCGCCCACTCCGGCGGGTGTCATACCCACGCGATTCTCATTGTTCTTGATTTCTTTAGGGACACCGATTTTCATTGTCGTAATATTGTTTAATGGTTGTGAATTTTGATGGCTCAAAATTAGTAAAAAAAAGAGAGGTGGCAAAATTATTTTCAAATAAATTTGACAAAAGCCACACAGTAGTGCGGTAATTTTTTTCTACACAATTATTGGCTCTTTGGTCTTCGGTACAGTTTGAAAGATATCCTTGTTATAGGCGACCTTGTATTGTGGTGCCTATACAAAAAAAGCGAGCCGGCTTGCGCCGACTCACTTCCGGTCTTTGTGGCGGGGGCCAGACTCGAACTGACGACCTTTGGGTTATGAGCCCAACGAGCTGCCACTGCTCCACCCCGCGATTTGCGAGTGCAAAGGTACTACAATTTTCCGAACCGGCAAAATTTTCCCACCTGAAATCGGTAATTTTTAACAGTGTTTAACAGAAAGTGATGTCTATTTGCGGATTTCGCGCGAAATTCGTAATTTTGCGGCATGAAAAGACGATCAACGACAGACGCCGCGAGCCTTGAGGCGGTGCGCCAATTTGTGGAGGCGGAGATTGTGCCTTGCTATGACGCGTTTGATGCCGGGCACCGGCGTGATCATGCGCATTATGTGATAGACGAGAGCCTGCGCTTGGCGCGGTACTATCCTGAGGCCGACGCGGCCGTGGTGCTTGCCGCGGCGGCCTATCATGACCTCGGACTGTGCGAGGGTCGCGAGACGCATCACCTGGCCAGCGGCCGCATCGTGCGTGCCGACGAGCGGTTGCGCCGTTGGTTCACCGAGGAGGAAATTGAGGAGATTGCGTGTGCCGTCGAAGACCACCGCGCCAGCAGCAGCCATGCTCCTCGCTCACTCACTGGCCGGCTCGTGGCCGAGGCCGACCGCCAAATAGATGGCGACACAATCATACGCCGCACGATACAATTCTCGCTGTCCCACTACCCCACTCTGGACATTGAGGGTCACTACCGCCGCGTTGTGGAGCACTTACATGAGAAATACGGTCCTGACGGTTATTTGCGCCTGTGGATCCCCGAGAGTGACAATGCCGTCCGCCTTGCCGAGTTCCACACCCTGCTGGCCGATGAGGCTGCCATACGCCGCGCGTTTGACCGCCACTACTCCGCATTAGTCGTTAATCGATAGTGGGCGGGGCGGTGCCCGCCCACCTTGAACGGGACCGCCCACCTTGAACGGTGAGGGACGAGGCTTGCCTCGTCCCTCACAATTTCATGTGCAACGGAATTATGACATGCCCTCTTGGCCTGTCTGGTGGCGAGACTGTCACTTGACCAGGCGCAGGCCGCAGTCGTCGTAACTCGATGTAGATGCGGCGAACGCGCGCGCCGCCGTGCGGCAGAACGACACGTTGTAGTGCCAACTGCCGCCGCGCTGCACGCGCCGTGTCGCGTCGGTCACCGTGCCCGGACCGGTCGGGTTGGTCACCGCCGTGCCCGGGTAGTCACCCTTGACGTCGCTCACCCACTCGAACACGTTGCCGCTCATGTCCTTCAAGCCAAGTTCGTTGGCGGCCTTGCCGCCGACAGGGTGCTTCGCGCTGCCGGCATTGTCAGGATACCACGCCACCTCGCCTACGGTGTTGCCGCCGGCATAGGTGTAGCCCTGGCTCCTGTTGCCGCCGCGTGCCGCGAACTCCCACTCGGCCTCGGTGGGCAGACGGAAGGTCTGACCCGTCATCTGGTTCAGTTTGGTGATGAACTGGTTGCACTGCTCCCACGACACGTTCTCCACAGGGTAGTTGTCGCCCTTGACGTTGGCGCTGGGGTTGGAGCCCATCACGGCTTTCCACAGCCCCTCGGTGACCTCCAGTTCGCCGATCCAGTAGTCGCTGAGCGTCACCTGGTGGGCGGGTTTCTCGGCATCGCGTGCCTCGCTGTCGCTGTCATCGGCTCCCATGGTGAACGTGCCGCCCATGACCCGGACCATCTTGAAGGAGACGCTGCTGCCCGAGGGCGAGAGGATCTCATCGAGGATGGCGTTCACGTCGCCCACGTCGACGTTGGTGTCGCCGTTGACGTCAAACCGCGAGTCCTTGTTGCCGGCGAGGATGGCCGCGAGCACGGCGTTCACGTCGCCCACGTCGACGTTGTTGTCGCCGTTGACGTCAAACTTGCCGCTGCCGCCGCCCAGGGTGATGGTCTCCACCTCGGGCTCGCCTTTGGTGCTCTCGAACTGCACCGAGCCGTTGTTGCCGTACTGTGTGGCGGTCTCGCTGTAGGTGCAGTTGGTCAGGCGCGTGTCGGTGAGGACCAGTTTCTTGATCTGGGCTATGGCGATGTTGCCCGAGCCGGTGCGCTTGAACTCGCCGCCGCTGTTCACGATGTAGAGTTGCGTCGTGCCCGACTTGCCCAGGAAGGGGTATTGCGCTGCGGCGTTGTAGAACTTCTTCACATTGCTGATCCGGCAGGAGTAGCCATTGTTGACGAAGTAGAAATTGGCCACGCCGGAGTTGGTGCCGGTGGTCGACAGCGTTGCTGTGCCGCCGCCCTCGATGGTGACGTCGCTGTCCTCGGCGCGCAGGAAGACGCTCGCGTTCACCGTGTTGTCACCCACCAGGACGATGTTCTGGATTTTCAACCCGGTCTTGATGAACGTTGCCGAACTGCTGCTGTAGTTCACGTTGTCGAGCGTCACCGTGCCGTCCACGCCCACGCTCACGCCCTTGACGATGGCGTCCTTGGCACGGTTCAGGTTCGTCACCTTGGTGCCGGTGATATAGAGGTCGCCGTCGAATTGGGTCTTCAACGTCTCGAACTTCACCACGCCCTCGTCGACGCCATACTGTGTCGCCGAGGGGCTGTAGGTGCAGTTGGTGAGCGCGGCGTCCACCAGAGCCACCTTCATGCGTCCGAGCACGTCGCCCTTGCGGTCCCTGCGCTCGAACTGTCCCGAACTGTTGTTGATGGTCAGCACGCTGGTGAGCGTGCTGTTGCCGTAGAACGACGCGCAGTTGGCGTTCTGCTCAAACAGGTAGGATACGTCCTTGATGGTGAGGCTTCCGCCCTCGTGGAAGTCAAAGGTGTAGTTATAGGAACTGCCGATGATCGCCTTGCCGTCATCGCTGTCAAGATACTTCCCGCAGATGGTGACATTGCCGTGGGTGGGGTTGCTGCCGCTCTCGGCCTTGATGAAACCCCTGCATCCCACCACATTAGTGCCCTTGAGCCGGATGGTCAGGTCAGGGCTGTTCGTCTTGATGAGCGGGTTGGAACTTGACGATTTGTCGACAT
Organism: Muribaculaceae bacterium; assembly: GCA_017454355.1. Taxonomy (GTDB): domain Bacteria; phylum Bacteroidota; class Bacteroidia; order Bacteroidales; family Muribaculaceae; genus Sodaliphilus. The sequence goes on from JAFTDD010000101.1 coordinate 4,993, forward strand.
AGGCATCCTCGAGGAGGACAATCATTTTCTCGGGGTCGAAGAAAACGCCATCCAGGCCGGTGTCGAGAAAAGCGTCGGAGTACTTCGGCTGATTGAACAACTTGCCATTGAAGTAAACCATGTCCTGGTCGCCGTAAACGGCGGTGAAATCCTTCCACTGCGCCTTGCCGGAGTAGTCGTTGACAAATGAGGGAGACACGTGTAGGTAACGCTTTGAGGCGATGTTCCTGAACACGTTGCTGCCCAGGCTGACGGGTGAGGAGTGGACAATGACCGTCGAGAGTGACAAGCAGTTGGCGAACGCCATGTCGCCGAGCGATGACGTGTTGCCGTAAAGTTCGACGTAGGTGAACGCGGCGCAGCCGTAGAATGCCTTATCGTAAATCTTCAGACTGCTGGCGCCGCGCGGCAAGGCGAAGTTGTTGAGCGACACGCACCCGGAGAAGGCCTCGCTGCCGATTGACTCCAGCGGGCCGTAGGCGTCGCCCAGGCTGATTGTCGTGAGCGACGCGCAATCCTTGAACGCCTTTGAGAATAGGAAGCCAAGAGCCGGGAACGAGGCGCTCTCAAGAGAACTGCCCTCGAAGGCCGACTCTGAGATGTTCTCCACATTCTTTCAACCGGAGAGCGTCTTGACGCCGCTGTTCACGCTGCCGTTCTTGCTGAAGGCATACTCACCGATATCGCTCACCACATAGTTCTTGCCGTTGAGCGTCACCTTGTCGGCCACCTTGCACGCCGAGCCGCCGCCCACAAGTGTCGCCACACCGCTGTAATCCACGCCATGGAAAGTCACGCCGGAAAGCCATGAGATCACATAGTAACTCGCCGTTGTCTTGCCCTCGTCGAGCACGACATCGTAGGCGTTGGCCTTGGTGTCAATCTGCGGGAAGGCTTTCCAGCCGGTGGCCGCTTTGTAGGCGTCGGGGATCCCCTTGATGAGATTGTCGCGGCGCACAATCAGGCGCAGCAGTTTGGCGCCGTCGAACGGACCGTCGACACACTCGGGCGGTGTCTCGGCGGTGCAGTAGACATACAGTCCCGCTGTGCAGCCGTTGAATCAGTCGCTCTGCAGCCGCCGCATCGTGCCGGGCAGTCGCACGGCATCGAGACTGGTGCAGCCGTCAAAGGCATTCTCCTCAATCTCGGTCACACCGAAGGGGATGACTGCCTCCTCGATGTTGGGGTTGTAGGCAAACGCGTAACTGCCCACCGTCTTCACATAGTAGGTCTTGCCTCCGTAGGTCACCATGCCGGGAAAGTCGACGTAGTTCTTGCCGCTCGGCGCGCTGGCGCTGAAGCCGTCCACCGTCACCTCGGTGTCGCTCGTGGTGTAATATTTGTAGTTGCCCACGCTGAAGGACAGCGCCCCCACAGGCAGCGCCATGGCGATGGCTGTCACCATCGCAGCAACTATCCTCAACAGGCTCTCAGATTTGTCGTTAGTCATTAGTCCTTAATTGTTAGTTGTAACCTCTCGTCTATGACGAGAGATATTATTATATTAGTTGTCAGCTGGTTATATACTTACTTAAAGGGAGAGGATGGCCTCGAGCACGGCGTTCACGTCGCCCACGTCGACCTTGCTGTCGCCGTTGACGTCAAACTTGCTCTCGGTGGAACCGGCGAGGATTGCCTCGAGCACGGCGTTCACGTCACCCACATCGACCTTGCCGTCGCTGTTCACGTCAAACTTGTTGGTGCTCTTTGCGCGGAACTCAAACGTGCGGTTGCCGCTGCTGTAGGCTTGTTGGTGGCCGCGCGGCCTGTAACAATTTCGGCGTTGACCAACTGCACTTCGGCGATGTCGAGCAGTACGCTCGAGAAGCGAGTGGAGGTGGTGACAAACTTGCCCGTCGAGTTGTTGATAATCAGCTTGGCGGTGCTGTTGTTATTGCCGTTGCTCATCACCACATGGCCGCAGGTGATATTGATGGCCGGCACGTCCCTGATGGTGAGCGATGAGTTAGTGTACATGTTGAACATCGCGTAGGAGCCCTGAGTGCCATGCTCAATGGTGAGCGTGCCCGTGCCGGCGCCGTCGATTGTGACATTCACGCCCTCGTCAACACGCAGGAACGACGAGTTCGACGAGTAGCTGTGCTTGATCACGTTGTTGCCCTTGAGCAGCACCCGCAGGCCGTTGATGCCGCTACGTATCATCAGGCCGCTGTTGTCCTTGTTGATGTTGTACACGTAGTCACCGATGGCGATGCCGGTGGCAACTGTGGTCTCGGCTATGGCGGCGAGTGATACGAGCATCGCCGCAAGTGTGGCGAATAGCGGTTTAAGGTTGTTCATAGTTGTAATATCGGGTTGTATTAATAATTATGTCGCTTGCATTGTCGGTTCAGGCTTCCTTGATGAGGAAACCGTCGAGGCGTCGTCGCTCTGTGGAAAAGTTGACGCCAATCTTGTAGAGTTTGCGGCCATCGGCGGCGAATGGCAGCAGGTAGCCTTTGTCGTCAATCTGCGCGAGGGCCTCCTCGGGGCTGCGGTCGATTTTGCACTCGATCACATAGATGAACCGGTCGGTCTTGAGCACCAGGTCGATGCGGCCGTCGCTGGTGCGGTACTCGGCGTTGACATAGAAGCCCACGAGTTTGCACATCAAGTACATCGCGTTGTGGAAATGCACCTCACGCACTCGCGCCACCTCGTAGGGCACGTCGGCCAGAAATGCCTGCAGGCGCCGCATGAACGCCTCGGCGTCGCCGCCGCGCAGGTCACGGACGAACTTGCCGGTGCTGAACTCGCTGGAGAGGTTGCGGCGGCCGTAGGTGGGCAGCAGGTCCTTGACAAAGCCGTCGGCCACCTCGCGGTTGGGAAAACCGAGGGTGTACTCCCCCATCTCGCGGTCATAGTCCTTGATGGTGAGGTATCCGGTCTGGAAGATGACGGGCACAACGTCGTTGAAGGCCACGTCGACATCGGCCAGGCGGCTGCCGTCCACAACGATGCCCTCGAGGTTCTCGAGGTCATAGTCTCTCTCTCGCAGCAGATTGACGAGCAGCGTTGTGGTGCCGGTGCTGTACCAGAAGTGGTTGAACTGCCGGCTCTTGATGGCACTGACGAGGCTGAAAGGGTTATAAACTCTTTGCATCGCCTTGGTGAAACTGTAACCGTCGTATTCTTTGCGCAGTTGCTCAAGCGCCCCATCAACGCTCAGGCCTTCCTCGGCGGCCAAAGAACTGATGCCGTCGGCACAATTGTCAAGCAACTCTTGCCGGGTGATGCCACACAGGGTGCCATAGGCCGGTTGCAGGCTGATATCCTCAATGTTGTTCAGCCCGCTAAAGATGCTCAGTTTCCCAATCTTGGTCACGCCGGTGAGCATGGCGAAACGGATGTCGTTGTCGCTCGACTTGAGCACACTGTAGAAAGATTGCAGCTCGGCACGGAACCTCTCCAGCAACTCCACGTTGTGGATATTGTGCAGGATTGGTTTGTCGTACTCATCAATCAGGACAACGGCTTTCCGGCCGGTCAGCTCGCTGGCGCGCTTCAACAGATAAGTGAACCTGTCGCCGGTCGATTTGGCGTCATCCTTGCGGCCATAGGTGTCTTCGTAATTCGACAAGATATAATTCAGACGCTTCTCAAGCGCCTCCGGGTCGAAATAATTGCCCACATTGAGGTCGATGAGGAACACCGGGTGCACCGTCCAGTCATGCTCGAGCGTGTCCATCGCCAGCCCCTTGAACAAGTCTCGACGCCCCTCAAAATAGGACTTGATGGTTGTCAGCAGCAACGACTTGCCGAAGCGGCGCGGACGGCTAAGGAACACAAACTTGCTCTTGTTGACCAACTGATATATCAGAGCCGTCTTGTCAACATAGAGGAAGCCATCCTCGCGAATGCTTTCGAAGGACTGTATGCCAATCGGATATTTAACTGTCTGTGCCATAACATTACACCTTACACGGCAAAATTTTTAAACATGAATTTCCATAAATTATTCATAAATTATCAATTAAAACGATGATATTTAGAATAAAATTAATGGATAATTCATGGTAATTCGTGTTTGAGATTAACCGGCGACTTTTTGCAGTGGATGCATTATGTCATTACCAAAATGCAAAAATAATAAAAAAAATGAATTTTCACAAGAAAATCCCGTAAAATCCACTATGAAAGTGGATTTTACGGGATTTATAGAGCCTCACCGTGGCTATTTTAGGTTTTGAAAGATTTCCCGCCCGCAAGGGCGGCTAATTCCCAAAATATAAATTAAGTCCTTTACTGCGCGAGGATAATCGCCAGCACGGCATTCACGTCACCCACGTCGACCTTGGTGTCACCGTTGAGGTCAAACTTAGCGTCATTGCTACCGGCGAGGATGGCGTCGAGCACGGCGTTCACATCGCCCACGTCAACAGTGCCGTCAGCGTTGATGTCACCCTTCAGTTGGCTGTATTGGTCGGTGATGTCGTTGACGGTGTATTGGTTGGTGGTGGACGAAATCTCGAAGAAAGCGTCGGCGCTCAAGCCCTTGATGTCAACCGTCTGGTGGGCGCCGTCACCCTGGTTGAAGATGATGTTGAACTTGTAACCCTCCTTCTTGATGTTGAACTTGTGGACGTAGAACAGGTCGCCCCGGACGGTGGCCGTCTCGCTCACGGCCCGGCCGGGCCAGCCGCCCAGCAACTCGCCGTCGTCATCCCACGCGTAGAAGTAGATCGACCCCCAGTTGTTGGGCGCCGCCTTCGGGTCCTTGAGGTAGATGGTGACGTCGTAAGGCACAAAGCCGTGGAAGACATACTTGTGCTCGACCGCGTTGCGCACCTTGCCGTCGACAAGCACACCGGCGCGCAGCGTGGTGTTGTCACTCAGGGTGAGCGTCAGTTTGCCGGTCGCCTGACGGCTCGTGGCGGTGGGAGCGGTGCCGTCGGTGGTATATACAATCACGGCGTCGCTCTCGCTGGCTGTCACACTCACCGTCACGCTCGACTGGCCGCTGTAGTCGCCGCCGGCCGGCGAGACGCTCAGCGTCGGGTAGCCGCCGCTCACGTTGGTCACCTCGTGGTGCCACGTGCCGTCGATGTAGTAGCCGTGGTTCTTATACTCGAGGTCGGCCGTCTGGTTGCCGTTCACCACAAAGATGATATTGCTTGGCATCGACGTTTCTGTGCCGTCATACACCCAGCGGAAGATGTTGCGCGAGCCGTCTTCGGTGGTTCCCATCAGTTCCATGAACGGCTTCTTGGTCCACTCGCCGCCGGTGAAGTTGGCGCTGCTGTTCCAAATCCACACCGAGACTGCCGCGACCGTGTTCGGTGCCTCGTAGAAGACGCTCAACTCGCCGTCCACCACGCTCGGGGTGTAGGGCTCCAGGTCCTCGATGGGCTCGCCGCCGCCACCGCCGGTGATATACTTCGTGTCGGGGTCGCCGTCCTCCTCGTGGCCGTCGTAGGCCAGTTGGGTGGGCGTCACGGCCGAGCCGCCGTAGAGGAACGGACCGTCCTCGCCAATCTTACCCGGGCCGTTGAGCACATACACGCGCATGTTGCCCTGGCCGCTGAACGACGGCGTGGTGAGGGTGCCGTTGGTGACGTTGATCACGTCGCCGGTGACGCAGTCGCGGTAGGTGCCGTTGAGCACGCCGGTGAACGTCGCTCCGCTATTGATGGTCACGAGCACGTAGCTGTCGATGCTGCCCTCGGTAAAGCGGCGCTTGAAGGCCCAGCCGTTCGAGGCGCTGCAGCCCTCGCGGCTGTACTGGCCACGGCGAAGGGCCGGCACAGCGGCACGGATTTTGTTGAGGCGCTGCAGGTGGTGGGCCAGCGGGCGGCTCAGCGTGGCCGCGACGTTGCCCGTGGCGCTCTTCACCTCGCCGAAGTCGCCCACACTCACGTTGCCCGTCAGGTAGCCGCCATAGTAGGCGCGACCGCTGTTCTTCAACGCTAAATTGGTGCCCTCGTCTATACGCACTCCCTTGCGGAACTCAATCTCGCCGCCCTGGAACAGACACGGGATGCCGCGCATGGTGAATATCATCGACAGGTTCTCGGCCCACTGGCTCGTGCCGCCGTTGAAGCGGTCAAAACTGTCGGGACCATAGTCGTGGCTCTCGACGTAGACGACGTTATAGGTAGCGTCGTTATAGAGCGGGTCGCTACCCAAAATGCCCCAGTAGCGGCCGGCGTTCTGCAGGTTCCAGTGAGCGGTGAAATCGATTACGCTCATTCCGCTGGACTTGCTATAATCGGGCTTGTGATAAGTGTTGCCTTGCAGCAGGGCGTTGTCGCTGCGCGGCTGCGAACTCTCGCTGCTGTTGGCCGTGTGCTCCTGCAGGCACAGTTTCTGGTTGGCGAGCGAGGCCGGGTCAGTGCTCTCGTACACCTCCACGCCCTGCCAGTAGGCCGGGTCGTCGTTCCACTGGTTGAGCAGCGACGCGTCGCTCTGCCACGTGTAGAAGTAGGGCGACAGCGACGGCTGGCCACGATAGGTGGCCTCGCTGAAGCGCGCGCACACCTCGGCAAACATGAAGAACGGGCAACCATTCAGTCGCTTGCTCTTGTACTGCTCGCCCAGAGCCTTAAAGGCCGGAATGAACATCTTGTTGAACGTCAGGCGGCTGATGTGGCCGCCGGTGTCGATGCGGAAGCCGTCCACACCCATCTTGATGAACGTGCCGTAGCAGTCAACGAGGTATTTGACCGTCTCGGGATTCTCGGTGTTGAGGTCCACACAGTCGCCGGCAATCTGCGCCCACCAGCGGTTGGGCTCGTCCCAGTTGAAGTTGCCGTAGTGGTGCCACAGGTTGTGGGTGTCGTGGTTCACGCCATCGGTATTCTTCATTTTAGTAAGGCGGTCGGCATACTGTTCTCCGCCGGGCAGACTCAGGTAGTTGTCCTGCAGTTTGCCGCCCTGACGGATAGTGTAGGGCACCATACACTGGTCGATGTCGCTCTGGGGTTTAGTCCAGTCGCGCGTAAAGAGTTTGCACAAGTTCTCCTCACCAAAGTTGCCCGTGTGGTTAATCACGATGTCGAGGATAATCTTCATGCCGCGCGCGTGGGCCGCGTCAATCAGGTCTTGGAACTTGGCGTCGTCGCTCTCAAAACGCTTGTCAACCTTGCTGAAGTCCATGGCGTGGTAGCCGTGGTAGTCAAATCCGCTGGCATTCTGCACAACGGGCGTGACCCACACCGCGGTGAAGCCCAGCGCCTTGATGTAGTCGAGTTTCTCGATAAGGCCCTTGAAGTCGCCGCGCCACTCCGGATCCTGGTTCTCGACGTCCTTGGTGCCGTCCCAACAGTAGGTGTTGTTACTCTTGTCGCCGTCATAGAAACGGGTCGTCATCACGAAGTAGATGGTCTCGTCACGGAAGTCCACGCGGTCGCCCACCATGGCGGCAAGAGCCGGCACGGTGGCCGCTATGGCTACGACAAGAGCCATCATCTGCTTGATGAAACTTTCTGCTCTCATAAAAATTGTTTAATGGTTAGTAAAATAGTTAATTTTCTTGTGGCAAATTTATTAATAAATTGATATATCACCAAGTGCGGTAGCACAATCTTCAACGAACTGGCCACGCAAACGTTTGCAATCTCAAAATTTTCATTCACCACTTGTCCACGTCAACAGAAAATCGTACCTTTGCCAATAATAACAATCCAACATCTACGATATGCCAAAGATATTTGAGTATTTTGGTTTTGTGTTCTTTTTTTATTCAAACGAACATGAACCAATCCATGTGCATGTAATCCACGGTAAAACAAAGATATGAAGACTCGAGATTTATACATTATCAGTGCATCGGACGCAGGCAATTTGAATATTTGTCTGCAATTCAGCGATGGCACAATCCAAGTCATTGATATCGGTCAGTATATCCGTCACCATCCTCATCCTCAATACAACAAGTATCTTGACCCTAAAAAATTCAGACGTTTTTCAATTGAAAACGGAAATGTGGTGTGGGGCAAGAATTGGGATCTTATGTTCCCGATTGAAATGTTGCATCAAGGTCAGATATAACGTGCGATGAAGATTGGAGAATATAACGAATTGACGATACGGCGAGAGGCCGAGCAGGGCCTCTATCTTGCCGACGCCGACGGCAACGAGGTGCTGTTGCCGCGCCGATACGTCACCACGGCGATGGCGCCCGGACAAACCTTGCGCGTGATGGTCTACACCGATAGCGAAGACCGCCCCGTGGCGACTACCGACGTGCCAAAGGCAACCGTGGGCCAGTTTGCGCTGATGCGCGTCAATCAGGTCAACCCCGTGGGAGCCTTCCTCGACTGGGGGCTGGCAGGCAAGGAGTTGCTGGTGCCTTTCCGCGAGCAGCGTGTCACCATGCAGGCGGGACGCAGTTACGTCGTGCGCGTCTATCTCGACGAGGCCTCACGCCGCGTGGTCGCCTCGGCCAAACTCGACCGCTTCGTCGGTCTCGAGACGCCCGACTACTACCACCGCCAGCGAGTTGACGCACTCATCGTGCAACGCACCGACCTCGGCTTCAAGGTCATCGTCGACGGCAAGCACTGGGGGCTGCTCTACGACAACGAACTGCGCCACAACGTTAACGTGGGCGAGCATCACACGGCCTTTGTCAAGCGGGTGCGCCCCGACGGCAAGATTGACCTGACGATGAACAAAATAGAACGCCTGCGCGTGGAGGACATCGCCTCCAACATCATGCAACTCCTGCATGACGGCGGCGGCACCCTCGCTCTCACCGACCGCTCCACGCCCGAGCAGATTGCCAACGTGCTGGGCTGCAGCAAGAAAGACTTTAAGAAAGCCGTCGGTCTGCTCTACCGCCAGCACCTTGTCACAATCAACGATGCCGACATCAAACTGGTAAAATAACAATTAAACGAGTGGAGTGCGAAGCGGCCTCGCCGCTTCGATGCCCCACAATGGTAAAATGAAAATTTCTCTCTTGGCAATAGCGGCCATGACCCTGGCCCTCACGGCATGCTCCACAAGCCCGAGCGCCGTCGACACCACAATGCCCATCCACATGGCCGAGACGCGCTTGGCCGACACCACCGTGGTGCGCAAGACCGGCGGTGGAGCCCTCACCATCATCGCCGACCTCAGCGCCAGTTATCCGCAACCCGTGGCGGCCGATGATAGCGTGACGCGCACCGCGCAGCGCCTCTACATCCGCCATCTGCTCGAGCAGCCCGACTCGCTCAACATCGAGCAGGCACTGCATGCTGTGGCCGCTAACACGCTGCACCAGAATGACTTCGACGCCGCCCAGGCCGAGCCGGAGGCTGCCGACGCCACTCTGCTCGAGGCCATCGACACCGACACCGTGACCGACTATCGCACCACCACCACCATCGCGGTCCTGCGCCACGAGGTGGAGATGGTGACTTTCCAGCGGGTGGATGTTATCAAGAAAAACGGCAATGTGAGCGCCGTGGCACACCGGTATTACACCATCGACACGCGTGACGGCGCGCTCGTCACGCCGCGCCGGCTCTTCAACGACGAGGCGCTGCCTGTGGTCACACGCATGCTGCGAGACCGGCTCATGGCCCAAAACAACGTCTCCTCAAATGAGCAACTCAACGAGTTAGGCTATTACAACGCCGAAAATCTGGTTGTCGGACCGAACTTCTACATCACCGCCGACGGCGTGACGTGGAGTTACCTGCCCGGCGAACTGGCTGTGGAAGCCGTGGGAGAGCCAACTATCACCATCTCTCTCGACGACCTGCGCTCGCTACTGTCGCCCACCTCACCCCTCCACCGCTACCGCTAAACTTGTTGGCCATGCCGCGCCCCCCCACGCCGGCTCATAACGAACAACGAAAAACGAAAAACGAAAAATGCTTTTCACTGTCATCGAAAAATACTTTGGCGCGCAGTTGAGCGACAGCCAACGGGCACAGTTCGACGTCTTGGCTACACTCTATCCCGAGTGGAACGCCCGCGTGAACGTCATTTCGCGTCAAGATATCGGCAACCTTGAGGTCAACCACGTGCTGCACTCGCTCGCCATCGCCCGCTTCGTGCCGTTCAAACCCGGCACCGAGGTGCTCGATCTGGGCACCGGCGGCGGCTTCCCCGGCGTGCCGCTGGCCGTACTCTTCCCCGAGACGCGCTTCCACCTTGTGGACCGCATTGCCAAGAAGTTGCGCGTGGCCGAGGATATAATCCGCCAGGCAGGCATCGCCAACGTCACCCTGCAGCACGGCGACATCGGCGAGGTGCGCGGCCGCAAGTTCGATTTCGTCGTCAGCCGCGCCGTGATGGACCTGCGTGACATGGTGCCACTGGTCAAGCGCCTGATCTCTCACGGCGGCGAGAACGTTGTACCCAACGGCCTGATTTGCCTCAAGGGCGGCGATGTGAGCGGCGAGACGCAACAATGGCGACACAGTGCCATCGTCGACGACCTCGCCACCTACTTCTCCGAGCCCTTCTTCCAAACCAAAAAACTCATCTACCTCCCCCTGTAAATAACTACGCTTGTGCCTTAGTGTATTATTGGAGTGTAGTGCAAAACGGCCGAGCCGTTTTGATAAAACGAAAAACGAACAAATGACCTGCATTCATCAATTCCAGTTCAATCCTTTCGGCGAGAACTGCTATGTGCTCTACGACGAGGCCACGCGCGACGCCTTTGTCGTCGACCCGGGCATGATGATTGAGGCCGAGCGCATCGAGATGGCCGAATGGCTCGCGGCCGAGCAACTAACGCCGCGACGCGTGCTGCTCACCCATTGCCATATCGACCACGTCGCCGACGCGCGACGCTTTGCCGACCTCTGGCACATCCCCGTTTGCGCCTCGGCCGATGACCGGCCTTTAGCGATGAGCCTCAATGCCCAGGCTGAGCGGTTCGGCTTCAATCGCCGTTACTTCAACTTCGAGGCTCTTGAGTTTGACGAGATTCTCAGCGATAACCAAACGCTAACCCTTGGAGATGCCGAGTTGAAAGTGATCGCGACCCCCGGCCACAGCCCCGGCGGATTGTCATTCTACATTCCTTCAATCAACACCGTGCTCACCGGCGACACCCTCTTTGAGGGTAGCGTGGGGCGCGTCGATCTGCCGGGCGGCGACATGGACATCCTGCTCGACAGCATCTGCAAGCGCCTGCTCGTGCTGCCGCCCGCCACACGCGTGCTCAGCGGCCACGGCTATGCTACCACCATTGGTGATGAAGCGGCATCAAACCCCTACATTATTTATTAGTACTATGCTACCCGATAAATTCTACAAGTTAGACGACGACGAGGACGAGGACGACGAACTCGCCGACGAGTTTGACGACCCCGACAACATCGACTGCGACCCCGAAGACTGAGCATGTAGCATGTAGCATGTAGCATGTGCTACATGTCGCGTATCAAAAGAGTGGTGTGCAAAACGGCCAAGCCGTTTTGTCAAAAGAGTGGTGTGCAAAACGGCCAAGCCGTTTTGCCGTTAGAATAAACCTAAAAACAACAAAATAACAATGAAACTAATCAATCTCCTGCTGCTATCGGCAGCGACAACAACCGCTCTGGCCGCCGTCCACACCGAGACTTCGCTCGACGGCAACGGCTGGAAATTCTCGCGCGACAGCATCCGTTGGACAACCGTTGCCGTGCCACACGACTGGGCCATCGACGGCCCCTTCGACAAGAAATGGGACCTCCAGACGGTCGCCATCAAGGAAAACGGCGAGGATGTCGCCACGGAGCACAGCGGCCGCTCGGGCGCTCTGCCCTGGATTGGTCGCGGTTACTATCGCCGCACGTTCAAGGTGCCCAAAAACTGCGGACACGCCGAACTGGTCTTTGACGGTGCCATGGCCGACGCCCACGTCTATGTCAACGGCCACCTCGCCGGCCACTGGGCCTATGGCTACAACGCCTTTGTGGTCGACATCACCCCATATATGAAGCGCGGCGGCGACAATCGCCTTGAGGTCTCGCTCAACAACCTCGAGGAGAGCAACCGCTGGTATCCCGGCGGAGGCATCTACCGTCCCGTCAAGTTGGTCACCACCTCCGAGGCCGCCCATCTGGCCACATGGGGAATGGATATCCACACCACGCCCGACGTCGAGGGCTACACCGTCACCGTCAGCCACCGCCTTGAGGGAGCCGCTGGCGGCGACGCCACCTCCTACGAGATGCTCGTCACCATCGACGGCGACAATGCCGCCAGCGCTGTCGCCAAGGCTGACGCTCAAGGCAACCTCGTCGCGACCCTTCAACTCGAAGACCCACACTTGTGGTGCAGCCACGACCCCTATCTGTGCAACGTCACCTGCAAGTTATACCGCGGCGACCGCCTCGTTGACGAGCAAACCGTGCGCACCGGCCTGCGTTATCTCCAATGGGGTAAAGACGTCCAAGGCTTGACCCTCAACGGCGAGCGCGTCGTCTTCCGCGGCGTCTGCCTCCACCACGACCTCGGCCCGCTCGGTGCCGCCGAAAACCGTACAGCCGTCCTGCGCCAACTCGAGATGATGAAGAATATGGGCGCCAACGCCATCCGCACCTCCCACAACATGCCGTCCACCACCATGATGCAACTATGTGACAGCCTCGGCCTGATGGTCATGGCCGAGAGTTTTGACGCCTGGGCCGAGCCGAAGGTGCGCAACGGCTACAACCGCCTGTGGAACGAGTGGTGGCAACGCGACATCACCAACCTGATTACCCACCACCGCACCCATCCCTCCATCGTCATGTGGAGCGTGGGCAACGAAATCCCCGAGCAGTGGAAGGAAGTGGGCGCCGAGCGTTATCGCGGCCTCGTGGACCTCTGCCACAGCCTTGACCCCACGCGCCCGGTCACCTGCGGCATGGACAATCCCGACGCCGACATCGCCAGCGGCTTTGCCGCCCAAGCCGATGTGCCGGGCTACAACTACCGCGTCCACCGCTATCTGCCCACCTTCCACAAGTTGCCGCAGGGCATCCTCATGGGCAGCGAGACAACCAGCACCATCAGCAGCCGTGGCACATACTTCTTCCCGGACACCTGCGCCACCAATATCACATGGCCAAAAGGACACGACGGACAGTGCAGCAGTTACGACGTGGAGTACTGCTGGTGGAGCAACCTGCCCGACGACGACTGGGCTACGCAAGAGGCGATGGCGGCACAAGGTATGCCATTCGTCGGTGAGTTTGTCTGGACAGGCTACGACTACCTCGGCGAGCCCACCCCCTACGATGAGTACTGGCCCAGCCGCAGCAGTTACTTTGGCATCTGCGACCTCGCCGGACTGCCCAAAGACCGCTACTGGCTCTACCGCAGCCACTGGAACAAGACCGACACCACCCTCCACATCCTGCCACACTGGACATGGCCCGGACGCGAGGGACAAGTCACCCCGGTCTATGTCTACACCAACCTGCCCAGCGCCGAACTGTTTATTAACGGCAAGAGCCAGGGACGCGTCTATAAGGACAGCAGCAAACGCCTCGACCGCTACCGCCTGCGTTGGCGCGAAGTGAAATATGAGCCGGGCGAAGTGCGCGTCGTGGCCTACGACAGCGACAACAAGCCCGTGGCCGAGCGCACCCTCCGCACCGCCGGAGCACCGGCGCGCCTGAGGCTTGAGCCGGAGCGCAACGTCATCGCCGCCGACGGCAGCGACCTCTGCTACGTCACCGTCAGCCTCGTTGACGACAACGGCACCCTCTGTCCCGACGCGGCCAACCGCCTCGAGTTTGCCGTCAAAGGCAACGGCGCCCGCTACAAGGCCGCCTGCAACGGCGACGCAACCTCGCTCGAGCCGTTCACTGACCGCCGCATGAGCCTCTTCCACGGCCAACTCGTCGTCGTCCTCCAGAGCACCGGCAAGCCCGGTGAGGCCACCCTCACCGTCACCGACACCGCCACCGGCCTCACCGCCACCCTCCCCATCACCGCCCGCTAATCCCCGCCCCCCTCCATGAGAATTAATTCACGGGAGGTTTTTACAAAGACAAAAGGACATGTAGGGACACAATTTATTGTGTCCACTTGCCGCAGGGGTGGACACAATAAATTGTGTCCCTACAAAACCTTGAATTTTGTCCTTTTTGTCTGAATATTTGCGGTATGGCATTTGCCATCTTTGCCATCACCCCGCATGGCAAACGATAACAAACATAGCTGTTAATGTAAATGTATCATCTCACGATGATATATGCGCGCGTGGGTGGTTTCTCAAAACAATTTGGTTGTTTGAAATGGTTGTTTGAAATTTTTTTACCGGGTTTTGCGTGAATTTAATTTTCACATATCAGAAATAATCACTAACTTTGCACCGTGACGGCCTCGCGCCGCCACACAACATAATATTCTAAAAAGCGTTTATTGACGCTTTGTCCTTTGGTTGCCGAGAACTTAGGAAATTCTTACAACAAGTCAAAGACAAAGTTTAATGGGCGCTCATGGGTGTATGTTCACCTACCTCATGCTATCCTGGCGATAGCGTGAGGTTTAGGGTGTATATACTGACGTGAGATGTCCTTATTGCTCAATCCTGACTTGTTTGGTATCCTAAGACCATCGGCAACCAGGAAACGGCAATGAGGCTCTCACGCTTTTTTGTGTAATGACGGTGCCACGGGGAGTCGGGCACCGACCGAAAACGCAGGTATGAACGCGGAAACCAAAGCCAACCTTATCCGACGCGTTTCCTCCATCGCCGGCCTCACAGACGACGAGCGCTCGGCGCTGCTCGAACTGCTGCGCACCGACAAGGCCTACGGCCTGGTGTGGGAGAACAAACCCGAAGCCGTTGAGGAACGCCTACGCGACGAGCTGCCCGTGCTGACCGAAGTCAAGGAGCGCGCCATCATCAGCGACATCCCCGACGCCCCCAACCACATCCTCATCGAGGGCGACAACCTCGAAGCACTCACCACGCTCGCCTACACCCACGCCGGCAAAATCGACGTCATCTACATCGACCCGCCTTACAACACCGGAAACAAAGACTTCATCTACAACGACAGCTATGTGGATAGCGAGGACACTTACCGCCACAGCAAATGGCTCTCGTTTATGAGCAAACGCTTACGCATCGCCAAGAAACTCCTCAGCGACCGCGGCGTCATCTTTATCTCCATCGACGACAACGAACAAGCAAACCTCAAACTCCTTTGCGATGATAAAAATCTATTCGGTCAGGGAAACTTTATTGGCCAAATAATATTAAAAACGGCAACAGACAATAATCCGTCACAAATTAATATTGAGCATGAATATATGCTTTGCTATGCCAAAAACAAATCTTTACAAGATAATTGGAAACGCACAAGTCAAGCGGCAAAACGAATCATTGAAAAATATATAGAATTAAAAAGTACAGGCCTGCTCATAGAACAAATTCAAGTTGAACTTAGAAAATGGATTAAAGCTAATAAGAAAGATTTACCTCAAGTTGCTCACTACAATAATGTTGATGAAAAGGGTGTATATAGTAGTTCAAGTAATTCTTCAAACCCTCATCCAGGCGGTTACATGTATGATATTATACATCCTATTACAAATCTTCCCTGTCCTAAACCAGCAAATGGCTGGAGATGGCCTTTTGTAACTTTTGACGAGTATAATAGGAATGGGGAAATTGAATGGGGAAAAGATCATACGACTCAACCTCACGTTAAAAAACGAATTGAAACATCAACAGAATATCTGCGGACGCTGATTTATGAAGATAACAGAGGTACAACAAAAGCTTTATCAGATATTTTTGGCGGAGAGAAAGTATTTGATAATCCTAAGCCTCATCATGTTCTGTCAAGAATTATAGATTTTGCCTCTGCTTCAAATTCCATCATCCTCGACTTCTTCGCCGGTAGTGGCACGACGTTGCATGCTGTGATGCAGTTGAATGCCGAGGACGGTGGGCATCGCCAGTGCATACTCGTGACCAACAATGAGAACGGCATCTGCAAGAAGGTAACATACGAGCGCAACAAGCGCGTTATCAACGGCTATACCAAGCCCAACGGAGAGGCCGTCGACGGCCTGCACGCCAACAACCTGCGCTACTACCGCACCGCCTTTGTGAGCCGCGACAAGGGCAACAACGCGGAATTGGTGAAGTTGTTGACAGACATGCTTTGCATTAAGGAAGACCTTTACGATGAATTTCCGATAACGTGTGGCGGTCGTCATTTGAGACCCGATTTCGCGCGCCGCTTCAGCAAAAACGCTCGCGAGATGATAATCATATATCAGCAGGAAGTCATTAAGTTTGTCATTGACAGTATTAAGGAGCGCGATGTGAGGCATAGTATCAAAGTGTATGTCTGCAGCCCGGAGCAATATGCGTTTGACGACGATTTTGCCGAGGTGCTCGACAAGGTGGAACTTTGCGCGATGCCCGACGCGCTGTTGAAGGCATATAACAATATCCTGCCCGAGCGGCGCGAGGGCGTGTTGCCGCCGATTGATATAGATGAAGACGAACTGAGCGAGGCTTTATCCGAAACAGATAATCCTTACATTATCAAGAAAGGAGGGAGCGATGATTGAACTGAAGGACTATCAGCGACGAGCCGTAAACGAGTTGAAAGGCAAGTTGATTGAGTTGCTCAACCAAAACGAAGACAGGCAGAAACTAGTCTTCAAGGCTCCAACCGGCAGCGGCAAAACGGTGATGGCAAGCGCGCTGCTTGACGAGTTGACACGTGACCTGCCCGTGACCGGTGAATGTGTATTCACGCGTGTGGCCTGGGTGTGGATTGCTCCAAACAAACTGCATCAACAGAGTTACCGCTCAATGAAAAACTACTTCAGCGAGACGCGCTCGCTGCATCCGGTAATGTTCGACGAATGTGACCATCTTGAGGGATTGATGCCGGGTGATGTGTTGTTCTTGAATTGGGAAAGCGTCAATAAGGACAACGCTGTGATAATTCGCGACAATGAGCAGAACCGCACTCTTTATGAGTTATTGCGACGCACACGTCTTCAACAAAACACACCAATTGTTGTCATCATTGACGAGGAACACATGTTTGGAGGACGCAATGCGGTGAAGAGCGAAAAACTGCTTGAAAACATTAAGCCAAAAGTCGAGGTGCGCATTTCGGCCACACCTGTCACTCAGAGTTATCATGCTGTGACGGTTGTTCGCCGCAATGATGTGATTGCCGAGGAGATGATTAAGAAAGGCGTGCAACTCAACCCTAACCTGCGTTTTCCCAAGGATGACCTTGAGTTGACCGTCAATCAACGATTGCTCGTCCAGGCATTAAAGAAAAGGCAAGAGTTGGCAAAATTGTATACACAATATGGCATCAATCCGTTATTGCTCATTCAGTTGCCCAATGATAGCAGCGAGTCTATCTCAACAAGTGAGCGCCGCATTGTGAATGAGATTAAGGCATATCTCGCGACATGTGACATAACCATAGAGAACGGCCGTTTGGCCGTCTGGTTAAGCGAAGACAAATCGCCCAATTTGGATATGATAACCCGCCGTGACGACATTTGTCAGGTGCTGCTTTTCAAGCAGGCAATCGCTCTAGGCTGGGACTGCCCGCGGGCTGCTGTGCTGCTCATTTTCAGGGAAATCAAGAGTGTCACTTTCACAACTCAAACCGTTGGCCGCATTCTGCGCATGCCGGAACAACGTTTCTACCAAGACGAGCGGCTTAACTACGGATATGTGTACACAAACCTTTCGGCCGACATTATCAATATTGTGAGCGACGATATGAATTATATCAGCACGATTTATGCCAATCGTCGCAAGGATTTGAACAATGTCACGCTCGATTCATATTATCTGGATCGCCACGGTCCGCAGCGCAACCGTCTTGGGGCAGAGTTTCGGCGCATTTTTGCCGAGACGATGCGCGAAGCCTGGGAACAGGACCAGATGCTGCTATTTGATAACGAAGACTCATATTTTGAGGATGACCCCGGCTCATTGTTTCATGAGCCGGACAAGGAGGCCATTGAAAGCATGATTATGCGCAACCGCAATAATGCCCGCAAGCATGGCATCCAGACCGATGTGTCGCGCATCTTTGTCACTATTCCGAAGGATACGCCATTGACGGGCGAGAATGGCATTGTTGAGATTACCGACAAAGCAAAGGTCGCCTTGAACGCATCGGAATTGAACATGCTCTTCACTATGTTCTGCCGTCGCAATGTGGGCTCTTTCTCCAAATTTGACAGTACGCCGGTGCTTCGCGGCGCGATTGAAAACGCGCTGGAAAATTACCTGCAGATTTTTGCGACTGATGTGCCACGCATTGTGCTTTACCACCGCAATCGGCCACATTTCGAGGATTTAATCAGGGCAGCACTGAACCGCTATGCCGAGTTACTGAAAGGCAAGGGGGCTGCAGCCACAGCAACTTACCAGAAGCAATCGTGGCAGGTGCCCGCCACACGCATCTATAACTCAGCATCGGTTGAAAATTTGGATTCTGTTATCTTCAACCACGCTATGGAACCGTTCTTTCAAGCAACTAACGCGTCGCAACCCGAGCGGGATTTTGCCCAATGGCTCGACCGGCAACGCGAAGTAGTTGACTGGTGGTACAAAAACGGAGATGATGGTAAGCAGCATTTCGCCATACCATATACCGACATCTACGGCGTGAAGCGTTGTTTCTTTGTAGACTTCATCATCCGCCTGAAATCTGGCAACATTTGCCTCTTTGACACCAAAACCAAGGGGAGCGACGAGAACGGCGCCGTTAAAAACAATGCTTTATATGAATATATCAAAACCTACAGAGAAGCCGGGCAGCAGATGGTGGGAGGCCTGCTAATCTGCGATTCCGAGAATTGGTACTATCCCGAAGGGCTAATTGAGGACACCTACAACCTGACGGGATGGAAGAAACTGGAATTAAACAACATCTAAAAATAAATTTTCATGCCACCTAAAAGTATCGACCGCTCCTTTCTGCATTATGGAGTGCAGACAGAGGACATGCAGATAATCGAACAAGAGTGCCTTGCCGAAGAGATAGACAGCGAGTGGTTCAAGGAAGAAATCTTGCGACCTTACAACGAGCAGCGCAACGATTCCAACGTCGTTGACGAGAAGAAGCTCATGAAGATTATGAAAAAAGCAATAAAAAGTATAAAATAATGAAACTCACCAAAGTTCATGCAGAGAACTACAAAACCTACCGTTTGCTGGATTTGGATCTTGGGGTCACTCCCGACCGCCCGATTATCTTAACCATAACTTCCCTGAAGTCACGTAATATCAACCCCAAGGGCGGCGATAGCGTCGCCCTCTTTCTTTGTCAGTTCGGCAGTGTGCCATGCGCCGTTGACATAGACGGTGCGCAGGTGCCGCAGCATACCAATCATATCAG
>JAFTDD010000102.1 GCA_017454355.1 Muribaculaceae bacterium
GCTCAACCAGGATGGTTTCAGCAAAATCCGCATTTCGGCTGGGAACCGCTCAGAATGGCCGCATAATGCCATCTGACTAATCATAATTCTAAAAATCGCCACTTTTTGCAGTGGACTCATCACTCAAGTTTCTGAAATAGGTTCGCGTCAATTTCCGTCAATAACAACGTCAATTCCCGTCTATCTCATGAAAGGTTGACCGTTTACCGTTGATCGTTTACCGTTGATCGAGACGGCGGGCGGTAAACTTTTAAAATATATTGACGTAAATAGACGTTGTTATTGACGAGATAGACGCTAACCGATGAGCGATGCACAAAGGGAAAGGCATACTCTAGAAACTTAAATTAATCCTTTACACCCGGCGTGCAGTGGAAATATAATTTAGCATCATCAGTTGCAGGTGCTCCTTGAGCATCAATTGTGAGAATGCTTGATTGTCAGCAATCAGCGGTGGATAGAAATTGCGGATGTAACGGAGATCGATCATAGGTTATAGGCTTTGAGTAATAAAGAGAAACGCTTATTGAGCGACTTGCTGGCAAAACGTTGCAACAAGCCATCGGCGGCTTCTATATCAAAGGCCTCGCTCATATAATAATCGTCAAGGCGCAAGTTTAGCGCATCATCAACAGTGCGAAGTCCCGGTGTGAGATATAATAAATCAAGCAATGCTTTCTCGGGCGTGGCAATGAGCATTTGGCGCTCGCGGTTTGTTTTAGCTGGATAGTAACCGAAAAATAACTCGTTCTTGACGTGGCGATAGGCAAACGTGCCCATAGCGTTAGTGAAGGTTGCTGTCTTGAGTGTAGTAATAGAGGTTATTTGCGGCACAAATTCAGGTATCATGCCATAATGTGACAAAGCGGAATAGAGGCTGACGTATGACGGCCGATAGATAATATTGCCGGCAATGAACATAGTGTCCACACCTGACGCCCAATCGGCAAAGGCATACACACCGTTGCGCAATTTGACGATGTAACCCTTGTCCTCCCAACGCGCGAGCGCCGTGGTATCAAAACTTGCCTCTACCACTCTCACTTGATTCACATCAAAGCAGCCCAAGTGTGAGAAAGTGCTATGAAACTTGATATAATTCATAAAATATTTCTAAAATCATGCAAAATTACATAATTTCGGAAACAAAACAAAATAATAATACCGAAAATTTCCGAGATTGTGAGAATGATTGATTGGGTGCAGTGTCAGAAGGTGATGTAGTCAAAGGGGAGGGTGACGTCGAGTTGCGTAATGAGCACAACGATGGTAATGAGCGCCACGGCGTAGGTCCACAAGGGCATGGCGGCGAATGTGTCGCGGCAGCGTTTCTCAACGCTCTCGGGCACAAAGTGCAGCGCGACGGCCAGCGCGAGGAACGCCAGCGGCTGGCGGTAGATGCCGACGAATTGGCTCATGTATGCTCCAAACCGGTCGGGCGCGAAATGGAAACAGATTTGGCTCAACACGTCGAGAGCGCCGGCGCGATACACACCGTCCACCTCGCCACCGGCAATAGTGGGCGTGTTGAAGAAAATCCAGGTGAAGCACACGAAGTGGAATGTGACCAGCACGGCCACAATGTGCAGCGGCCACGGGTGTCGCCCGGGATGCTTGGGGTCCTGGCCGGTGAGGCGCATCCACCACTTGTGGACGACCAGTCCCGCGCCGTGCAGCGCGCCCCAGATGACAAAGTTCCAACTCGCGCCGTGCCACAGGCCGCCCAGCATCATGGTGGTGAACAGGTTGGCGTTCTGGCGCGCCTTACCCTTGCGGTTACCGCCCAGCGAGATGTATAGATAGTCGCGCAGCCACAGCGAGAGCGAGATGTGCCAGCGTCGCCAGAACTCGGTGATTGACGCGCTCTGGTATGGGCTGTTGAAGTTGGGTGGGATTTTGAAGCCTAACAGGGCTGCCAGGCCGATAGCCATCTCGCTATAACCAGAGAAGTCGAGGTAGAGTTTGAAGGCGTAGCCGTAAGTGGCCAGCAGGTTGACTATGCCGGGCGAGTGGAGTGGGTCGGCAAACACGCGGTTGACGAAGTTGGCGCCGATAAAGTCGGCCAGCACGGCCTTTTTGAACAGGCCGCACACCACGAGCCACACGCCGATGCCGAGCATTGAGCGTGTCACGGTGGCCGGCCGTCGCAACTGCGGCAGCATATCGCCGGCGCGCAGTATCGGGCCCATAACCAACTGTGGGAAGAAAGCGAGGAAGAACGCGTAGTCGAGCAGCGAGCGGGTTGGCTCGACGCGGCCGCGGTAGACGTCCACCGTGTAGCCGATAGACTGGAACACATAGAACGAGATGCCCACGGGCATCAGCACGTCAAAGCCCACAAAAGTCACACCCACCATGCCGGCAAAGAATGACGCGTACTTGAAGAAGGCGAGCAGCGACAAGTCGAGCGTGACGCTCACGGCCACGAGGGTGCGCTTGAGCGTCGTCGAGGCGGCACGCGCGATGGCCATCGCGATTAGCCAGTCGCTCACGGTGACCGCCATGAGCCACACCAACGCCCACCCCGTTGTCTTGTAGTAGCAGTAATAACTGCACACGAGCAGCCACAGCAGGCGCGCGGCACGAGCCTTGCGCAACAAGGCAGCCCCCACGGCCATCACGAGGAAGAGCCACGGGAAGAGGCCGCTGCTAATCATCAGCGGCGACGACGGGTCAAACTGCAATATGTCTCCAATGGCTTGAAGCATGCGCGTTTACTGAGAGTTCTATGAATTCTAAAAACTAAAACTAATTACTTGAAGTGTTGCTCGCCCCAAAAGATGGCCTCGGCAAGCAGTGGAGCCAGTTCCTCGCCACCGCGGTGGTTGATGTGGGTGTAATCCTTGTTGGCCATGCCTTTTTCCACCAACTTGACCACGCTGCCCTCGCCTCCCATCGCTTCATAGAGGTTGAAGAATGCCACATGGGCCTCCATGGCCACCTGCCGCTGGGCGGCAATCATGAGTTTGATGCCGTCCGGCGTGACGTAAGACCCGCCGCGCTTGACCTCGCGGTCGCCGATGCTCACCACAAGGAACCCCGTGCCGGGCATCGCCTGCTTGAGGTTGTCGAGGATGCGCGTCATGTGGTTGATATAGCCGTTATAAGCGCTCGCTTTCTTGTAAGACGGACTGGCAACATTCTGGCCGAACATGAGCACCACCAGGTCGTAGTGGCGCGCGGCGTCCATCCCCTCAAGCAGGGCCTGCGGCACGGCTCCCAACTGATAGCCGCTCAGGCTCTCCATGGCAAAGTTGTCGAGCGACACGCCGCCCGGCTGCGGATCCATCGACGCGCCCATGAATGCGATGCCGCCTCTGGCGCCGCTGATGTCCCAGCGAACGCGCCCCATCTTGCCGCTTGCCGTCACCGACCCGAAACCGGCCTCGCCACCCAACGTGTAGCGCAGTGTGGCGCCGCCGTCGAGTGTGGCTGTGGCACTCGCCGAGGCGGCCGCGGTGGGAGCGTAGTAGAGCAGTTGGCTCGAGTAGCATGTGTCGAGGCACGCATACTGCGTCACGCCCTGCAGCGACACCCACGACGAGCCGCCCTCGGGCAGGGTAAAGTAACTGGACGTGATGGCGCCGTAGTGGAGCGCGTCATAGCCGGAACGCTTGTTGGCCAAATGCTCCTCCCATGTGCCAAACTCATGGCTCACGCTGCGGCGGAAGCGGTTGCTGCCATGGTTGCTCACCGGCACCATGCCCACTCCGCTGCCACCATAGTGCTGCTGTAGCAAGGCGCGCAGCGGCGCGGTGAAGATGTCGCCCTGAATATAACTATCGCCCAGCACGGCGATGCGCACCGGTCGGCCTAACGCCCTGCGACGCGCCAACGCATCATAGAGTGGTGCCATGCCGCGCGGCACGCTCTCGCCCCAAGCAAAGTCCTCGATGCACGTCAAGCCCGCCCTGCACGTGTCAAGGCCTCCCCCGCCCCCTCCTGAAGGAGGGGTGTCTTGTTGCTG
The DNA here is from genome assembly GCA_017454355.1 of Muribaculaceae bacterium. Classification (GTDB taxonomy): domain Bacteria; phylum Bacteroidota; class Bacteroidia; order Bacteroidales; family Muribaculaceae; genus Sodaliphilus. The sequence continues at coordinate 3,968 of JAFTDD010000102.1, forward strand.
GGATTGTCCATCTTGTAGGGCCTGGCCTTGGTCTGGCCGCAAAACTGCATCACACAAGCCGTCAAGGGCATGCGCCGGAAGCACCTTGTAGGTGCCCACAGTGATGCCCTCGGGTAGTAAACTCATCGCCACGATGGCGGCGAGCACTACCAGAGTGAGCCAAATGACGTGCCGCATAATGGAGTTATAGTGGTTGAGAGGTTGAGGGGTTGAGAGTTGAGGAGTTGAGCCTCGCGCTATCGCGCTCGGTAATAATACATTTATCCCCATTTGCGAAAGCAAATGGCTAAACCTCTCAACCCCTCAACCTCTCAACCTTCTCGTCAGAATGGCTTGACGTCCAGGCCGCTGAAGGACTGGAACAGCGCGTTGGCCAGACTGCTGGCGCCGATGCGGAAGCGCTTGTTGGTCAGCCACTCTTCGCCCAGGACCTCCTTGACGATTGTGTAATACTTGACGGCGTCCTCGGTGGTGCGGATACCGCCGCTGGCCTTGAAGCCCACCACGTTGCCGGTCTTCTCGTAGTACTCCTTGATGCACTGGCACATGACGTAGGCGGCCTCGAGGCTCGCGCCCGGATAAATCTTGCCGGTCGACGTCTTGATGAAGTCAGCGCCGCTGTACATCGAGAGAATTGACGCGCGCTTGATGGCCTCGGCGCTCTTGAGCAGGCCGCTCTCGAGGATCACCTTGAGGGGACGGTCGCCCACGGCCTCCTTGAGTTCGCTGATCTCGTCGCACAACTCCTCATAGGCCTCGTCGAGGAAGTAACCCACGTTGAGCACCACGTCCACCTCGTCGGCACCGTCCTTGACGGCGAGTTGCGTCTCGATGACCTTGGTCTCGATGTGAGCCTGGCTGCTGGGGAAGGTGGCGCTGCACACGGCCACATCGACACCGCTCACCTCGAGAGTGCCGCGCACCGTGGCGGCAAAGTTGCTATAGACGCAGATGGCGGCCACATTCTTGTACATCGGGTAGTTGTTGTCAAACTCGTTCACCTTTTTGACAAAGGCGGCGACGCTGGTCTCGGTGTCCTCGGTGGCCAGCGTGGTGAGGTCGACGCAGTTGAGCAGGAACTGCTGCACCTCGGGGGTATTGTTCTCGGCGGCATGCTCGGCGAGGATCTTCTCGACGGCGGCCTTGACGGCGGCGTCATCGCTTGTGACGGCGCTTTGCGCTATCACCTCATGATAGCGGTCCAGTTGTTGATGTTCGTGACTCATAATAGTTTTAATGGATAGTTTTTTTGTTTGAAACAGGATAGGCAAAACGGCATGGCCGCTTTGCACTGAACTCTATTGATGTATTAATTTCTAATTATCAAACCGGTGGGCGTCGCGCCGGGTCTTCTTGTCAAGGTTTGCGCGCAGTGCGGCCGTGAGGTCCACGCCGGTCTGGTTGGCCAGGCACAGCGTCACCCAGAGCACATCGGCCAACTCGTCGGCGAGGTCGCCGTCGTGCAGGTCGCCCGGCTTGGCGCGCTGCGCGCCATAGCGCCGCGCCACCACACGGGCGACCTCACCGACTTCCTCGGTGAGAATCGCCATGTTGGTGAGCACGTCGTGATAGCCTCCGCCCGTGCCGGTGATCCACGTGTCGACCACCTCTTGCGCCTCCTTGATAGTCATTGCTTTATCACTTGGTGACTTTTTCAAGCCAGTTGACCATGCTGAACATCACTCCCATGGAGAGCAGGCACACGGCCAAGAAGACGCTCCAGCACATCCAAAGCGGGATCTTGTTATACATCAGCGGGCCAAGCCAAATCAGGCCGTTACCGAGTGCCGTCGCACCCAACCACAGTCCCTGGCAGAAGCCCTGCAGATGGCGCGGAGCCACCTTGCTGACAAACGACAAGCCAAGCGGTGAGATGAACAACTCGGCGACTGTGAGGAAGAAGTAAGTGACAATCAGCACCCACGGGCCGGCTTTGAGACCCTCCTTGACGGTGACATCCATTGCCTTGAACTCCTCACCCGAGGGGTAACCGGCCATCATTGAATATACCGCGAGGAAGAGGTAGGCCAGTCCGGCGATACCCATACCATAGGCAATCTTGCGCGGAGTGGAAATGCTCTTGCCTCGCTTGGTGAGCCATGAGAAGACAAACATAATGACGGGCGTGAGCACAATCACAAAGAAAGGATTGACTGCCTGCCAGATTTCAGGCGCGATAGAATCGGTCTTGACAAAGTCGCGCGCGAACACCGAGAGCGACTGTCCGTTCTGATGGAACGAGAACCAGAAGAAGATGGCGATACCCAGCACGGCACTCAAGGCATACATTCGCTGCTTGATTTCGGCCGCCATGGTGCGGCGCTCCTCCTCGGTATATTCGGCCACGGCCACAGCCTCCTTCTTGGCGGGTGTGGGGAAACTGCTCTTGAAGATAACGAAAATCACAAGCGAGACCAACATCACAGCCACCGACGCGATAAAGGAGTAGTGGACACCGGTGTTGAACACGTTGAGGTATTTTTGGCAGAACTCGCCCATATCGCCGATGGCGGCACCATTGCTCACTTGAGCCACCAACTGATTGAGGTTGCCCATGGCCTCGGCACTCATCGCCTGGGCACCGGCAAGATACTGGTGGCAAAGGGCCGGCAACTCGGCGTTGTAGCTGAGGCCGTTCTGTCCCAACCACCACTCGCGCAGGTATGGCGCGATGAACGGCGCGACCAAAGCGCCGATATTAATGAACACGTAGAAAATCTGGAAACCGCTGTCGCGCAAGCCTTTTGCCTCGGCGAGCGCCTGCGGGCCCTTCTTGGCGGCCTCGGCCTCGAGGTTGTCATACATCTGGCCAACGATAGCCTGCAGGTTGCCCTTGAACAAGCCGTTACCAAACGCGATCAGCAGCAAGGCGAGGCAGGTAAAGGCCAAAAGGCCGAAGTTGTCGCCCGACGTGGCAAGGATGGGAATCGATATCAACGCGTAACCTACAGCCATCACAATCAATCCGGAGATGATGGTTCCCTTGTAGTTGTTGGTGCGGTCGGCGATAAAGCCTCCCACCAGACTCAGGATGTAAATCAACGTGTAGAAAATGGAGTAGATGATGCCGGCCACCTCATCGCTCACTCCAAACTTGGAGCAGAGGAAAAGCAGCAGCACCGCGTTCATGATGTAGTAGCCAAAGCGCTCGCCCATGTTACTGAGCGCCGCGGGCAACAATCCTTTAGGGTGATTCTTAAACATAATATAATGTATTTATTAAATTTTCTTACTTGGCTTGTATCGCCTGATAGGCGATGGCCAGCGCCTTGATGCGCTTGATCATCGCCAGCAGACCGTTGCTGCGCGAGGGCGACAGGTGGTCGTGCAGGCCGATGCGGTCGATAAAGTATAACTCGGCGGCGGCCACATCGGCCGGCCGCTGACCGTCGAGCACGCGCACCAGCAGGGCAATCAGCCCCTTGACGATGCTGCTGTCGCTGTCAGCCTGCAGACGCATGGTGCCGTCATCGGTAAGGCTGCCGTCAATCCACACGCGGCTCTGGCAACCGTCTATCTTGTTGTCCGGACTCTTGAGCGCGTCGGGCATGGGAGACAACATCGCCCCCAACTCGATGATGTAGGCATAACGATCCATAAAGTCATCGTAAGCCTCAAACTCCTCAATAATCTCGTCCTGTATCTTGTTAATCTCAGTCATTCTCGATTGATAGTTCAATAATCGGTTGTTTTCAAACTGCAAAGATAATAAAAAGTTTTTACAAAATCGGGCGGCCAAGCCGCTTAGATAAAAAATAACATTATTTCACACGCCATGTCCGAATTTTTTTGTACCTTTGTAAGCTAATTAGAGAAATGTAGGGCCTGGCCTTGGCCTGGCCGCCATGCGTTAGCAAATCCATTATCCCCGAGCGCGCCAGCGCGAGGAACGGCCACGCCAAGGCGAGGCCCTGCAACCTCTCAACCACTGAAATAATATCAACCGTAATATGGCTGAAGAATACGATAATTTAGAGCAAACGCGGGAACAAGGGCAGCCCGCCGACTATTCTGCCCACAACATTCAGGTGCTTGAGGGACTCGAAGCGGTCCGCAAGCGCCCGTCAATGTACATCGGCGACACCCACGTCAAGGGTCTGCACCACCTCGTCAGCGAGGTGGTCGACAACTCTATCGACGAGGCCCTCGCCGGCTTCTGTAACCACATCGACGTCGTCATCCACGAGGACAACAGCGTCAGCGTCACCGACAACGGCCGCGGTATCCCCGTCGACGAGCACGAGAAACTCCACAAGAGCGCTCTCGAGGTCGTCATGACAGTGTTGCACGCCGGCGGCAAGTTCGACAAGGGCAGTTACAAGGTGAGCGGCGGCCTCCACGGTGTGGGCGTGAGTTGCGTCAACGCCTTGAGCAACTACTTGCGCGCCGAGGTGCGTCGCGATGGCAAGATCTACGTCCAAGAGTATAGCAAGGGCAAGCCCACCACGCCGGTGCGCGTCGAGGGAGAGTGCCCCCTCGAGAGCCACGGTACAACTGTTCTCTTCCGCCCTGATGACACCATCTTCCAGTCGACCGTCTATGACTACGACATCCTCGCCACGCGTCTGCGCGACCTCGCCTACCTCAACGCCGGCGTCACGCTCACCATCACCGACCTGCGCGTCACCGACGACAACGGCGAGCACCGCCACGAGACGTTCTACTCGGCCACCGGCCTTGACGAGTTTGTGCGCTATATCGACTCCAACAAGGAGCCGCTCATTGCCGATGTGATACACATCACCGGAGAGCGCGGCGGCATCCCCGTTGAGGTGGCCATGACCTACAACACCTCGTTCAACGAGAACGTCTATTCGTTTGTCAACAACATCAACACCATCGAGGGCGGTACCCATCTCACGGGCTTCCGCCGCGGCCTGGGCGCCACGCTCAAGCGTTACGCCGAGGATAACAAGATGCTCGAGAAGGTCAAGGTGGAGATTAAGCCTGAGGACTTCCGGCAGGGTCTCACCGCGGTCATCTCGGTCAAGGTGCTCGAGCCGCAGTTTGAGGGCCAGACCAAGACCAAATTGGGCAACACCGAGGTGATTGGCGCCGTGGAGACCAGTCTGCGCGACGCGCTGGCAACCTATCTCGAGGAGCACCCCGCCGCCGCCAAGACTATCGTCGAGAAAATCGTGCTCGCCGCCACCGCGCGCCATGCCGCCGAGAGCGCGCGCCTCAAAGTGCAGCGCAAGTCGCCGATGTGGGGCGGCGGACTGCCCGGCAAACTTGCCGACTGCTCCAGCCGCGACCCGGCCAAGAGCGAGATCTTCCTCGTTGAGGGCGACTCGGCAGGCGGTAGCGCCAAGCAGGGCCGTGACCGCCAGTTCCAGGCAATCCTGCCGCTGCGAGGCAAAATCCTCAATGTGGAGAAGGTGATGGACCACAAAGTGTTTGAGAGCGAGAGCGTCGTCAATATCTTCCGCGCCCTGGGCGTCACCATCGGCACCGACGAAGACCCCAAAGAGGCCAACCTATCGAAACTGCGCTATCACCGCATCATCATCATGACCGATGCCGACGTGGACGGCGCCCACATCGCCACGCTGCTGATGACCTTCTTCTTCCGTCGTATGCGTCCCATCATCGACAACGGCTACCTTTATATCGCCTCGCCACCCCTCTACAAAATCTCGACCAAGAAGGGTAATAATATGGAGTACTGCTGGAACGACATGCAACTCCAGCAATTCATCGACCGCTACGCCGGCGGCAACCCCGACTCGGTCAAGATTCAGCGATACAAAGGTTTGGGTGAGATGAACGCCGACGAGTTGCGCGAGACCACTATGGACCCGGAGAACCGTATGCTCAAGAAGGTGAACATCAGCGACGCCGCCGAGGCCGACCGCATCTTCTCGATGCTTATGGGCGAGGACGTGGAGCCGCGCCGCAAGTTCATCGAGGAGCACGCTGTCTACGCCAACCTCGACACATAAGTTGTCCACCCTATTTAGGAGTGGAGTGCAAAACGGCCTCGCCGTTTTGAATACACAAGAACTCGGGGACGGAAAAACCGTCCCCGAGTTCTATTATGAAAATCGCAAAAAATATGTTTTATAGCATAAAAATTAAACGACCTGCTCCTTGATAACAATATTTAACAATAGGACGATTAAACCCACATTGTTTCGGTTAAAGTGTTGTTATATAGATTATTGTGATTTAACAATAGCAAAAAAATATGCCAAAATCGGTGGATTTTAATTATAAGCCATCAATTTTTTTTCAGAAAAACGATGTCCATATTAAAAATTTGATATAAATTTGCAGCGTTTTTCAAAGAGAACAAAATTGTTTTATTATTTAAAGTTTTTTTAAAATGAAGAAGTTAGTTTTATTACTCGCTGTTGTTTTCGGTGTTTCGTTTGTTGCTTGCACTGAGCAGAAGCCCGCTGAGGAGGCTCAGGAGGCTGCTCCCGCCGTGGAGGCCGTCGTTGACAGCGCTGCTGCTGTTGTTGACAGCGCCGCTCAGGCTGTTGTTGACAGCGCCGCCGCTCCCGCTCAGGAGGCTGCTCCCGCCGAGCCCGCGAAGTAATTCGCCGCTCAACGCAACTCAAGCATCATTGTAACACTGTTACAACGACACGAGAAAAGTTTGAAGCTGTTCCCCTCTTGGTGAGCCGAGCAGCTTTATTCTTTCTCTTTTGTGAAAACACAAGTGCCTGCCACCGCTGATGCGGCCGCAGGCACTGCTTTTTTTCGTTTAGCGGTTGAGAGGTTTAGGGTTGAGCGGTTGAGCCTCGCGCTATCGCGCTCGGACATAATTGATTTGTCACCGAAACGGCCACGCCAAGGCGAGACCCCACATTTATTCCCAATCGCGATAGCGATTGGCTCAACCTCTCAACGCACAACCTCTCAACCTCTCAACGGTTTAGAGGTTCTTGGCCTCGATATCCTTGAAGTAGCGGTAGGTGCCCACCTTGAGTTCCTCGCAGGCCGCGTCGTCGGCCACGATAATCGCGTGGCGGTGCATCTGCAGGGCGCTCAACGTGCACATGTGCGACACTCCACCCTCCACGGCTGCCTGCAGGGCGCGAGCCTTGGCATGGCCGTTGACGATAATCATCACGCTGCGGGCGGCCATCACGGTACCCACGCCAACCGTCAGCGCCGTCTTGGGCACCTTGTTCACGTCGCCCTCAAAGAAGCGGCTGTTGGCGATGATGGTGTCGGTGGTGAGCGTCTTCTGGCGAGTGAGAGACGTCAGACTCGAGCCAGGCTCGTTGAAAGCGATGTGCCCGTCCGGACCAACGCCGCCCATAAACAGGTCGATGCCTCCGGCGCGCTCGATGCGGCGCTCATACTCGGCACACTCGGCCTCAAGGTCAGCGGCATTGCCGTTGAGGATGTTGACGTTCTCGGGCTTGATGTCGATGTGGGAGAAGAAGTTGTTCCCCATGAACGTGTGGTAACTCTCGGGGTGCTCCTCGGGCAGGTTCACATACTCGTCCATGTTGAACGTCACCACGTTGCGGAACGACACCTTACCCTCCTTGTTCAACTCAATCAGGCGACGGTACATGCCCAGGGGCGAACTGCCGGTGGGGCAGCCCAACACAAACGGGTGCTCCTCGGTGGGGTTGGCGGCGTTGATGCGGGCGGCGACATACTGGGCGGCCCACTCACTCACTTGCTGGTAATCCGGTTCAATAATAAGTCTCATCTTTTGGAAAATAAATTAGTTTTGTTAATAATACAGTGAATTATTGAACGTCACCGGTGGTGTGCACTCCCGCGCGACGGGAATGCATGCCACGAAAAATGACGCGCAAAATTACAACAATTTCAAAAAAAAATTGCTATATTTGCAAAAAATAACAAAAACTATACCAAAAAAACTGGAAATGAAAATAAAAATACATGATATTGTACGATTTATAGACGATGTGGGCGGCGGCCGCGTGACCCGCATCACCGGTAAAACAATCTTTGTGGAGGGCGACGACGGCTTTGAGCGGCCTGCCCTCGAGCGTGACCTAGTTGTCGTGGGCCACAACGAGGCACCACGCCAAGCGACTCAATACGACAGGCCGATGACGCTGCGCAGCGCCATCAAGCCCGACGCGCCCGAGCCCAAACCCGAGCCCGAACCGTTGCCGCCTCCCGAAGAAACCGTGGAGGGTGAGGTGCTCAATGTGGTGCTCGCCTTCGAGCCACGGGAGCCAAAGCACCTCAACACTACCACCTTCTTTGCCACGCTCACCAACGCCAGCAATTACTACCTCATGGCCGTTTGGCTCACGCGAGGTGATGACACAGCGTTGTGGTCAACCCGTTGGCACGGCATTGTAGAGCCTAACACCCAAGAAGACTTGGGAGAAATAGGGCACGCCGACCTTCCGTCTATGACCCACGTGGCGGTGCAGTATGTCGCCTTCAAGCAGGGCAAGGCGGCACGTCTCAAGAACCCCGCCTTGGTCGAGAAGAGTCTCAATATAGGCCAGTTTGTCAAGTTGCATTGCTTCACCGACAACCCCTACTACGACGTGCCGGTGATCGCACTCGACATCACTCGCAACGACCGCCCCAACCTCAAGCGCATGCTCGACATCGACAGCGGCGAGTTGAAAGCCGCTATGACCTCAGGCCCTCACATCGACGACCGCGAGCCCGCTCCGCAGGGCAACCGCCACAAGCGGCAACGGCAAGGCCACCGCGCCGAGCCCGTCGTGGTCGACCTCCACATCTACGAGTTGCTCGATACCACCGCCGGCATGACCAACGCCGACATTCTCAACTACCAACTCGACAAGTTCAACGAGACAATGCGCGAACATCTGGCTCATCCCGGACAGCGCCTCGTCTTTATTCACGGCAAGGGTGAGGGAGTGCTGCGGCGCGCCATACTCGAGGAGGTCAGGCGCCATTACAGTTTTTGCGAGGTGCAGGACGCCAGTTTCCAAGAGTACGGCTTTGGCGCCACTCAAATCACCATCCATCAGAAGAAATCATAGGGTTCCCCGGTTTTTCCAGTTTTCCAAGGACATATAGGGTTATAGTTTTTAAGGACAACAACTTCCACTATGAGGCAGATAGCATTATTTTTACTGGCGGCATCGTTGGCTGTCATGGCCGCCGCCCAGAGCGACAGCGGCGCGCCGGCTGCCGCCACTTCAGCGGCGGCAGCCGCGGCCGACACCACGCGCTTTGACCCGAGCCGCGTCAGTGGTGACGAACTGGCCGGCAAGCAGGTCACCAACCCCATCGAGGCTATCAACGGCCGCGTGGCCGGACTGACCGTACAGCGCTCCAGTTCCAGCGGCATCGCCGCGCTGAACGCCGTGCGCCTGCGTGGCACGACATCGCTCACCGGTGGCAACGACCCGCTCATCATCATTGATGGAGTGCTCGGCGACCTCAAGACGCTGCAAAGCGTCAATCCCACCGACATCGAGAGTTTCAAGGTGCTAAAGGACGCCAGCGAGACGGCGCAGTATGGCAGCCGCGGCGCAAGCGGCGTCATTGAGGTCACCACACGCCGCGGCGGAGTCGGCGACAGGCCGAGAATTACCTATAACGGCAGTTTTGGCTTCACCACAGCCGCGCGAAACCTCAAAATGCTTGACGCCGACGGATACAGGCAGCAGGTCATCGCGCGCGGCCTCGCGCTGGTAGATAAGGGTGCAAACACCAACTGGCAGCGCGAAATCGAGCGTACCGCATTGCTTCACGACCATCACGTGGCCTTCAGTGGCGGTGCCGGCAACGGCGGATACCGCGTCGCCCTCGCCTATCAGAACCACCAGGGCGTTATCCGCAATGAGCACCTCAACAACTTCACGTCAACAATGAGAATGCACCAACTCATGTTCAACAACTTGCTGCGCATCGATGTGGGTTTGTTCGGCAATGTCGAGAAGCAATATACGCCCATCTACGACTCGCAAAAGATGTTCTATAGCGCACAAGCCTTCAATCCCACCTATCCCACCACGCGCAACAGGCAAGACGGGTGGGACTCCTACGCCGAGGCGAGCCAAATCACTCACCCCATGGCGCTGCTCGACGCGCGCATCTCCACCAAAGCCAGCAATCTGGGTGCTCACGCCAAACTCACGTTTAACCTGGGCAGCCATTGGAAACTGACCGCATTCGGCTCCTATAGTTTTAACGAGACCGAGACGTCCCACTATTATCCCACCACTATCTGGGCCCACGGCGAGGCCTACCGCAGCAGCGACAAGCACGAGCAACTTATCGGCAACATTACCGCCGACTATACCGTCAAACTGGGCGACCACCGTCTGGGCGCGCAAGCCCTGGCAGAGGTGCAGCGCGAGACCTACTCGGGCTTCCACGTCACCACAACCAACTTCTCGACCAACGATTTGGGCTATGACGCCATCCAGGCCGGAGCGCTCACTCTCTGGGATGGCACCGCCAGTTATCGCCAGGTGCCCACCCAAGCCTCGTTTATGGGACGCCTCACCTACGACTACGCCGACCGCTACTCGCTCGCGGCAACACTGCGCGCCGACGGCACATCACGCTTTGGCAACGGACACAAGTGGGGATGCTTCCCCAGCGTGAGCGCCTCCTGGAACATTATCAACGAGCCATGGATGGCCGGCGTCAAGGACCACCTTGACGGCCTGAAACTGCGCGTGGGCTATGGCTTGGCCGGCAATCAAGGCGGCATCAACAGTTACATTACCATGAACGCACTCTCGCCGGCCGGCATCGTCCCTGTGGGCAACGAGGCCGCCGTGTCGCTCGCCGCGCTCTACAACACCAATCCTGACCTCAAGTGGGAAGTGAAACGCACATTTAATATCGGCGCAGACTTCTCGCTGGCCGGCGGCAAAGTGGTCGCCTCTATCGACGGATACACCAGCCGCACCAGCGACCTGCTGTATATGTACAATGTGGGTATGCCGCCATTCCGCTACACCAAGTTGCTGGCCAACATGGGCAAGATGAACAACAGCGGCCTCGAGGTCTCGGTGGGCGTCACGCCGGTGGCTACACGCGACTGGGATCTCAACATCAACGCCAACGTCACATGGCAGGCCAATAAACTGGTGTCGCTCAGCGGATACCACAACGGTTATTACCTTGAGGTGCCAACCTACGTCGACATCGCCGGCATGAACGGCGCCGGTTTTCACGGCGGCAACAACAACGTCACCTATCAGGCCATCGGCCACCCGTTGGGCGTCTTCTACCTGCCCCACTGCACCGGCCTCAAGGAGGACGGTACCGGCGGTTACACCTACGAGTTGGCCGACGGCGGGGCGCGGCGCGTGTGTGGACAGGCTATGCCCAAGGTACTCATGGGCACCAACTTCAGCCTCCGGTATCGTCACTGCGACCTCTCGCTGCAAATCAACGGAGCCTTCGGACATAAAATCTTCAACGGCACCGCATTGTCATATATGAATATGAACAGCCTGCCGGGCTACAATGTGCTTGCCGACGCGCCGGCTCGACGCATCGAGGACCAGACCGTCAGCGACTACTGGCTCGAGAGCGGCAACTACGTCAACCTCGACTACATCACCATCGGTTGGAATGTGCCGTTGCGTGGCAAGGCCGCCGGCACCATCAGCCGGCTGCGTCTAAGCCTCACCGCCGAGAACCTCGCCACCATCACCGGCTACAGTGGCCTCACTCCAATGATCAACAGCAGCAGCGTCAACAACACTCTGGGCCTCGACGACAAGAACATCTATCCCGTCACTCGCACCTTCACCCTCAGCCTTGCCATCGGCTTTTGAGAAATGCATAATTCATAATGCATAATTCACAATTAAATATAAGGTGTGGAGTGCAAAACGACCTCGCTGTTTTAATCCCGATTTTCTCAATTCTCCCATTATGAAAAAGATAGCGATAATAATAGCGGCCACCGCACTCGCGCTTGGCGGCTGCAATAAATTCCTTGACGAGAAGCCGGCCGACCGGCTGCTCGAGGACGAGGCCTATGGCACGCTCAATGACTTGTGGCTCAACGGTGTGGCCGGCCTTTATCGCGAGGTGGGCGGCAACGCCAACGGCACGGGCCTCCAGGGTACCGTGAGAGGAGTATATGACTTGAACACGTTTAGCACCGACGAGGCTTTTGTGCCCAAGCGGGGCGCCGACTGGTATGACGGCGGCGTGTGGCAGGCAATGTTTCTCCATAACAATGCCAGCGCCGACTGTGGCGACGCGTGGAACTATCTGCTGAGGCAAGTCCTCGCCTGCAACGCTTCGCTCGAGCACATCGACGCCTATGCCGCGGCACACCCCAACGACAATGTCGCGCCACTGCGTGCCGAAGTTATCGCCCTCAGGGCAATGTTCCGCTTCTATGCGATGGACCTCTTCGGCCGCTTGCCGCTCTTCGACAGCAGCAAGCCGTCAACCGACGAGTTGCACCTGCAGCCGCGCTCCAAGGTCTACCATGCCATCGTCGATGACCTCACCGGCAGTCTGGACCTGTTGTCTCACGCCCGCTCCAACTATCCCGGTGAGTACTACGGACGCATCACTCAACCCGTGGCACTCTTCCTGCTTGCCAAACTCATGCTCAATGTCGAGGTGTATGCCGACGACGACTGGACAGATGGCAAGCGACCATCGGGCAAGGACATCAAGTGGACCGTCAACGGCGAAACGGTCAATTCTTGGCAGGCATGTGCCATCTATTGTGACGAAATCGGCAACCATGGCTATGATTTGGAACTTTCCCAGTCCGCTTGCTTTGCCGTGCGCAACGAGTTTAGCGTGGAGAACATCTTCACCATCCCTATGGACCGCCACCTGCTCACCAACGAGTTCTGGAACCTCGTGCGCTCGCGACACTACAAGCACGGCACGGCTCTCGGCCTCGAGGGCGAGAACGGGCCGTGCGCCACACGCCACGCCCTCGAGGTGTTCGGCTACGGCACCGATGACCTTGACCCGCGCTTCTATAGCACTTACTATGCAGGCGAGATGTACGACCTCGACGGCGACCCCATCCTGCTTGACGACGGCACGCCGCTGGTCTACTACCCCGACAAGGTGGAACTTGACCTCTCCGACTCGCCCTATATCCGCACCGCCGGAGCGCGCATGGCGAAGTATGAAGTCGACCTGCATGCCCTCAAGGACGGTAAACTGAGCGACAACGACATCGTGCTCATGCGATATGCCGACGTGTTGCTGATGCACTGCGAGGCCTTGCTGCGCGATGGTGGCAACGACGAGTTGGCGAGCGCGCTGCTCAACACCGTGCGCGGCCGAGTGGGTGCACACGGGCGCGAGGCCACGCTCGACAACGTGCTCGACGAGCGACTGCTCGAACTCGCGTGGGAAGGCTGGCGACGCAACGACCTCATCCGCTTCAACCGATGGGGAGCCGCCATCACCGACCGGCCATCCCTCCCCGTCGACGCCGACGGCCACACCATCGTCTACCCTATCCCCGGCGAGACGCTCACCGTCACCGGCGACCCCCAAAACCCCGGCTTCTAATCAAGAGGTTGAAGGTTGGCCATGCCGCGCGCCCTCGCGCCGGCCACTAACGACTATTGACTATCAACTATTATGATACTTGACGGAAAGAAAATTGCTGAAGAGATAAAGGCCGACATCGCCGCGCGCGTGGACGCCATAGTGGCTGCCGGACACCGGCCGCCACACCTGGTGGCTGTGCTCGTGGGCCATGATGGCGGCAGCGAGAGTTATGTGATGAGCAAGGCTGCCGCGTGTGAGCGTTGCGGTTTCCGTTCCACCGTGATGCGCCTTGACGAGAGCATCACGCAGCGCGATTTGCTAGACAAAATCCTTGCGCTGAACTCTGCCGACGATGTGGATGGCTTCATCGTCCAACTGCCCTTGCCGGCTCATCTCAACGAGCGCGAGGTGCTCGAGGCAATCGACCCTCGCAAGGACGTGGACGGGTTCCACCCCGTCAATGTGGGGCGTCTGACCCTCGGTCTGCCTTGCTTCAAGCCGGCAACGCCGTTGGGTATCACAATGCTGCTCGAGCGCGCCGGCATCGACACGCGCGGCAAGCATTGTGTGATATTGGGCCGCAGCAACATTGTGGGCAAGCCGCTAGCCATCATGCTCCTGCAGAAGGGCCGCCCCGGCGACTGCACCGTCACCGTGTGCCACAGCGCCACGCCCGACGTCGCCGCCGAGGCTCGCCGTGCCGACATCCTCGTGGCAGCTATGGGCCGTCCCGGCTCGGTCACCGCAGATATGGTCAAGCCCGGTGCCGTTGTTATCGATGTGGGAACAACGCGTGTGCCCGATGCCACACGTGAGCGCGGATGGCGCCTGCGTGGAGATGTCGACTTTGACAACGTCGCCCCCTTATGCAGCCACATCACCCCCGTGCCGGGCGGTGTCGGCCCCATGACCATCGCTGCACTGATGTATAACACCCTCCAGGCGTATAGCGTGTAGCATGTAGCGTGTAGCATGTAGCGTGTAGTATGTAGCGTGTAGCGTGTAGCATGTAGCAGTTTAATTATGAATTATGCATTATGAATTATGAATTTGATTGAATGTGTGCCCAACTTCAGTGAGGGTCGCGACAAGGAAGTGATAAACAAGATAACCGACGTTATCCGTCGGGCAAAGGGCGTCAAACTGCTCGATGTGGACCCGGGTGAAGCCACCAACCGCACTGTGGTCACGTTCGTCGGCGAGCCGCAGGCGGTGGTCGAGACAGCATTCCAAGTGGTGTGCCGCGCGGCAGAACTTATTGATATGCGCCGGCACCACGGTGCCCATCCGCGCATGGGCGCGACGGACGTGTGCCCGTTGGTGCCGGTGGCCGGTGTGACACTCGACGAGTGTGCCGACCTCGCGCGAGGGTTGGCGCAGCGCATCGCCCGCGAGGCCGGCATACCCTGCTACTGCTACGAGGCCGCTGCGCTACGACCCGAGCGACGCAATCTGGCCGTGTGTAGGCAGGGCGAGTATGAGGGATTGGCGGCTCGCATGGACACCGAGGACGACGCGCCCGACTACGGCGCGCGACCCTGGGACCAGCAGTTGGCGCGCACCGGCTGCACCGCTGTGGGTGCCCGCGACTTCCTCATCGCCACCAACTTCAACCTCAACACCACCAGCACGCGCCGCGCCAACGCCATAGCCTTTGACGTCAGAGAGAAAGGACGACCGGTGCGAGAAGGCAATCCCATCACCGGCAAGCCCAAACTCGATGCCGACGGCAACGTGATCATGCGTCCGGGCACGCTCAAGGGGACCAAGGCCATCGGCTGGTATATCGACGAATACAAGATCGCGCAGGTGTCGATGAATATCACCGACATCAACGCCACACCGCTGCACGTCGCCTTCGACGAGGTGTCGCGTTGCGCTCGCGAGCGCGGCATCCGTGTCACCGGCACAGAGATTGTGGGACTCATCCCCAAGCGTTGCCTTATCGACGCCGGCAAGTATTATCTCGAGAAGCAGCACCGTTCCACCGGCATCCCCGAGGCCGACATCATCAACATCGCCGTCCATTCGCTGGGTCTGGACGACCTCAAGCCGTTTGACCCCCGTGAGAAAGTGATTGAGTATATGATTGACGATGCAACCTCCGGCAGCCGGCTTGTAGACCTCACCGTGAGCGAGTTTGCCGCCGAGACCTCGCGTGAGTCACCGGCTCCCGGCGGCGGCACCATCGCCGCCTATATGGGCGCCTTAGGCGCCGCTCTGGGCACGATGGTGGCTAATCTGTCGAGCCACAAGCCCGGCTGGGACGACCGCTGGCAGGAGTTTAGCGACTGGGCCGACCGTGGTCAGGCGATGATGACAGAACTGCTGCACCTTGTCGACGAGGACACCGCGGCCTTTAACCGCATTATGGCCGCCTTTGGCATGCCCAAGGGCAGCGATGAGGAAAAGGCCCGGCGCAGCGAGGCAATCCAAGCCGCGACGCTCTATGCCGCACAGGTGCCGCTGCGCACGATGGAGGCCGCGATGGGTGTGTTTGACATCTGCCGGGCAATGGCCGAGCAGGGCAATCCCAACAGCGTCAGCGACGCCGGAGTGGGCGCGCTGGCCGCACGCGCGGCGGTGCTTGGCGCCGGTATGAACGTCAAGATTAACGCCGGCTCGCTCAAGGACCGAGACACAGCCCGCGGGCTCATCGACCGCGCCAACAGCCTCATCGCCGAAGCCAACGCCGCCGAGGCCGCCATCACCGCCCTCGTCGAAACTATGCTGAATTCATAATTAATCCATTAAAAGAGTGCGGTGCAAAACGGCCGTGCCGTTTTGTCCCTCTCCACCACCACCAATAACGATGACAAGAGAAGAATTTCAAGCCGATATCCGCGCCGGCATTCCCGATGTGCTGCCCGAGCCGCAACCTTACGATCCCACCATCAACCACGCTCCGCGCCGCAAGGACATCCTCACCGACGACGAGAAACGCCTCGCGCTGCGCAATGCCCTGCGATATTTTCCGCCGGCGATGCACCGCGAACTCGTGACCGAGTTCCGCGACGAACTCGACCGCTACGGCCGCATCTACATGTACCGCCTGCGTCCGCGCTACGAGATGAAGGCGCGTCCCATCGACGAGTATCCTCATCGCAGCACCCAGGCCGCGGCCATCATGATGATGATTCAGAACAACCTCGACGTGGCCGTCGCCCAGCATCCCCACGAGTTAATCACCTATGGCGGCAACGGCGCCGTGTTCCAGAACTGGGCGCAGTATCGACTGACGATGCGATACCTGAGCGAGATGACCGACGAGCAGACTCTGGTCATGTATAGCGGCCACCCGCTCGGCTTGTTCCCCTCCCATCCCGAGGCGCCGCGCGTTGTGGTCACCAACGGCATGGTCATCCCCAATTACAGCAAGCCCGACGACTGGGAACGGTTCAACGCTCTCGGAGTGAGCCAATACGGGCAGATGACCGCCGGCAGTTATATGTATATCGGTCCGCAAGGCATCGTCCACGGCACCACCATCACCGTGCTCAACGCCGCGCGCCGTGTCATGGGCGATGAACTCGGCAAGCGTGTGCCGCTCTTTGTCACCGCCGGACTGGGCGGCATGAGCGGCGCGCAGCCCAAGGCCGGCAATATCGCCGGCGTGCTCAGCGTCACCGCCGAGATTAACCCGCTGGCGGCTCGCAAGCGCTACGACCAGGGCTGGGTGGACGAACTGCACGACAACCTTGACGAACTCATCGCCTCGCTGCGTCGCGCGATGGACGAGGGCCGCGTAGTGTCGATGGCCTATGTGGGCAACATCGTTGACCTGTGGGAACGTCTCGCCGACGAGCAAATACACGTGGACTTGGGTAGCGACCAAACGTCGCTCCACAACCCCTACGCCGGCGGTTACTACCCCGTGGGTCTATCGCTCGACGAGGCTAAGCGGATGATGGCCGCCGAGCCGGAGCGTTTCAAGGAGTGTGTGTTCGCCTCGCTGCGACGCCAGGTGGCGGCTATCAACCGCCTGACAGCCCGTGGCATGTACTTCTTTGACTACGGCAACGCGTTCATGCTCATGGCCGGCCGAGCCGGTGCCGATATCATGCTCGACGAGAGCCACTTCCGCTATCCGAGTTACGTGCAGGACATCATGGGACCGATGTTCTTTGACTATGGCTTCGGGCCGTTCCGATGGGTGTGCACCTCGTGTGACCCTCACGACCTTGAGGTGACCGACCGATTGGCGGCCGATGTGCTGGAGCAGATGCTCGCCACCGCTCCCGCCGACATCCACGGCCAACTCGCCGATAACCTGCACTGGATACGCGAGGCGGGTCTCAACCGCCTTGTGGTGGGTTCACAGGCGCGCATCCTATATGCCGACTGCGAGGGCCGCACGCGCATCGCCCTCGCATTCAACGACGCCATCCGCCGTGGCGAAATCTCGCGACCCGTCGTGCTCGGACGCGACCACCACGACGTGAGCGGCACCGATTCGCCGTTCCGCGAGACGAGCAACATCTACGACGGTTCGCAATTCACCGCCGACATGGCCGTGCAGAACGTCATCGGCGACGCCTTCCGTGGCGCCACTTGGGTGAGCCTCCACAACGGCGGCGGAGTGGGCTGGGGAGAAGTAATCAATGGCGGCTTTGGCATGGTGATTGACGGCAGCGATGAGGCCGACCGTCGCATCCGTCGCATGCTCCTCTGGGACGTCAACAACGGCATCGCGCGGCGCGCCTGGGCCCGCAACAGCGGCTCGCTCGACGCCATCCGCCGCGAGATGGAGCGCACACCGGGCCTCCGGGTCACCCTGCCCAACCTCGTCGACGACAATCTGCTTTGTGGCCTCCCCCCAACCCCCTCCTGAAGGAGGGGGAGGCAGTTGTAGTGACATTCAGGACTCTTATAACTACTATCTGATTAATTTATTAACTTTTATAAATCCCCTATTGCAACCGCCAGCCCCCCCTCCTTCAGGAGGGGCGGGGGGAGGACAACTCTCATGGAAACTCATCTTATCAGCGCCGAGCACCTTACAATCGAACGCATCGGCCATATTATCAATAAGGGCATGCGCCTCGCCTTGAGCGACGATGCCCGCCGCCGCATCGTCCGCTGCCGCGAGTTCCTCGACCGCCACATCGCCGAGAGCGAGGTGCCTATCTACGGCGTGACGACCGGCTTTGGCTCGCTCTGTGACGTGAACGTGAGCCACGACCAACTCTCGCAACTGCAAATCAACCTGATGATGTCGCACGCCTGCGGCACCGGCAATCGCCTGCCCGACAATATCGTGCGCATCATGATGCTGCTCAAAATCCAATCGCTCAGTTACGGCTACAGCGGCATCAAACTCGACACCGTCGAGCGCCTTATCGACTTCTTTAACGAGGGGGTCGTGCCCGTGGTCTATAATCAAGGCTCGCTCGGCGCATCGGGCGACCTCGTGCCGCTGGCCCACATGTGCCTGCCCCTGGTGGGCATGGGCGAGGTGCAGTATGACGGACGCGTGATTTCCGGCGCCGAACTGTTGCGCCTCAAGCACTGGCAACCCATCGAACTGGCCAGCAAGGAAGGCCTCGCCCTGCTCAACGGCACCCAGAACATGAGCGCTATGGCTGTGTGGGCACTGCTGCAGGCCGAGCGCCTTAGCGAATGGGCCGACCGCATCGCGGCAATGTCGCTCGACGCCTTCGACGGACTGATTGAGCCGTTCACCGAGGCCGTACACACCGTCCGCCCGCACCGAGGACAACTCGACACGGCGCGCCACATGCGCGCTCTGCTCGAGGGCAGCCAACTCATCGCGCGACCCAAGAAGCACGTCCAAGACCCATACTCCTTCCGCTGTGTGCCGCAGGTGCACGGTGCCGTCAAGGAAACAATCGCCTACGTGAAAGCGGTTATCGACACCGAAATCAACAGCGTGACCGATAACCCCACCGTATGCCCCGACGAGGAACAAATTATCAGTGCCGGCAACTTCCACGGCGAGCCCATCGCCCTGCCGATGGACTTCCTCTCAATCGCGCTCAGCGAACTGGCTAACATCAGCGAGCGACGCATCTACCGCCTTGTGTCTGGCCTGCGGGGCCTGCCCAGTTTCCTGGTCGCCAATCCGGGCCTGAATAGCGGCTTTATGATCACGCAATACACCGCCGCCTCCATCGTCAGCCTTAACAAGACGTTTGCCTCTCCGTCGAGCCTCGACAGCATACCCTCTTGCCAAGACCAGGAGGACCACGTCAGTATGGGTGCCAACGCCGCAGTCAAACTCTGCAAAGTGGTGCTCAACACCGAGCGTGTGCTCGCCATCGAGTTGATGAATGCCGCTCAAGCCTTGGAGTTCCGTTTCCCGCTCAAGTCATCGCCCACTCTGATGGCCATCCACGAGGCATTCCGCCGCGAGGTGCCATTCGTCAGCGACGACGTGGTGATGTATCCGCTCATCGAGCGAGCCATCAAGTTCCTGCGTGACAACGGCGAGCACTTCATCCCGGTCGATGGCCAGCAGTCAACCCTCAACCGCCTGTGAAGAGTTCAGTAATCAGTAATTAGTGATTAGTAATCGGTATTTTTTTTGGGTTAGCGTCAATTCACGTCTATAACAACGTCAATTAGCGCCTATCTATATTTTTTAGACAAAAGAAACATAAGAACATAATTTCTAACCATTATTTTAAACACTTTTGTTCCTTATGTCTTACAAATTGACGAAAATAGACGCGAAACATTTGCCTATGAGACTGTTGGTTAAGAATATCGGCATACTCGCCGGCATCGACACCGGCGGCGTCAGCAAGCGCTGCGGCGACGAGATGTCACAGTTGACGGCCATCAACGACGCGTGGATTCTCGTTGAGGACGGCCTCGTCGCCGACTTCGGCACCCTTTCACCCCCTCCTTCAGGAGGGGGCAGGGGGGAGGCCGACGACCAAATCATCGACGCCCACGGTGGCGCCGTGCTGCCGTGCTGGTGTGACAGCCACACCCACCTCGTGTGGGCCGGCAGCCGCGAAGGCGAGTTCGTCGACAAGATCAACGGCCTTTCCTACGCCGAGATCGCGCGCCGGGGCGGAGGCATTCTCAATAGTGCCGACCGACTGCACGAGGCCACCGAGCAGCAACTCTTTGACCAGGCAATGCGGCGCGTGGACGAGGTCGTGGCCAAAGGCACCGGTGCAATCGAAATCAAGAGCGGATACGGACTCAATACGCGCGACGAACTCAAGATGCTGCGCGTGGTGGCACGCATCGCCGACAGCACACGCCTGCGCGTGGTCTCCACCTTCCTCGGCGCCCATGCCGTGGGACGTGAGTTTGCCGGACGCCAGGCCGACTACGTCGACCATGTTATCAACGACATGCTGCCGGCGGTCGCTGCCGAGGGCCTCGCAGACTACGTTGACGTGTTCTGCGACACCGGCTTCTTCACCGCCACCGAGACCGAGCGCATCCTCGAGGCCGCGGCACGCTATGGCATGCGCGGCAAGATCCATGCCCAAGAGTTGTCGCCGGATAGTGGGGGAGTGCAGGCCGCTGTGGCTCATCGCGCACTCTCGGTGGACCACCTCGAGAGCATGACCGACGCCGACATCGACTTGCTGCGCGACAGCGACACCATCCCCACAGCCCTGCCCGGCACCTCGTTCTTCCTCAATATGCCCTTCGCTCCGGCCCGCAAGATGATCGAGGCCGGACTGCCGCTGGCCATCGCCTCGGACTACAACCCCGGCTCAACGCCAAGTGGCGACATGAAGTTCGTTGTCTCGCTGGCTTGCATCAAGATGCGCCTCACTCCCGCCGAGGCTATCAATGCCGCGACCATCAACGGCGCCGCCGCCATGGGCATCAGTGACGCCTACGGTAGCCTCGCCCCCGGCAAAGTCGCCAACTTCTTCATCACCGAGCCCATTCCCAGCCTCGCCTTCCTCCCCTACGCCTACACCACCCCCCTCATCCGCCGCACCTACCTCGCCGGCCTCCCCGCAGGCCAGTAGTGCCGCACCGACCGCACGTTGCCGCGTTGCCGTGAAGTGGGGACTGTTCTTCTGTTTCAGCCGCTTCGCGGTGAAACAGAAGAACCGTCCCCGTGATACACAAAAACCGAGATTTGGGTAAAAATCATTTTCAATTTTACCCAAATCTCATACAAAAGCCACTATTTGGGTAAATTTACTATTGATTTAACCCAAATCTCACACAAAAACCGAGATTTGGGTAAAACAACTAGATTAAAATAGACGTAAATAGAAGTAAACAGACGAGAGGTTGGAGAGTTGTGGAATTAATATTTTTCGGCAATTTTCGAGAATTTTCGAGAGATAAATATCGTAATAAAACGGGCCCAGGTCAATAATAAAGGTGGGCGGGACAGAGCCCGCCCACCTTGAACGGAAGGGGTTTTACGTGAGAAAAATAGACGTAAATAGACGGAAATAGACGAGAGAAATACCTTGAAAAGGCGAGGGGCGGTTACTTGGCGAAGTCGCCGACGCTCTTGATGGCAGGCATCGCGTAGTGGGTCTGGTTGTCCCACAAGCCGGCGTTGTACCAGTCGGTGCGCACCTGGTTGGGCCACAGGCCGCCGTCGTTGGCTTCGGGGAACCACCAGAAGAGGCCCTTAACGTTCTGATGCTCCTTGAGCAATGCCACCAGGGCATCGGTGAACGCCTTCTGGCCCGCCGCGCTGATGGGATAGGTGGCCGAGTAGTCATACTTCACGTCGTCGGCTTGCCAAATGTGGAAGTAACCGGTCTCCATAATCATGATATCCTTATCGGGATGGGCGGTCTCCATAGCCGACAGCGCGCTCTCCAACTGCGGCAGCAGGCCGTGGTAGTAGGGGTAGTAACTCAAGCCGATGATGTCGTAGTCGAGGCTGTTGACGTTGTTGTAGTAGTTGCGCAGCAGGTTGATGTTGCGCACCAACTCGGTGTGGATGATAATCTTGGCCTTGGGGCACACCTCGCGGCAGGCCTTGATGGCTTGCGCCTCGAGAGTGCGGAAGCGCTCCCAACCGGCCTCGCTGTCGGCCTTGACGTAAGTGCTGCCCTGCTTGCCCCACAGGATGCCGTAAGAAATCTCGTTACCCGTCTGGATATAGTCGGGCGTGGCACCGGCCTCGATGAGCGTGTTGAGGCAACTCTTGGTGTAGTTGTAGATGGTCACGGCGAGTTGCTCGTCAGTCTGACCAACCCATGCGGCGGGAGTGAACTGCTTGACGGGGTCGGCCCAGCTGTCGCTATAGTGGAAGTCGAGCACAAACTTCATGCCGGCGGCCTTGATGGCCTTGCCCAGGCCGGTTACGTACGCGAGGTCTTGGCGCACGCCCTGGCCAACGTCGTCGCTGCTGGCCTGCGACGGGTCAACAAACAGGCGCACACGCGCCGCGTTCCAGCCCTCGGCAGTGAGGAAGCCAATCACGTCGGTGAGCGTGTTGCCGCTGTTGATGAGTTGGCCGTCGTAGTCAAGGTATTGCACCGAGGTGGCGGCGTAACTGGGCAGCAGCGAGATGTCGCCGCCGGCCAACAGCAGGTCTTCCTCCTCGGGCTCCTCGCCCTCGGCGGGGTCGCTGTGGCCGTTGAGGATGGCATCGAGCAGCAAGTTCACGTCGCCCACGTCGATGTGGTTGTCAAAGTTCACGTCAAGGTGACGGTAGGGGCCGGCGGCCTTGAGCGGTCCGGCGGCCCAAGCCACGCTCATCGCGGCCACGGCTATCAAGACGATAATGCTGAATAGTTTCTTCATCGTTTCTTGGGTTTGGTAGTTAGTCTAATGATTTTAGTTGTCGGTTGTTTAATGCTTGTAGGGGCAGAATTTATTCTGCCCACTTTCGGTGGGTGTAGCAGAATAAATTTTGTCCCTACAAGAAGAATTGAAACTCTCCCTTATCCCCTCCTTGTAGGGCCTGGCCTTGGCCTGGCCGTTTGGGGTTGGGGGGAGGACTTCTCTTTACTGCTTGAGAATCTCGTCGAGGATGGCGTTCACATCGCCAACATCAACCTTGGTGTCACCGTTCACGTCAAACTTGGCACTCTTGTCGCCGGCAAGGATTGCCGCGAGCACGGCGTTCACGTCGCCCACGTCGACCTTGCCGTCGCTATTGACGTCAAACTTGTTGCCGCTCTCACCACCGGCAGCGGCCAACTTCTTGACGAGTTCGTCGCTGGTGATGTTCTGGATGCGGTAGTGATTGTTGGCGGCGTTGAGGTCACCGAGGGCAAACACGGCGTCGGCATAGATGCGCGGCGTGTCGTCGCTCTGGACATTCTTCGGGTCGGTGCTGGTCGGATCCACGCCGTTGTTGAACACGGCCTGGATGTAGTAGTCCTCCATCGTGAAGTCAAACGTCTTGTAGTAGTACTTCACGCCGTCCACCACCTTGGTGTCGGTCACCTGGGTGCCGGGCCAGTCGCCCATGAGCTGCTCGTTGTTGTTGGCCGCGCTCCAGATGTAGTAGTTGACGTTCTCCCACTTGGCGTCGCTGGTCATCGGATCCTTGAGATAGACGGTGACGCTGTAGGGCACAAACTCGGCCTTGATCTTGTACTCGCGGGTGCAGATGTTCTTCACCGTGCCGCCAACCAGCAGGCCGGCCTTGAGGGTCATGGCCTTGTTGATGGTGATGGTGCTGCCGCTGGCAACCTTGGTGCCGTTGCTCGCGGTGGGGTTGCTGCCGTCGGTGGTGTAGACAATCTGGGCGCCGCTGGTGGCGCTGACGGCGATGAGCTTGGCCTGCTTCTTGTCGCTGATCTTATACTGTCCGCTGGGCAGGTCAACCCAAGCGACCTCGGCGCTGTTGTCCAGCAGATACTTGTAGTGGTAGCCACTCAGGATCTCGGTGGTGCCGCTCAGGGTGTAACTGCCGGCGGTGCGGCCAACGCACACGGTGAGCTTGCTCTTGGTGCCGGTGACGGTGAAGGCGGCGCGGGCCGACGTGGCGGCCTTCAACTGATAGTCACTCATGTTGTGGATGCCGGCCAGCTTGCGGGCGGCCGAGAGGGCCTTGATCTCCTGCTTGTAGGCTTTCCAGTGGGGATAGAACACACAAGGCGTGCCGGGCATAGCCAGCAGGTAAGCGTTAGCGGCGATGGTGTCCTTCTTGATCGGGTCAAGAGGATTGCTGGCATCGCGATATTGCGTGTCGTGGTTCTCGACAAACGTCACGGCATAGCGACGATACTTGCCGCTCTGGTAGTTGCGGCTGATCAGAGGCCAGTTGCCGTCGTTCTGGGCATTGAGCTTCGACATGTCGCCCGTTGAGGTGGGGGTACTGCCGCCGGCGTTGAACGCGTTGCGGCACGTGTAGCGGAACTGGAAGTCAAAGGCCGCGCTCGTGTTGCTCGTGCCGTCAATCCAACTGCTGATGGTGCTCGTACCGCTCCAGTTCTCGCCAACGCTGAACTGCGGCTTGGAGTACTCGTTGTACATCTTGGTGTAGCTTGCGGCATAGCCACGCACCATGTCGTAGCGGAAGCCGGCGTAGCCATAGTCGTTCAGAAGCATATAGAGGTAGTCCTTGACGGTATTCTGCACGTTGGTGCTCTTGTGGTCAAGGTCACGCTCGCCACTCCAGTCCTCGCCGGTGTCGAAGTTGGAACTCAGCGACTCGCCCTCTTGCAGGTGCTTGGCCGTCTCGCCGCCGTCATCATCGCGGCAGATGTCCTTGCTGGTCATCAGGTAGGTCTTGCCGTTGTAGGTCTCCTCCACAAAGTCGGTCCAGTTGGTCGCGTTCTGGCGGTGGTTGATAACAACGTCGGCGATTGTGCCAATGCCGTGGTCCTTGAAGGTCTTGATCATCGAGCGGAGCTCATACTCGTAGCCGAACGAGCTGTCGTAGTTGTCGAACCAGTGCTTGGGGTTGTAACCCATCGACTGGCCGCCGCAGTTGGCACTCTGCGGTATCCACACCAGGTCGAAAGCCTCGGCCAGGTTGTCGACATCGGCCTCTAACGACAGCCAGCTTGTCTCGCCGTAACTGTCCCAATAGAAACCTTGAAGCATCACGCCGCCATATTCGGCGGGCCAGCCCTGCGCCCACATCATGGCGGGTAGCGCAGCGGCTGCAATCAAAGTAGCAAATTTCTTCATAAGCGCTTAATGGTAATAATAGTTTGGTTTTTGTATGCCACAAATTTACTCTTTTTTATTTAATGATTGCCGTTTTATTCCGTTACGTTTTAATTAAAAATAGTGCAAACGATTGCAACCGCCTACCGAAAACAACCGCGCCACCCCTGTCAATGCGGGAATGGCGCGGCGAATTATCGATGCAGTATGTTACATGCTATAAGCTACATGCTACATGCTACATGGTCACTGCTCCAAGATGGCGCCCAACACGGCGTTCACATCACCCACGTCGACGTTGCCGTCGTGGTTGACGTCAAAGCGCTCGCTGTTGTCCTCATTGAGGATGGCCTCGAGGATGGCGTTCACGTCACCCACATCGACCACACCGTCATTGTTGATGTCCATCGGATTCTTTGCACTCTCCTCGATGACGAGGGTGCGCGCGCCCATGTCAACGGTCAACTTCCAGTCGCCGGCGGCAATCTTGATTGCGTTCGGGCAGTTGCCAATCTCGGTCAGGCTGATGGGCTGGCCAAGTTGCTCGGGCATCACAATGAAGTCGCCCTCGCTCACCGCGGTGAAGCGGTTGCCGGCAATCTCGGCCCACATGGCATCGCTGTCGTCCTGCTCCACAGCCAACTTGGTGGTGAAACTGAACCAGCCGCCGTCCTGGATGTCGTCGACGGTGACGGTGGCCTCATAGAGGTTGCCGTCGTCGGTCGTCATCTGCACGCCGTTGAAAGGCACGAAGTTCAGACCGTTGATGTGACCCAGCACGTAAACCTCACGCTGAGGCACATCGCCGTAAACGCGCAGCACGTGGCTGTCGCCGTTCTCGATGTAGTCGAAACTGATAATCATGCCGGCCGGAGCCTTGAAGGCGGTCTGGTAGCCGTCAATCATATTGATGTCGATGCCGATCATCTCGCTATTGATCTCGAAGTCGCCATCGCTCTCCGGGCCGAAGCGGTACTGGGCAATCTCGTCGAAGCCCTCGTTGTCGGCGGCCAGACGGCGGGTGAAGGCGAAGTAGCCATAGCCGTCGCCACTGTCAACGACCTCAATCTCGCCCATGTACTCAAGTTGGCTGTTGCCATCGTCGTCGGTGCCGACGTTGCCCTCGATCATCTGGCCGACGGTCGGATCCCAATCGCCAACGCAGTTGCCCAGAACGTAAATCGGGGCAACGGGCTGCTCGGCCCAGCCGGTCACGGTCAGGTAGCCGGCCTTGATGGTGAAGGTGTAGTCACCGGCGGTGTTGATGATGAAGTTCTTGGCGCTCTCGGCGGCGCTCAGTTCAACCACGTTGAAGTCGGCCTTCAACTCGAACTGCTCGCTCTGGCCCTGCGTGTCGCCACCCAGCCAGATCTCGCCGTCCATCACCTTGAACTGGGCACCTGCCTCGAGGCTCTGCTCGGCCACGTAGGAGC
>JAFTDD010000010.1 GCA_017454355.1 Muribaculaceae bacterium
ACTATGGTGTGAGTTTTTTCTCAAACAAAGCCCTGTAAGGGCGACAGAAACGTGCGGAGACTGTCGCCCCTACGGGGCTGCGGTTACTTGTAGGGGCAGAACCTTTAGCTCGCGACCGAACGGGAGCAATTTATTCTGCCCGCCCATCGGCAATCGGGCAGAATAAATTCTGCCCCTACACCCTAACAACTTGACTGCTTGCGAGAAATTCAAAATTGGGATTTTGAAAGATTTCCCACGCGTCAGCGTGGCCTATATGTAAGCCCCGACAATGACAAAGGCGCCTAAATTGCTATAATATAATTGATTATCTGAGCGTTTATTTAATTTACCGGACAGTAATAGAATAATATATGGGAGTTTATGTTTAAATATACTTTGTGGAGTGGACTCAGTTAATAAAAAAAGCGGATTGGGGTGCCAAAAGTCTCAAAAAATTGACTTTTGACACCCCAATCCGAGTTGCGAAGTAAGCCACAACGTGCTACCCTCTACTTGCGGTCAAGGGCTCGCCAACAGTAGGCGATATAGGCCACTACAAATGGCACTAACAGGCTCACAACGCTCATCACCGAGAGAGTGAACTCGCTGGAAGAACTGTTTGCAAGGGTGAGCGAACTTTGCACGTCAATCGTCGACGGATAGTAGGACGTGCCGCCGTAGCCGATGAGGCAGAACAAGGCGAGCACCACAATCACCGTGCCCGCGCCGGCATACCAGATGCCGCGGGCAAAAGCATTGTCAATCACAGTCTTGCCAATTCCCCACAGCACGAGCGCAACGCCACCCGCCAGCAGCAACGCCGCCCACCATCGCGACAGCAGGTTGTCAAAGTAGAGGTGTGGCTGCCATGCGGCGACACCATCGTCGGCGACCTGCACGCCCGGCGATGAGAGCAACACGGCGGCCGTGGCGAGGAATAGCACTACAAACAGGGCCGCGTTCCAAGTCAACTGCCGGCGTAGCCAATCCACAAAGTCGGTCTCGCCGCTATTGTCACAGATGAGGTAGAGGATGCCCAACGAGCGCGCCAGCATGAGTATCATCGCGCCAAAGAGCAGGTTTTTCCAGCAGGCGATGGCTTCGAGTCCGTGCAGCGGTCCCCAGGTGGAAATCACCGGATTGGCCGGGTCGAGCAGGTTGCGGTGGGTGACGGTGAATTCCGCGCCGAAGAACATTCCCGCCACAGCCACTCCCAGCAGTAGCGGTCCGGCCACACCGTTCACCAGCAGCAGCGTGTCGTAGAAGCGTGTGCCGTAAACGTTGCCGCTCTTGGTGCGATACTCGTAACTGACGGCTTGCACCACAAAACTGAACAGAATGAGCATCCATAGCCAGTAGGCTCCGCCAAAACTCGTGCTGTAGAACAGAGGGAACGAGGCGAAGAACGCTCCGCCAAACGTGACGAGCGTTGTGAACGTCAGTTCCCACTTTTTGCCCAGCGAGCGTGTGATAAGGTCTTTGTGGGCAGCCGAGGCGGCGGCCAGCAGCGATTGTCCTCCCTGCACCAGCAGCAGGAACACAAGCGCGGCGGCCAGCACGCTGATAATCAGCCACCAATATTGTTGCAATAAACTATACGTCTCCATATCTGATAAGTTTTCAAACCGATTATGTATTGGGCGTGTCGAGGTCGGTGAGCGACTTTTTTGATATTTGTGAGCAGAGTATAGCCACGTCGGCGATGAGCAGAGCGGTGAACACGACGGCAAAAATCCAGAATGTCGTCTGCACATATCCTGCGCTCAAGTCACTCACGGCCACATGGTTGGGCATGAGGTCCTGGATGGTCCACGGTTGGCGTCCCACTTCAGCCACAATCCATCCGCTCGCGCTGCACACGTAGGTGAGCGGCACCGTTGCAACCGACAGCCACAGCCACAGTTTCTTGACGAGCGGCGCACGGTCATCAAGCAGGCGCGGTTTCCACGACAGTAGCACCCATAGGGCCATGAACAGGACAAGGTAGCCACCCACGGTAACCATCAGGTGGAAGGTGTAGAACGTGAGCGGCACGTTGGGCACGGCGTCAGTAGGCTTGTCGAGGTAGCCGTAGCCAAAGTGGCGGAAGTCGGCGTTGATGGCGCGGGCAAGGCTATCGGTGGCGGCACTGTCGCCGGCGGCGGCCGCGTCGCTGTAGGCGGCAATCATGCCGCGCACCGCGCGTCCGCGCTCCATGCGGTCGGCCACCGAGAGGCTGTCGCCACCGGGCACGTTGCCGTCGAGAATATCCTCGATGCCCGGCACAAAGGCGTGCGGGTCGTGGGTGGCCAGCAGTGAGAGGCCGTAAGGGATCGAAATGTCAAAGAGGAATGGATCCTCATCGTTTCCGGCGGTCTTGGCCGGATTGAGGATGCCAAAGGCAACGATGCTCTGGTCGGTCGAGCCGCGGTAGAGGCCTTCCATTGCGGCAAGTTTCATGGGCTGTAACCGCGCCACTGTCACGGCGCTGGTGTCGCCGCTGATGCTCGTGAGCACGATGCCCAGTAGGCCAAACCACGCGCTCACCTTGATGCTGCGGCGGCAGTGGTCGTCATTGCGCCCCTTGAGGAGCATCCACGCGCTCACGCCCAGCACAAACGCGGCGCCCAGCACCCACGCGCTGGTCACCGTGTGCAGCACCTTGTTCACCGCCATTGGCGAACAGGCCACTGCCCAAAAACTTGTCATCTCGTTGCGCATCGTCGCGGGGTTGAATTCGCAGCCAGTGGGGTACTGCATCCACGCGTTGGCAATGAGAATCCACAGCGCGCTCAGGCTCGCGCCGATGGCCGTCAACCACGTGCTGGCCAAGTGGAAACGCGGGCTCACCTTTTTCCATCCAAAAAACATCACGGCGATGAATGTGCTCTCCATGAAGAACGCGAGAATACCCTCCACAGCGAGCGGCGCGCCAAAGATGTCGCCAACAAACCAACTATAGTTAGACCAATTGGTGCCGAACTCAAACTCAAGGATGATGCCGGTGGCGACGCCGATAGCAAAGTTGACGCCAAAGAGCGTCATCCAAAACTTGGTGGTGGCTAGCCACCGCTCGTCGCGCGTGCGATACCAGATTGTTTCCATGATGGCGACAATCACGCCCAGACCGAGCGTCAGCGGCACAAAGAGCCAGTGATAGATGGCCGTTAGGGCAAATTGTGCCCTTGCCCAGTCGACCATAGTAATCATGTCGTTCATGAGGTTAAGAGGGGTTATAAATTGTGTATTGTGAATTATCAATTAGTTATCGCTTCTGCATCTCTTGACGCACATACTCGGCTTTGCCGTTATCGTCGCCGGCCTTTGACGAGAGAAAGTCCGGAAAGAAAATCGCCTTGATAACGGCAAAAAAGATGATGAGTTTCACCGCGATAATCAGCCACAATGTGCGGCCCACGGTCATCTCACGGAAACCGTCGGCATACAGTCGCCACGCCCGGTGCCAAAAGCCTTTGTGTTCCATAGCCTCACTCACTCCCGGAGCAGGGTCGGGCTGGGTTGGAAGTCGTGCGGGAATACACTCTCGTCGCCATCGTTGTTGCCTTCTGCCGGTCTGCTCAGGCGGGAGTCGAGCAGTTGCAGGTTGAGCGACTGGAGGGCTGTCGGTTTGTCGACGGCCTTTAGAGTTTGTAGCAGCCATTGTGCTGCGGGCTCGCTTATAAATTCAATCAGCCCGGTGAGCATCACGCGATTAGCGCTCGCGAGCACCACTCCACGCGGCTCGTCGGGCACGGCGACGGCCTGGCAGAGCCTATCACCGGCGAGCCATGCCTCCTCGTTGCGCTCCCACGCGCTGTTGAAGATGTCGAGCCCTTCGGGCACGATTTGCACGGCGATGTGTTCGCCGCCCACGAGAGAGAGCGACCCGCTGGGCATGTCGTAGATAAGGTCGAAACCGTAGGGTTGCTCGGCCTCCTGTTCGGGCATCTGCAAGCGGCCGTCGGCGGTGAAGGTGTAGGTGTCATTCCCGTCGGCATACTTGCCGGCGAGCATCTCGCGCATAAAGCCGAACACAAAATCGATGGGCTTGCCGTCGTAGCGCTGCAGCACATCCACCGGGTTGCCCACGCTGTCGAGAGCCACGAGCATGTCGATGTCGCCGATGGAGCGGTGACGCACGGTGTTGCCCACCTTGCCGAAGGCAGAATAGTCGGGCATATCGTACTCTTCAAGGCCCAGCACGCGCATTGTGCTGTCGCCGGTGACCAGCAGCCGCACCACAGAGCCTCCCTCGTGCAGGGTGCCGCCGGTGAGCAGCAGCGTGTCGCCGCTGCGATGCAAATTCAGGAAGTTGTTACCGTCGGTCCACGAGGTGGCGGTGTCGAGCGCCGCGCTGAGTTCGACAACGGGAGCACCGGCCTTGTCTGTGTTGCCGGAGCCTGTGCATCCCACCAGGGAGAGCGCCGCGATGGCGGCGAGCATAAGTAAAGATTGAGTTCTCATAGTCAGTCGCTTTTATGGTGCCGTTGATTTTCATTGCAAATCAGCAGCGCCGCCGTCGATTTCAATAAATATCATCGGCAAAGATAACAATTTTTCTCCAATCCACAAATTTTAGACAAGAGAACATGAGTTTTGTAGAGAGTAGACACGTGTGAATTTTACAAATTTGTAATTTACAAATTTGTAAAATTCACATATCATCTGCCGACAAACATATCAACCGTGTGTCGTAGCCTTGCAGATTGCGTTTAATCTTCTCGAATTTTTCCTCTAATCTTCGGCGCACAAATTTTTCGGAGTTTCGTTTCACATCAGCGACAACGGCCTGATTGTCAAGTTGTGAAATGGCGATGAGGTCAATCTCATTCTCGCCGTGGTTGTCCCACCAGTGTCCCACCAGAGTGCTTTAGAAACTTGAGTGACAAATCAAGTAATGTCCCGTCTTGTCGGCTGCGAGATGTAAACGCACGCTTTGCCATTCAGAAGCATTATCTGCCAACGAGGTAACGGCTGTGCCGCCATTGTCGCAGCACGTTGGTGACGATAAGGCTGAGAAAGAATGTGGCCGCGCCGGCGGCCCCGCCGGCGGTGATGCTGCTTGTCGTTGTGGCCCATTGAGCGAGAAGCGGTGCGACCGCCCGCTCCATGACGAGCATATGCATGAGGTAGATGCCGAAGGTGGCATCGCTGATTGACGTGAGCACACGCCGGACGGTCGTGTTGTCGCCATAGGTGTTCGGCACGATGTGCTGCATGGCAGTAAACATGATTGTGGCGATTATCACAGCGTTGACGCTCATGTTGTTATATACTGCGGCGAGGTGTTCTTGCCAAGAGATTTCAGTTTGCAGGTAGAACTCAACATACGGCATTCCCACAAGCCCCGCAAGCATGGCGGGTACAATCCACAGAGCATGTTTGGTGGAGATGGGGAGGGGGTGGTGCCGGAGGTAGTGGCCAAGCACGACGTATCCGTAGCAGTTATAGAAAAATGAAAGCGGGTGCTGAGGCGGTTGCAGTCCGGCGAGGAAACCGTGTTGGAAAGGAATTAGCGATGACAGCAGCCACATGGTGAGGTATATGCGCACTCCGCGCGTGCCGATGCGCTCAATCAGCAGACTCGCGGCGGGTAGCGTGAGGTAGACAACCACTGTCATATAGACATACCACAAGATGCCGTTGGCGGGCCGCCATAACAGCGTGAGTATGTCGCCTGCCGTCAATGTGTTGTGGAGGGCTTTGTCTGTGAGATAGATGACAGTCCAAATGGCGAGCGGCCAGAGTACGACTGCCATACGTCTTTTAAGGAATACGCACCACGGCTTGGTGACGGGCAGTAACAGAGCACCACTAATCATGAGGAACACGTTGGCTCCGGTGACAAGAGCATAATATGCCACGTGGGTTTTGGTGACGACCGTTGTGCCGACATACATCACCGGACCGTGGTTAAGACACACCATCAGACAGGCCATGATGCGCAGTGCGTCGAGCCACATCACCCGTTTGTTCTGTAGAACTGCCATTTTGCGCTAATAGAATGTTTCACACAACATTGCTATCAATCGCCGTGACGCAAAAAAGGCGTGGTACTCTCACTTGCGTTTAGCACGGGACGGCCTCGGTGGAACCCCGGAGCATTAAAGTGACGCCTCACACCTAAAGCGTGAGCATCGCTATTAATGCTATGGGGGAACTTCAAACGAAGTCACCCATCACTGATTATTTCCGTGCTTGTTATTCCAATGAGTTTCCGAGGCTCTTGGCTAAACGCGAAATAATAGCGAATGCTTGTTTTGTTATCGATATGTCGTTTGTCGGCTTAATGTCGACACCGCAAAATTACTATTTTTTTCTCACACCACCATAAATTCCGCAACCCAATATTTCTCTCTCGAAAAATTCCGATAACTCCCGAAAAAAATTTATCTCGTCTTAGACGAGAGGTTGGATGCGATTAACGGCGGAGTTGGTTGTCGACGATGTCGGCGAGCACGTCGCCCACGGTGAGACCGGCGGCGCGCACCTGCTGGGGGATAAAACTGGTGGCCGTCATGCCCGGCGTGGTGTTAATCTCGATGAGGTTGATGCGGTCGCTGCCGTCGGCCTCGCGCGTGACGATGTAGTCGATGCGGATGATGCCGTTGCAGTGCAGCAGGTCGTAGAGGCGCAGCGTCTCTTGCTGCAGGCGCGTGGCGAGAGAGTCGCTGATGCGTGCCGGCGTGATCTCATCCACCTGGCCGTTATACTTGGCGTCATAGTCAAAAAACTCGTTGTGGGTCACCACCTCCGTCACGGGGAACACGACGCTCTTGTCACGCGTCTTGTAGCACCCCACGGTTACCTCCATGCCATCCATAAACGCCTCCACCATCACATCGTTGCTATAGCCGAAGGCAAACTCGAGTGCCTCGGCCAACTGCTCGGGGGTTTTCACCTTCGACACGCCAAAACTCGAGCCATCGGCCACCGGCTTGACGAAGCATGGCAGACCCAGGCGCGCGACGATCTGCTCGTTGGTGAGTTCGCGCGGTTGGTCACGGCGCACGAGCACGCTGTCGGCGATGTTTACGCCGAAGGGGCGCAGGAAGTTGTTGAGCACAAACTTGTCGAAGGTCAACGCCTCCACCAGCACGCTGCTGGTGCTGTAGGGGATGCGCAGAAGGTCGAAGTAGCCCTGCAGGATGCCGTTTTCGCCGGGCGTGCCGTGGATGGTGATGTAGGCGTAGTCGAAGCGCACATGGCGGCCGTCGGCGTCGGTAAACGAGAAGTCGTTACGGTCCACAGGGCGCGGCGCCTCGTTGCCATCGCCAATCACGTTCCAGTCGGTGCCGTGCATGAGCACGATGTACACCGCGTAACGATTGTGGTCAAAGAAAGAGTAGAGGCCGCGAGCCGAACGCAGCGACACCTCATACTCGGCAGAGTCGCCACCACACACGATGGCGATATTCGGACGGATAATCTTGTCGATAGTCATTACCAAAGTCTGTTGTTTAAAAAACGGCACAAAATTACAACTTTTTATTCACACTGCCCACCAAAACCAACCTTTATCTCCCGTGAATTTTCGTAAATTTCCGTGAATATTTTATTTACTCTGTTTTATCATCAAGATTTATCACGATAATTCACGGAAATTCACGGGATAAAATAATTTTCGGGAATTTTCGAGAGAGGCCCAGCGGAATTAAAATACATCAGCGGTCAACTGTTTTTCTTGTAACTTGTGACGGCCCAGGTGGCCATTAGTGAGCCGATGACGAGCAGGGCGCCCAACTGGTGGGCAACGGCCGGCAAGCCACCGCCGCGCACAAAGACGGTGCGCACCGCGTCGATAAAGTAGTGCATCGGGTTGACGTAGGTGGTCATATAGGCCCATTGCGGCATGGAGCGCGTGGGGGTGAACAAGCCGCTGAGCAGCATGATGCACACGATAAAGAACCACATGACGAACACGGCCTGCTGCATAGTATCGGAATAATTGGACACAATCAGTCCAAACGACGAGAAGAACAGCGCCAACAGCATGGCGAGGCAATAGATGAGCCACACCGGACCCTGCGGAGTGAGGCCGTACACCAGCCACGCCAGTAGCAGGCACACCGTGATAACAAACAAGGCGATGAGCCAGTAGGGGATTAACTTGGCGAGGATAAACGACCACTTCGACACCGGCGTGACGTTGATTTGCTCGATGGTGCCGGCCTCTTTCTCGCCCACGATGTTCAGCGTGGGCAGGAAGCCAGTCATGAGCATCATCACGATGGCCAGCAGGGCGGGGATCATGAACAACTTGTAGTTCTGGTGCTTGTTATAGAGCAGCAGTGTCGACACCCTCGACTGCAACGCGCCGGCATCAGGCATAACGCCGGCCGTGACAATCTGCGACAAGTAGGCCGAGCCCATGTTGCCCTTTGTGCCGTTGACGGCGTTGGCGGCGATGAGCACCTGTGGCTGCCGCCCCGTGGCGAGGTCGCTGCCGTAGTGTCGAGGAATGACCAGCACAACGTCGGCCTTGCCGCTCTCTATCTCGGCCAAAGCGGCGCGATAGTCGGCCTTCTGCCCGTTGAAGATGAAGTAGTTGGAGGCCTCGACGGAGTGTACGAGTCGCTGACTGGCCATGGAGCGGTCGTTGTCGACCACATCGACGCGGATATTCTTCACCTCCATGTTCATCACCCACGGCATGACGCACATGATAATGATGGGAAACATGACGATGAGCCGCGGCAGGAAGGCGTTGCGCCTTATTTGGAGAAACTCCTTATGTATAAGATACTTCAGCATAAATCAGTAATTAGAGGCCTCCCCCCGCCCCTCCTAAAGGAGGGGAGCTTGCAGTTGCCGCAATATGGCACCCCTCCTTTAGGAGGGGGCGGGGGAGGCCAATTTCACTCGAGGCGTGTTTTGAATTTAGCCAACGCGATGGTGAGGAAGAGCACAGTCATGCCCGAGAGCACGGCGACCTCCTTGACCACGCCGGTGATGTCCACGCCCATAATCATCAGTTTGCGCATCGCGTCGATATAGTATCGTGGCGGCATCACGGCGGCCACCCATTGCAGCGCCGTGGGCATCGACTCCACAGGGAACATCATGCCCGAGAGCAGCACCACTGGCATCAGCAGCACCATTGCCGACACGAGCAGTGCCACGAGTTGAGTCTGCGCCACGTTGGAGATGAGCAACCCTAACGAGACCGCCATCAGAATATAAATCATACTCACAGCCACGAGCCAGAACAGCGAGCCGGCGAGCGGCACGTCAAGCACGTAGCGTGCCATGAGCAGAATCACAACGAGGATGGTAAAGGCGAGCACCAGATAGGGCACGGCCTTGGCGATGATTACCATCAGCGGGCGCACCGGCGAGACGAGCAGCAGTTCCATCGTGCCGCGCTCCTTCTCACGCACAATCGAGATAGACGTCATCATGGCGCACACAAGCATCAGCAGCATACCCATGATTGCCGGCACAAAGTTGTAGGCCGAGCGCATCTGCGGGTTGTAGAGCATCTTGCTGTTAACCACGGCGGCCGACGGGTTGAGCAGCACCTGTTGGGCGTAGGTGGTCCATTGCTGCGCCATATTGGGGTCGGAGCCGTCGACAATAAATTGTATGCCCGAGTGTTTGGAGGCAAAGTCGGCCGCAAACACGACGGCCATATCGGCCTGTTGGTGCCTGATGAGCAGTTCCGCCTCGCGTGGAGTGGCCACGGTGGCCGTGACGGTGAAGTACTCCGAGGCCGCGAGCCGCTCCACGGCAGTGCCCGTGAGATGGTCCATTTGTGAAGTCACAACCACGGTGCGCACGTTCTTCACATCGGTCGAGATGGCAAAGCCAAAGATGAGCATCATCGCCGTGGGCATGCCAAAGAGGATGAGCATCGTGCGCTTGTCGCGCAAGATGTGGCGGGTCTCCTTGATGACAAATGATATAAACTGCTTCATATCTTTAGTAATCTAGTCGCTCGAGCGGGTCGCCCGGCGAGCCAAGTGGGTGAACACATGATCCATGTCGGGTTGGTTGAACTGCCGTTTGAGACCGTCAGGCGTGCCTAAGGCGCAAATCTTGCCGTCAACCATGATGGAGATGCGGTCACAATACTCGGCCTCGTCCATATAGTGGGTGGTGACAAAAACGGTGATGCCACGGTGGGCGGCGTCGTAGATGAGTTCCCAGAACTGCCGTCGCGTGGCCGGATCCACGCCGCCCGTCGGCTCGTCGAGAAACACCACACCCGGCTCGTGGAAGATGCTCACCGAGAAAGCGAGTTTCTGTTTCCAGCCCAAGGGGAGTGACGCCACCAGGTCGTGCTTGTGCTCGGTGAAGCACAGGCGCTCCAGCACCTCGTCGGTCTTGCGGGCGATGGTGGCGTCGTCCATACCGTAGATGCCGGCAAAGAGGCGGATGTTCTCGGCAACGGTCAGATCCTCGTAGAGTGAGAACCGTTGCGACATATAGCCGATGTGTTTCTTGATTTGCTCATGCTCGGTGCGGATGTCAAAGCCACACACTGTGCCGCTGCCGCTCGTGGGCCGGTTGAGGCCCGTGAGCATGTGCATGGCTGTGGTCTTGCCGGCGCCGTTGGCACCCAAGAAACCGAAGATTTCGCCTTTCTTGACCGTGAACGAGATGTCGTCCACAGCGTGGAACGACCCGAAAGCCTTCACCAAATGCGAGACCTCGATTACATTCTCGTCTTGCACCTCGGTGCCCTTGCCATGCTCGATGCCCGGTGGGTTGAAGACGTCGCGGAAGCGCTCGAGAATGACCTCGGGCGTGTCAATGCCGCGCACCCTGCCGTTGTCGAGAAACGCCACGCGGTGACAGCATCGCACCTCATCGAGATAGGGCGTGGAGGCCACAATGGTGATGCCACGCTCCTCAAGTCCGCCCAGCAACTCCCAAAACTCCTTGCGGCTCACCGGGTCGACTCCCGTGGTGGGTTCGTCGAGAAACAGCACGCTGGGCGAATGCACCAGCGCGCAGCAGAGTGCCAACTTCTGTTTCATGCCGCCCGATAGGGCTCCGGCGCGGCGATCCTTGAACCGCTCAATCTGTGAGTAGATGGCGCTGATGTTGTCGTAGCCCGCCTCGACAGTCGTGCCGAAGAGCGTGGCGAAAAACGTCAGGTTCTCCTCGACGGTCAGGTCCTGATAGAGTGAGAAGCGTCCCGGCATATAGCCCACGCGCCGGCGGATTTCTTTCATCTGCCGCACCGTGTCGTAGCCGTCCACTGCCGCCGTGCCGCTGTCGGGCAGCAGCAGCGTGCACAGGATGCGATAGAGCGTCGTCTTGCCGGCACCGTCAGGGCCGATGATGCCAAACACCTCGCCCTTGTCGACCGTCAGCGACACGTCCTGCAAGGCCTGCACCGTGCCGTAGCGCTTGCTCACGCCATTCACTTCGATGGCCTTCATCATGGTCGTTAGTCGTTAGTCGTTGAGAGGTTGAGGGGTTGAGCCTCGCGCTGGTGCGCTCGGGAATAATTGTAGGGTCTCGCCTTGGCATGGCCGCACAAGAGCCAAATCATTCTTTCCCATTTGCGAAAGCAAATGGCTCAACCCCTCAACCTCTAAACGTTATTATCACAGTTTCAGTTCGCCGTACATGCCGATTTTGATATACCCGTCGCTGACGACGGCGACCTTCACGGCGTAAACCAGGTCGGCTCGCTCGTCATCGGTCAGAATGGTTTTGGGAGTGAATTCCGAGCGTGACGCGATCCACGACACCGTGCCGGCGTACTCCTTCTTCTGCCCGTTGCCGTAGTCGGCAAACACCTTCACCTGCCGGCCCACCTTGATGTGCTGCAGTTGGGCCGATGTGACGTAGGCGCGCAGGAACATCTGCCGCGTGTCGGCCATCTTGAACAGTGGCTTGCCAACGGCCACAAACTCGTCTTGCTCGACATACTTCTCAAGCACCGTGCCGCTGAGCGGCACGACGATGTGGCACTTGCGCAACTTGTCGCGCAACTGGCTCACCTGCACATCGACTGCCGAACTCTGGCTGTTGAGCGTCGTGTGTTGGGTGGTTAAAGCCGAGATCTGTGCCTCGAGTTGCCGTTGTAGCACCTTCACCTGATTGGCGGCATCGTCGAGCATCTTGCTCGGCGCCGCGCCATCGGCCACCAACTCTTGATAGCGCTGCTGCTCTTGGCGCGCCTTGGCCAATTGCTGTCGCGTGGCGGCAATCTGCGCCTCCATATCGGGCTTTTGGCTCTGGTATACGGCTTTGGAGGCGATGGCCTGTTGGATTTGCAGCCACGTCTGTGTGGTGTCAATCAGTCCCACCTCACGGCCGGCGACAACGCTGTCGCCCTCCTCGATGTCAAACGTCAGCAGCCTACCGCTTTGTTCGGCCGAGACGGTCGTCTCTGTCGCCTCAAACGTGCCCGTGGCGTCGTACTCTTTCTCGCCGGTGGTGCAGGCCGCCATAACCGCGGCCACTCCGGCCATAATCAATAACTTTTTCATATAGTCGTCAATCGTTAGTCGTTAGTCGATAGTTGGATGGCGGGGCGGTGCCCGCCACGCTTAAACGCCGCTACATGCTACATGCCATACGCTACCTGCCATGCGTAGGCCTCTTTGAGCATTTCAATCTCGTGCAGTGATTGTTGCAGGCGGGCGGCGTTCTCGTTGTTGATTTCGCGCAGCAGGTCATTCACGTCGATGATGCCGTGGGCGAGTTTCGACTCGGCAGCCTTGCGCACCTGTGACCTCAATTCAATGATCTGTTCGTCGTCGGCCATCAGTTGGCGATGTCGCGCGATGTTGTCGCTGTGCTGCATCTGTTCGAGGTTGTTGTTAAAAAGGAACACGTCGCGGTCGGTCTCGGCCATACTGCGCTGCAGTTGCAAGGCGGCCTTGTCGTTCTTGCGGGTGTAGAGCGCGCCGATGTTCCACGACAACTTCAGGCCAATCATCGCGTTCCACGACCAGCGGTGCGACACCATGTCCTCAAACATGTTGTAGCCCGGATAGCCGTAGTAGCCTTGGGCAAAGGCTGTCAGCAGCGGCCGCAGTGCCGCGTCAAGAGCGCGCTCGCGGGCGTCTGCCAGCCGCAGTCGCGCGTCAATCACCCGCAACTCCGGCCGGTTAGTGACGCCGGTCTGTGATGTGGCGGGCATTGCCGGCTTCACGACGTTTGTCACTTCCAGTGAGCAGAAGGCGCTTAACATTCTGGCCAGCGCGCGCCGTTGCGCCTGCAGGCTCGTCGCCTGCTGCGCCACGCTCAGCCGCTCGGCTTTCACGCTCAGGTAGTCACTCTGCGCCGCCGTCCCGTGCTCAAACATCGAACTGAGTTTGCGCTCGTTCGCCGCGAGCAGTTCTTGCAGGTCGCTGTTGAGCGCAATCTGCTCGTCAAGCAGCAGCAGACCAAAGTACATCTCATCAACGCGGCTGCGGATTTGGTATAGCGACACGTCGGTTTGCGCTTGCTGCACGTCGGCCTGACGGCGGGTAACTTCCTTCTGGCTGCTGATTGTTCCGCCGTCATACACCGTCTGCTGTACGTCCAGTCCTACGCGGTACTGGTCTTTTTTCAACCCCTTCATGTCCAGCCCAAGTTGTTGATACATCCCTTGCATCTGCTCGGGCCACGACACCACGTCGCTCTGCAACGTCGCCTGGGCCGATGCCGTCACCTGCGGCAGCCAGCCTTTGTGGATATTGCTCAGCGTCAGTTCTGTCGTCTGCTCTATCAGTCCATATTGCTTGATGAGCGGATAGTTGCGCTGCGCCGCCTGGCGGCACTCCTCCAGCGACTGCGCCCCGCACGTTGACCAGCCCATCGCCAGCATAAACAAAATGCTCAATACACCGTGTCTCATAATAAGTCGTGTTTTGTGCCGCAAAGGTATAGTTAATTTCTCAACCGTTTGCTATCTTAAGAAAGGAGAAAATGTCCTTTTTGTAAGATTTGTCTAAAAAACGACCATAATTCACCTTTTTTTACTACCTTTGTACCATAATTATTCGTTTTTTAGTTGCTCATTTTAGTGATGCGCGCAACAATTATGCATTATGCATTGTGAATTATGAATTTGTTAAGATGAATGGCCAGCCAAAACTGATGAACTTCTCGCGCATGCGCGACGCTTTTGCTCCCACCTTCGAGCAGTTGAGTGACCATATCTTCTTCAGTCAAGAGTTGGCCATCGTTCACGGCAACAAGCAGTTGTATCATTTGCTGATACAGCAACAGCCGCCATTCGCCATCGATGACCGCCGCTTTGTCATCTTCCTCCGTGGCAAGGCCACTATCGACATCAACCTCAAGCGCAGCGAGTATGTGCCGCAGTCGCTCGTGTTTCTCGGCCCGGGCACAATCATTAATCCGGTCACAGTGACGGACGACATCGAGTTACTCGTTCTGGCTGTTTTCCCGCCGTTTATCCTTCCCTTTGCCGAGGGACAGATGCCGGCAGCCTTCAACGGGCAAGAGCGTGACTTCCGGTTGGACCCGGACCCGGCCGATTTCGACATCGCGCGCCGCATAGTCGACACGCTCTGGATGCTCGTTCATCAAGCGGACTATAGCCGCGCCACCGCCGCCGCCCTTGTTGCCGCCCTTATGCGCCACTATGACGACCTCCATAGCCGTCAATCAGAGCGCCTCCGTGCCACCCGCACCCATGAGCAGACTGTCCTCGACCGCTTTCTCTATCTTGTCAACAGCCACGCTGCCAGGCAGCACCAAATCGGCTTTTACGCTTCTAAACTGTGCCTCACCGAGCGCTATTTGGGCACAGTAGTCAGGCAGGCCAGCGGCCTCACAGCCAAGGAGTGGATCGACCGCGCTATCGTCCTTCGCATCAAGGTCGCGCTGCGCCACACCGACAAAACCGCCGCCCAGATTTCCGAGGAGTTCAACTTCCCCAATCCCTCGTTTTTCGTCAAATACTTCAAACGTCTCACTTCCCTCACCCCCGCCCAATACCGCCGCTTGTAGCGTGTAGCATGTAGCACGTAGCACGTAGCACGTAGCGGAGTTTACGTTTAAGTGTGGCGGGAACCGCCCCGCCTCTCAACCTTTCAACCTTTCAACCTCTCAACCTTTCAACAATGCAACTCTACGATTTCTACCGCG
Organism: Muribaculaceae bacterium; assembly: GCA_017454355.1. Classification (GTDB taxonomy): domain Bacteria; phylum Bacteroidota; class Bacteroidia; order Bacteroidales; family Muribaculaceae; genus Sodaliphilus. The sequence continues at coordinate 15,028 of JAFTDD010000010.1, forward strand.
AGCATCCGTGTGTCACCACCGATAGCCGCGACTGCCCTCCGGGCAGCATCTTCATCGCCCTCAAGGGCGAGTCTTTTGACGGTAACCGCTTTGCCGCCGCCGCTCTCGACAAGGGCTGCGCCCTCGCTGTGGTCGATGACCCGGCCGCGCGTGAGGCTTACCTCGCCAATGGCGGCGACCCCACGCGCATGATGCTCGTGTGCGACGCCCTCCAGACATTCAAAGACCTCGCGCGTGAGCACCGGCGCCAATTCAACATCCCCGTCATCGGCATCACCGGCACCAACGGCAAGACGACCACCAAAGAACTCGTGCGCGCCGTGCTGGCCGCCAAGTTTAACGTGCTGGCCACCGAGGGGAACTTCAACAACGACGTGGGCGTGCCCAAGACGTTGCTGCGCCTGCGCCCCGAGCACGAGATTGCCATCGTCGAGATGGGCGCCAGCCACCCGGGCGACATCAAGACGCTCGCCGCCACCGCCGAGCCCACCTGCGGCCTAATCACCAATGTGGGCAAGGCCCACCTGCTAGGTTTCGGCTCCCTCGAGGGCGTGCTCCACACCAAAGGCGAACTCTACGACAACCTCGCCTCGCGACCGGGCTCAGCCATTTTTGTCAACGCCGATAACGACCTGCTGGCCTCTATCTTGCCGCAAGACGTAGCCGTGGAGCGCTACACCGCCCACGGTGCCCCAGGCTGCACCGTCGAGGGCGAACTGGTGGCCTGTGACCCCATGCTGCGCCTGCGTTGGCGTCACGCCGATGGCGCGTGGCGTGAGGTGACGACTCATTTGATTGGCAGTTATAACATTGATAATGTGTTAGCCGCGGTGACCGTTGGCCTGCATTTCGGCGTTGAGCTGGAGCGCATTTCGGCCGCCATCGAGGCCTACGAACCGTCAAACAACCGCTCGCAACTTGTCGTGACCGGGCACAACCGCCTCGTGGTGGACGCTTATAACGCCAACCCCACATCGATGGCCGCCGCCCTCGACAATTTCGCCCTCATTCCCGCTGAGCGCAAGATGGCCATTATCGGCGAGATGCGCGAACTGGGCGACGTCTCGCGCGAGGAGCACGAGCGACTCGTGGCGCGCCTCTCCGAGATGGACCTCGACACCGTATGGCTCGTCGGCCACGAGTTCGATGGCATCGATGATGCGGCCGGGGCGAGGGCGCGCGGCATAGTCAACGGTCAACCTTTCAAAATGCGTCGCTTTGCCGATGTCGAGCAAGTCAAAGCCGCCATCGCTGCCGAGCACCCCGAGGGCTACACCATCCTCGTCAAGGGTAGCAATGGCAACCGCTTGTTCACCCTCCCCACCCTGCTGTGAAACACGGGGACGGTTCTTGTGTTTCACTTGCTGAAACACAAGAACCGTCCCCATCGCTCAGAATAGGGAAAAAGCAAAGCGGTCAACGATTTAAACCGTTGACCGCTTTTGTTGAGTGCCCAGGACCGGACTCGAACCGACACGACCGTGAAGTCACTAGTACCTGAAACTAGCGCGTCTACCAATTCCGCCACCTAGGCATTCGATAAAATCAGGTAATTGCTCAAATGCGACTGCAAAGGTACAACATTTTCTCGAACCACCAAAACTTTTTTCACTTTTTTTGAAAAAATCCGCCTCCGTGTTGTCTCAAACCGATAGAAGGCAGCCACAAGGAGGCTGCACACCGAACGTTTTTTAGTGCTTACCCGTTATTCAAAATCCGGTCGAGCCCGGTATTCACATCGCCCACATCAACCGCCGCGTCACCGTTCACGTCGAGTTCGCTGTCGTAGTCGCCGCGCAGCACGGCCTCGAGAACGGCGTTCACGTCGCCCACGTCCACCGTGCCATCGCCGTTGATGTCAAGCGCATCGTTGGTGTCCTCAAGCGCAAGCGGGAAGTATCGGCCGGCATGTGAGTCGTAATAGTAGAGTTGCGGCATCGCGCCCGCGAGCGACTTGCCCTGCAGGTTGACGCGCGACCACGGCACGAGGATGTCGTAGGTCGGTTTGGTGCCGCGGTAGACGGCAGCCACATATTCAAACTCCTGTCCATCGCTGAACACAAACTTGATTTTGTCCTGGAAGTTGCTTTGTGACTTGTTGACAAACTTCAAGCGGAACGCTGTGCCCGGCATCTTGTTTTGGAACTCGTTGTCTACAACCGTGGGCGGTTCCTGTAACCACAAGTGCGGCGAGAGGTGACGGTTGACCGGCAGTCGGAGCGTGATGCGGCCATCGGTGACCGTCACTGTTATTGTTGTCGGCACTATCTCTAAAACAGGCCGCCACTCATTGGAAGAGCCTCTTTCTCGTACGACATAGCGTAATGTATAAGAGCCGTCTTCAAGCGACGGCATGCGGTAGGGTTGGTTTGTGTCCCTACGACTGCCTCCGTTGAGGGTAGGAGTTTCCGGCCTTGATAGATAGTCGCCAACGATTGTGGTGATCAAAGTTTCCCCATTGAATACACCCAAGCAGAACTCATAAGAAATAGTGTTATAGTTATAATTCGCTAATGTTGTTGATAAGCGGAATTGGTCGCCAGGCGCGTAGGAGCGTTGTTCGAGGCTCGGGCGGTTGTCGAGCACGACGGGCTCGGTGGTGATTAGGGCGTTGTCGCGGTAAGTGCAGCCGGCCTCGGGGATAAGGTCGGTAATCATGTAACTGTTGAGGATATAACAAACGCCGCGTCCGCCCGGCGTGGTGCCGTTCTGATTCATGACGTTGAGGTCGACATACTTCGGGGCTTCACCGTGGCCGAAGTTGGCGCGGTAAAGTCCCTGCTCGTTCACGGCGTCAATGACAAAGATGTGTCCCACAGTGGATCCTGTCTCGGGGTTGTACCATCCGCCGCCGTAGAGCACGGGGCGTCCGGCCTCAAGTTCGGCGTTGAGCATCTTGGTCCACTTGGAGGTGCTGTAGTCGCGGCGGTAGTGCTTAATCGCCTTGTCGCTGATGTGCAGGTAGTGGTGGATGCCCCATAGCATTGTGCCGTCGTTGGCCGGCGAACTGCCGCCGGTACGCCACATCATCTTCATGGCGGCGCCCGTCTGGTAGAGCAGCCCCGACACGGCGAGGGCCTGCTTGGTGTTGTAGTTGCCGGCGACGTAGTTGTCGAGCATGTTGTCCCAGTCGAAGCGCAGGTTGTCGAAGTTCACGTCGATGGTGCCGAGCACGCTCGAGCCGCCCGAGGACATATTGTCATACACCGCGTGTCCGAAGCCGTGGCTGAACACGCGGTGGTAGTTCAGGATTTGACCCAGCGCCACCGCGCCGCACCCCACTGGCGTGAACTCGCCGTTGTCGTCTTTGGGGCACTGATAGTTGTAGGGCGCTCCCTGCGCCCACGTCGTGGTCACCATCGGCTCCACCACCTGCGCCGCCGCGACCACCATTCCGGCCGCGGCCACCAATAACATCGCAATCCGTCTCATGAGTTTAAAGTTTTATCCACCACCACTCGTGCAACAACCATGCCACACTCACGTGGCAGGGCTTGCCCCCGGCGCACGCACGTGTATATCTCAATCCCTGTCCAATCCACCCTGACCCCGCGTGAGCGGGGCAGGTGGATGGCCAGGGATTGAGTCTCCCTATAAGGGTAAAATAGCGGCTCCTCCCCCAACCGTCAACGCCAACCGCTCACGTGCCTTAATGGGATTCACACACACGCATCAATTGTTCAGATAGCTTGCTATGCCCTGTCGCTTGCCGATATTAAGAAATTCTGTCACCCATTTAAGAAAGTCTTCTTTCGGCGGTGTTGGCTCCACTTGGCCCATTTTGATTTGATACTTTGCCTGCTTATTGCCCACATGGATTTATAAATAATATCTTAAATATTCCATAAATGCAGGTGTCTTCTATTAGACGCAACATCATCAATGACCCTCCATAACCAAAGCGCAGCAACTTAATGACAGATAAAGACGTAACTCTGCAATGGTCGTCAATTGGGAGATAACTTGATTCAAAAGATGAAGTAGAATGCACATTATTATCGCGCCGAGGCACTCAGATAACGGTTTTGGTCGTCTTCCAGCGCACTGCTTGAACCATATATAAGAGCCTTTCTAAAATATTGTTCAGCCAACTTTAAATCAACATTTGTGCCATATCCATTTGCATAGCATTCATAAAGCCTGTAGCACGCATCGGCATATATATCGGGATATGATTGTGCAATGTCCTCTTCCCAAGCGGCTTTAGTATTATTCACCAAATCGAAAAATAGACGAAAAGCCTTATTTAGGTCTTTTTCCACACCCAATCCCTTATAGTATCTTTCTGCATGCCACAAAGCGGCGCATACTCCCATTACAGAAGAGAATAATACGCTGAGTTTGCCGTGCTGATTGGCGATATATTCGTCATTATCGAGATATGTACTTCTGTCAATGGCGTCAACCAAGCCATAGTCCTTAGATTTAATTAAAAGTGAGTATGGTTTTGAGAACATTCTCAACGGAGTTGGATTAGGCATCCAACCATCAAAAAAACCAAGGCCCGAAAGAATTTTATCTGAAAGTTGGGTATTCCCGATTTCATCAAGAATTGATTTGATGTTGAGCTGATGATTACGATATGAGTATATCATAGAACAGATATCGTTGGTCAGATCACACATAATATAATAATCTATTGCCGTGCTTAAATCCTGTTGTACACCAAAGCCATTCTCATAACAATGACCCAACAAACTGCAAATTTCTGATATAATAATTGTATTTAAGCCATCCGACAAGAACTCGTCATCATTCAAATCAATTATCGGAGACCACTAGTGTCCACGAAAAATTTTTAACATTTCCGTTTGCTTACAGATTGTAAGTTGGCCACTCAAAATCAATAGTCAGCTGCCCACCGGAAGACACCATTTCATCTTTGGCCCAGTTCTCCTTGTCAAGCAAGTCGCGCAG
>JAFTDD010000011.1 GCA_017454355.1 Muribaculaceae bacterium
AAAATTAATGATTCATCTGATATACACCCACTTTTGTTTAATTTTTTTAATACTTTAATAACACACCGCACCGGGGGGTAGCCTTAGCGGCTGGGGGCAGAGCCCCCAATGAGCGTTTCAGAGTGCAAACATAATATCTACTAAGATATCAACCTGTCCGGCATATTTCTTTGCGTCAAAATTTCGTATATCTGAGAACCAATTATTCTCAGTTATGTCATAATTTGCGAAATAGCTTTTTTTGCACTTCTCATCTATATCACCTGCAAAAATAATCTTATGTTTTAGGTTTAATCTTTGAAAAGCATGCTCAATTGCACCAATGCCACTGAAAACCGTTGCAAGTCTGATAGTCCTTTCAGGGTGTGAAAATTCACGAAATTTCCAAGATGGACCATTGGAAATATCAGTAGGAGTTAAAATCTTATTATCTAGGCTTTGAGCTTTTTTATTAATAACTTTTTTAGCCTTGTTGATTTTTTCTGACGTTTCAATTATGTCTTTTTTAACAGTAGGCATTACTTTTTATAAAAATGTTTTATAGTCACTCATTGAAGTAGTCTGTGTCAATGCGTTTGATTTCGTATGTGCTTTTGACAGAGACACCGATGTTATATTCAATCATGTAGTTGGCGAGAGCCGTGCCGTCTATGAGAACAATTTTGATATTGTTCTGCGGACGGAACTCCAAAGCGTCTTTCGTGAAAGTGGACGTGGTGATAAACACTCCTTTTGAGGCTCCTTGACCAGAAAGGGCTCCTACAAAACTCTGAATCTCACGCCGACCTACGGCTCCATCGTTCCAACGTTTAGCCTGAACGTAAATCTTGTCAAGGCCGAGTTTGTCCTCCTTGATTATACCATCAATGCCCTCGTCGTGGGAACGCTGCGTCACGAAAGCATTGCCCTCAAAGTCCCCGCCGTAACCCATCTTAACCAGTAACTCCACCACAAGGTTTTCAAAAAACTGCGCGGTTTGGCTCTTGACTTGCTGTAATAATTCTGCGGCAAGTTCCTCATTGATAATTTGGAATTGCTCTTCCATAATCTCAATGGGAGTCTTTTGATTCTCTATGATAGGCAGAACCAATTGTGACTGCTGCGGCGTGTCTGTATTTGTTGATTGTTTAGAAGATCGCTCGGTGAATTTACGAAATTGAGGGTATCTCTGCTTTAGTTCGCTTACTGATAGGTCGGTAATTCCAGATGCGAGCAAGGCCTTGCCGGCATCATTAATCTTGTAAAGACCGCGACGAATTCTATCCACAATCTCTGCTTGATAGAAATAGGCCATAGTCCACTGTACACGGTCATACAAACGTGAGTGCCCACTCTTAATCTTCTCCGCTATATCTTCGGGCGTGAGATTGAAGTATGTTGCGCAGTAGTCGCGCAGACGCGTTAAACTATATTCTTGTCCGTCCTCAATGTGCTTGAGAATAGGGAAGAAAAACTTGTCAAATGCCGGTATCATAGAAGTGCTATCTTATTCAAAACAATTTAGGTTGTTGCACAAAGCCGAGTTCTTTGGCTTTGGCGAGGATGCGCAGGGCTGCCATTGCCTGCTTGAACGAGAACATACGGTTGCTCATGCGGTTGCGGCCGAAACTATATGCCATCTTGCGGTCGAGCGGAGTGAGATAGTTGTTCTGCTTGGCCCACTGGGCAATCTCCATCCACATCGCGCCCTCAACTCGTTGTTGATTTTGCCGAGCGTGACATCGGTGGTGATGAGCAGGAACAGGTCGAGCGAGTCGCCGTCGATGTTGTAGTCACAGGCGGTGACGGCAGTGTTGCGTTTGGAGAAGTTGCAGAGTTCGGGTGCTCCAACTTCGCCGCTGTCTTGGATATATTCGATGATGATAGAGGCGAGTTCGCTGTCGAAGTCGCTCTCGAGCAGTTTGGCGCTCTCACGCACGCTGTCGTTGAATTCTTGGGCAAATTCCTTGAGGTCCATACTCGTGGTTTTTATCGGTTAGAATATCGACCACAAAGGTACGGAATATTTTTGGAAATGCGAAATATTAATTTGGTGTCGCGTGAAATCCGTGATTTTTTTCTCTCGAAAATTTCAGAGAATTGTTTTATCCCGTGAATTTTCGTGAATCCGCGTAAATTGTTTTATTTGAGGATAAGGCGCAGAAAATAAAATATTTACGATAATTCACGTAAATTTACGGGAGGTTTATTGCCGAAAACCCTTTTGTTCTTCTGTTTATTTTGTCTGAAAATTCTCACGTGAAATCGCGTGAAATTCACATAAAAATCGCAAAAAAATATTTTACGGATTATACGATAAGTTTCACGAAATTTTACGTGAAAAAATAAAGATATACGGAAATGGACGTTGTTATAGACGAAATAGACGCTAACTTTTGCCTGAATTAGCGGAGGGTGATGAGGTGGGGGGCGCCGTCGCGGGTGGTGAAGGCGATGCGGCGTGTGGCGGCGTTGGCCACGGGGTACATGGCGATCAGGTCGCTGCCGCCGCAGAGGGTCTGCCTCTCGCCGTCGCTGAGGCGCAGGGCGACAATCTCGCTGCTCACCTGTGTGTCGTGGCCGTCGATGTCGTTCATGGCCACGATGACGTCGTCGCTGTACCACACCGGCGCGTGCAGGTCGGCCACAAAGCGGAGATTGCTTCCGTCGAGGTTGCAGGTATAGATGCCACGTCCCACCAGATAGAACATCACACGCTTGCCGCTTGGCGACAGGCTGGGCCAGATGTAACTGCAGCCGTCGGTGCCGCAGGGTGATAGCAGGGTAGTGGTGCCGCCACGCGTAATCATCAGTTGCTCTCCGGCGATGGAGAGCACGGGCCGCTCGGCTGAGGCACTGGGCGCGGCGGCGCGCGCTCCGTCCGGACGGGAGGTGCTGCCCGGACGGGCGATGGCGCGGCGTGCGGGCTGGCCGGCGACAACCGCCACGGCCATCTCGCCGCTGATGGCGACGGCCTGTACCTCGCGGCTGGGCGGCACCACGCGTGTGAGTTGCCGCGTGCTGAGGTCGGCCACCTGCACCGCCGTCATGCGGCGGTGCGTCTCGCTGTAGGTCACGTCGCGAAAGGCCACGTGGCTGTCGTCGGCGCTCAGGCTCGGGTCGATGCCCGCGCCGGTGGCCGTGGTGATCACCTCGGCCGCGCCGCTGGCCAGGTCAAGGCGCGCCAGGCCGTTATAGGTGTCGTCGGTGAGCAGCGCGAAGCTGCCGTCGTGGCTGATGACCGCCACCTGGGTCTGCAGCAGGCCGGCGGGCAGCGTGATGGGCTCGACTGATTGGACTTCGAAAATCTGGGCGCCGGCCGTGAGAGTCGCGGCGGCAATAATTGTGGAGATATAGCGTTTCATTATCGTTTTTCGTTGTGGGCGGGGCGGTGCCCCCACCTTAAACATTTTTTTATTGGATTATTTTGCGGGAGCGGGTGGTGCCATCGCTGAGGGTGGTGACCTCGATGACGATGCCGCAGTAGTCGCCGGCGACGCGGCGGCCCGACGGGTCGAAGCGGTCGACGCGCGTCACGGTGAGGCCGGTGGACAGGTCGTCGAGGCCGGTAACGATGTCGCTGGCCACGAGGCCGCTGAGCGGGTAGACGATATAGTCGCCGGTGGAGGCGGCGCGACGCTTGGCGCCCGCGCCGCCACCGTTGGCGGCGCGATGCACGAGCGCGGTGAAGCCGTTATAGACCTTGGAGGTCTCGAGCGACGTGGCGGTGACCGACGGGTCCTCATAGAGGCTCATGTCCACGTCAAAGCCGCCCGTCAGGCCGTCGCCATTGGCCGTGCCGGCGGCGGTGCGCGTGCCGGCGGGGATGGTCACAAAGCGCGTGCCGTCCCACATGGCCCAGTAGATGACCGCCACCTCGCAGGGCTTCGGCTCCAGGAAGAAGTATTCGCGGCCGCTGACGGTGCCCACGTGGTCGCTGCCGAAACTGGTGGGCAGGAACACGTTGAGGCTCGTCGGCTCGTCGGCGGTATCGGTGGCGGGCATGTTGACGGCCGCGATAGTGGGGTTGACCACATCGGTGAGTGTGCCGTAGACGTTGCCCAACCGCTTGCCCAGGATTGACGTGAGTTGCGGCGCGGTGAGTTCCTCGGGCAGCGTGATGGCCACCCACGAGGCCTCGGCGTTTGGCTCGCCGCCGGTGAGGGAGGTGAGCGAGGCGATGTAGTCGAGGCCGGCGTCGGCCGTGGCGTCGGCGTCCTGGTCGTGCTCGCCGGCGGTGGCGCTGCGCGCGATGAGGGTGTGCGCGTCGGGCAGAACGTAGGCCACTGTCATGTCGTCCTGCAGACGGTAGTTGGCGCCGGGTGCGGCCTCGGCGGCGAGTTGCGGCACGGTGCGCGTGACGTAGCGTGTCACCGTCAGGCCGCTCATGGCGGGCGTGGTGGCTTGGTTGTCGGCGTTGGGCATAGAGTAGATGCCTAGTGCGCCGCCGGCCACGTAGAGGTTGCCGCCGTAGTCAAACGCCATCTGGTAGATGCCGCCCGGCACGCGGCCGCCGGTCACGCTCGCCACATCGTCGTTGACGTCCACCGTGAGCGACTTGGTCCACGTGAGGATGGGCTTGTCGCTGGTGCCGCCGATGTCAAAGAATTGCAGCACGCCGTCGCCGTCGACAATCACCAACCACGAGCCGTCGTTGCTGATGGCGAAGCCACCGCCGGTGCAGCCGTTCAGGTTGGTGACGGGCGTGTTGGAGTTTGGCGCGTAGGACCAATAGTCGTCGTGGGCGGGCGTGATGTAGCGCAGTGCCGGTGTGGCGGCCACGTTGCCCACATTGCCGCCGGACGCGGTGTAGAGCACTTCCGAGACCCACACGGCACCGTCGTCGCGGGCGATGACGTTGTTGTTGACATAGGTGAGTTTGGTCTTCTGGTGAACCATCGTGGGCGCGGTGTACCACTTGTCGGGCAGTTCGCCGTCACTCATGTTTGCACCCAGGTCGTAGCAGTAGATGTTATAGTCAAAGTCCTCGAGGCTGGCGTAGAGTTTGGTGGAGGCGCCGGTACCGGCGATGCTCACCGCGGGTGATGAGCAGCCGGTGTTCACGCCACTGTTGGTGATCATGCCGGAGGAGACGGTGCGGCTGCCGGCAAAGAAGTTCTGCCAGGTGTCGCTCATCCGGTCGGGGTAGGCGATATAGACACCCGAGTGGTTGTCGCCGAAGTCGGGAATGTAGAGGCGGCCCTTATAGTCCACGGCGAGGCGGAAGATGTTGTCCCATGCCATCTGGCCGGTGTAGGGCGACGTGTTCTCTCGTTGCCACAGCGGGTCGTAGCGGTAGATGCCGTTGTCGCGGTTGGACGGCGTTGAGGCCGAACTGTTGCGCGTCTTGAGATCGGTGACATAGACTGAGCCGAAGTACTCGCTCTCGGGGCTGCGGTCCACGGCCACGGAGGCGCGCGTGAAGTCGTAGTCGCTCGCCGTGAAGCCGTCGCCCGTGTTGAGTTTCCTCATCTCGGTGACGGGGTAGCCGGTGACGTTCACCGCCCATGCGGCGGTAACGCCCTCGTTAAAGGGCAGGTCGTCCTGGGTGAGGGTGACGCTGTTGGCTCCCTTGACGGGGTTGGCCACGGTGTAGCGGCCCAGTTCGGTGCCGGTGTCGGGGTCGCTGAAGATGAGGGTTGCAGTCAGCGGCGAGGTGTTCACGTTGAAGGTGAACGTGTAGGCGTCGTCACTGTCGACACTTTGCCGCAGGCCGTAGGCATAGATGCCGATACCCTCGTCGACGGGTGGTGTGACGACCGGCGCGGGCTCGGTGCTCCACTTGGCGAATGTGTTGTCGCGCACGAGCCAGGCGATGAAGGCGCCGCTCGTGTCGTCGTTGCAGGCGGTGGCGCTGACGTAGGCCGGCGTGCTGTCGGCCAGGGTGACGTTGGTGGCGTCGATGATGGTGGCGTCGGCCAGGCCGCTGCTGATGTCATAGAGGCGGATGCCCTTGTTGGCGCTGTTGTCGCTATATGGCGAGATAAGCAGCGTCTGCGAGCCCATCGTGGCCGGGTGCGGGTCGTTGGAGAGCAGGTCGCTCACGGGCAGCGCGGCGTTGATGGTGGCGGCGATGCCGTTGTCGCTCAAGGCAATCTCCAGCGGTGCGATATTCGGGCCGTCGAGCAGGAAGAAGCCCGCGCCGCGCGGCGAGGGGCTGAACTTGAAGCCGTCTCCGGCATCGCTTGCTTTGGTCGCTGTGGAGGCCAATTGGCGGTTATAGATATAGCCGGTTTGGCTACCGCCGGAGATAGTGTAGATGTCATAGCGCATGGTGGTGTTGCTCGCACCGCCGTAGTAGTCGTTGACGGCACTCACCACCAGTTGGCCGGCGGTGCTGCTGCCGCTATAGGCAATCGAGCCGCCCACCAGCGCCTTGTAGAGGAAACCGGCGTTGGGGCTGGTGAACCACTGCACGGGGTCTCCGGCGAGGTCGTCCCAGCGGTACACGCGCAGGTAGCCGCGGCTCTTGCCACTCTCAATCTGGGCGTCATTGTCGGTGTCCTGAGTTTGCAACTGGTTGACGGCGATGAGTTTGCCGTCGCTCGTCAGGGCGATGTCGCTCAAGGAGTAGAGCGAACTGCCCTGGTTGTTCTCGGTGGTGACGTCCACGACGCCTGTGGTGCTGATGGATGTGGCCGTGAGGTTGTCGGCGTCCACCTTATATAGATACGGAGTGCGGCTATTGTCCACGGCGAGCACGACAAACTCGCTGCCGCCGGTGTGCAGGGCGCGTCGCACGGTTTTGCCGCTCAAGGCCGCAATCGCGTGGTCGCTGTATTCCAGTTGCAGTTCGAGGCCCACCTCCGGGTCGGGGTCGTCAATCTCGCCCTGGCTCACGGCGGTGGTCCAACGCGAGAGTTTGCCGTCGCGCAGCAGGTGGAAGGTTATGTCGCTGCCGCTCACTCCTCCTGTGGCCTCAATGGCCTGGAAGGCCGCCGCGTCGAGGGCGGTGTTGGTCGCCGTGACGGTGAGGGCGCTCTTCAGGCCGCTGCTGATGTCGTAGATGCTGATGCCGGCGTTGGTGGCGCCGTCGGCGCTCACCGGCGTGACAAACAGGTGGTGGCGCAGCGCGGTGAGCGTCGAGCCGCCGTTGCTGAACACGTCGGCCACGGGCTGCGGCAGCGAGCCATAGACCTTGGCGGCGAGGCAGTCCTGGGTGTTGACGCGCTTCTCGAGCGGGGCGATGAGGTTGCCGTCCACGATAAAGCGGTCGCTGCCCTTGGGCGAGGGCAGGTAGCGCACGTCGTTGCCGTAGGCCGTCAGGCTCTGCAACGGGCGGTTGGCGCTGGCGTCGCGGTCATAGTTGGTGTAGGTTTTGGCCAGAGAACCGTTCACTACGTGCATCACCAGGTCGCGGATTTGCGGCGACGAGGTCGCGTCGTAGGCGTTCACGCATGGCGTCATAATCCAGCCGTTGTCTGCCGTGCCGTTATATGCCATTGTCAAACCCACGTCGGCGCGGTAGAAGTGGCCGCTGGAGAGTTCGTCGGCGCTTGTGGTGAACCACTGCGATGGCGCGCCGCTGAGCGAGTTCCACTTATAAACTCGCCACACGCCGCGTGTGCCGCTCTCCACCTGGTCGGCACTGCTCTGCGTCTTGAGGGCGTTGCAGCCGATGAGGTATCCGTCGGCGGTGAAGGCGATGTCGCTCAGGTCATAGAGGTTGCCGCCGCAGTTGCCGGCGGTAGACGTCAGGCCTGCGGTCGACAGTTCGGTGACGGCCGCGTCGCCGTCGGGGTCGGCATTGGGGCCGAGTTGCTTGGGCACGATGCGGTAGAGGTGGGGCGTGTGGGTGGTGTTGCTCTCCACGGCGAGCACCACCAGATAGTCGTCGCGCTGGAGCACACGGCGCACTGTCTTGTCTTGCAGTTGGCTGATGGCGAGGTCGCTGAACTCTCGCGTGAGTTCGAGGCTCAGGTCACTTGTCGTCGTGCCCGCTGCGGTGCCGGCGGTGAGGTATAGTTGCGGGTAGGTTGTCTCGGCGGCGGTCACCGTGTAGGGGCCGCTGCGGTCCAGATTGGCGTAGCCGTCTTTCTTGACGCTGATGTAGTAGTCGCTGCCCGGCGTGAGGTCCTCAAAGACAAACACGCCGTTGTAGAGGTCGTCGGTGAAATAGTCGGCGATGAATGTGTCGCCCTTGTAGAGCGTGACGTGGGCGCCGTGCACCGGCTTGTACATGTCGTCGCCGCGGTCGGTGAAGTACTTGTAGTAACTGTGGCTGATTGCCTCGCTCTTGTCCTTGACGGTGCCCATGATGTCGCCCGTGGGCAACTGTGGAATGGAGAACCACGCGGCGATGCCGCGCGCCACACGCGCGCCCTCCTGGCGGCAGTAGTCCTCGTTGAGGGCGCGGTGCTTTGCCGGGTCGTAGGTGTGGAAGAAGCCCTCCATCAGGAAGCCCGGCACGTTGTGCTTGAGCACGCCCAGATAGCCTGTGCTCGTCGTGCTGCCGTAGAACTTTAGGTCGCCCACCACGTAGGGCGTGGTGCGGTTGCTGTAGCTCAACGTGGAGTGCGGGTCAATCTCGTCCATATAGTGATAGGGCCACATCACCTTGCCCATCTCGCTGCTGGGCGGATTGGCCTCGTATCGGCCATTCGTGCTGTCGTAGCGCTGGCGGTAGAGCGTCAGGTCGTAGTTGGTGAGAGTGTGGTCGCTGCCGGTGCCGTTGCTGTGAATCGAGAGGAACATGTCGTAGCCGCCGGCGTTCACCTCGGCCGTGATCACGCTGAAGGAGCGTCCGAAGTTGTCGCCGGTGTGGTAGTTCACGCCGTCACGCGGATACGGGCCGTTGTTCCAGCGGCTCATCTTGATGTTGGCGTCGGGCACACCCATCTCCATCAATCGCTCACGCACCTCAATCATCTTCCACAGGTCGGTGTTGGACTCATAGAAGCCGCACGTGTCCGGAAACGAACTCGTGCTCGTGCCGCCGGCGTTCTTGGGGTAGGGGATGCTCTCCATGGGGCGGTCGCCGCTGTCCCAGCCGCCGTGGCCGGGGTTGAGGTAAATCTTCAGGTCGCTTGCCGCCTTGGTGACAACGCGCAGCGGACGGTTGCCCGGGTCACCGCTCTGGGCAGCGGCGCCCGTTGCTGTCGCGAGCACCGCCACCGCGACGGCCACCCGCAAGAAGAAACTCTGCCTGATATCCATAGTATATTTGGTCAGAATTTAAAATGGTTCGAAATGGTTTAAAAAATCGCGGTAAAGTTAGAGTAAAAAATTGAAATCCGCAACAATTCTTCCTGAAAAAAATAACAAACCTTAATGATAATCGTACAAGACTCCGTCTTGCAATACACGACCTTTTAGTTGACGGGAAAAGGCGCAACGAGCAACTAACAACGAAAAACGAAAAGCGAACGACGAAAAACGAAAAAAAAATTGTACCTTTGCGGCGCGATTCAATGAGTTTGGGGGTGCTGCCCACTACGGGTTGCTGAGAACATACCCATCGGATCTGAACCGGGTAATGCCGGCGTAGAGAACAAAACTTATTAATGTGCTTAAAGGTTGAGCGGTTTAGAGTTGAGCGGTTGAGCCATTGGCTATCGCCAATGGGCAGAAATGCACAGCCTGGCCTTGGCCTGTCCGTCCCGGAGACAAACCCATTATCCCCGAGCGCGTCAGCGCGAGGCTAAACCACTAAACGCTAAACCTCTAAACCTCAAAGCGAAGCAATTTTTTCAATTATGAGAAAAAAGATGAATGGGGTCGCGGCGGCGCTGATGCTGGCCTGCGGCCTGAGTGCTGCGGCGCAAGAGGCGCCGCAAGGTGATGACGTGCGCACCGACAGCGTGACGCTGGCTGACCTTATCGTGACCGCCACGCGTGCCGACGGCTCCACGCCTGTGGCCTACACCAACATTAACGCGCGCCAACTCGACGCGGTGAACCACGGCCTGGACCTGCCGCTGCTGCTGGTGACCACACCGGGCCTGCTGGTCACAAGCGATGCCGGCAACGGCTTGGGTTACACGTCGATGCGCATCCGCGGCACTGACGCTACGCGCATCAATGTCACCGTGAACGACATCCCGATGAATGACGCCGAGAGCCACTCAATCTACTGGGTGAACACGCCCGACCTTGCCTCGAGCCTGGGCAGTGTGCAGGTGCAGCGCGGTGTGGGCACGAGCACTAACGGCGCCGGGGCTTTTGGCGGCAGCGTGAATATGGTCACACGTGCTCCGCGCACCGAGGCCTACGGTGAACTGAGCGGCTCCTACGGCTCGTTTAAAACCCACAAAGTGACTTTAAAGGCCGGCACGGGTCTGCTGGGCAACCACTGGAGCGTTGACGCGCGCCTGAGCCATCTGGCCAGCGACGGTTATCGCGACCGCGCCAGCGCAAAACTGCAGAGTTACCTCGGCCAGTTGGCATACCGCAACGACGGCACGGGAACACTCGTGAGATTTGTCACCTTTGGCGGTAAAGAGGACACCTATCACGCCTGGGACGGTATCAGCCGCGAGCAACTGTCAACCGACCGCACCTATAACCCCAACGGCGAAATCAAACACGACGGCAAGGTGACGGGTTTCTACGACGACCAGAAGGATATCTACAACCAGCGCCACTACCAGTTGCTGCTCGACCAACGCCTGGGCGAGCGTTGGCACTTGAATGTGGGCCTGCACTATACGGCAGGCAACGGCTATTATCAGGAATACAAGAACGCCCGCACCTTGAAAGAGTACCTCCTGCAGCCGATTGAGACCTCCGAGGGTATGGTGAAGAAGTCGAGCCTTGTGCGCAAGAAGGCGGTGGAGAGCAAGTTTGGCGGACTGGTGGCCGGCGCGCGCTACCGTGGCGAGCGGCTGAGCCTCACGTTGGGCGGCGCCGTGAACCGTTACACCAACGACCACTACGGACGCGTGCTCTGGGTGGAGAACTACACCGCGCCGCTGGCTCCGGAGCACGAGTATTACCGCAACAACGGCCGCAAGACCGACCTGAACATCTATGCCAAGGGCAACTACATGATAGTGGGCGGATTGAGTGCTTATGCCGACTTGCAGTTGCGTCACATCAACTATCGCATCACCGGCGACAACGACAAGTGGGACTGGACAGCCTCGCCAGAACACTTGCAAGTGCTCGACGTTGATGAGAAGTTCACTTTCTTCAATCCCAAAGTGGGCTTGAACTGGACGCGTGGCGGCCATCGCGCCTACGCCTCGGTGGGCGTGGCCCACAAGGAGCCCACACGCAACAACTACACCGACGGCCTCTTCCTTGAGCGACCACGAGCCGAGCGCCTCACCGACCTTGAGGTGGGCTACGAATGGACCGGCAGCGCGTTTAACGCCGGCGTGAACCTCTACTATATGACCTATCGCGACCAACTCGTGCTCAACGGCCGCCTGAACGAGATTGGCGAGCCGATGGCCGAGAACGTGCCCGACAGTTACCGCATGGGCGTTGAACTCACGGCGGGCTGGCGCATCACGTCGTGGCTGCGGTGGGACGTTAACGCCGTGCTGAGCCGCAACCGCATCAACGACTATGTGGCCTATGTGAGTGACTACGACGCCGACTCTTGGGACGACATGTACACCCAGACGGCAATTAATATGGGACAGACGCCAATCGCCTTCTCGCCGTCGGTGATTGCCGGCACCGTGATAAGCGCCGCCGTCAAGGGCTTCTCGGCACAACTCGAGGGACAATGGGTGAGCCGCCAATATCTTGACAACACCGGCTCGAAGGAGGATTCGCTTGACCCCTACTTTGTCTCGAACCTCCACTTGAACTATCGCTTGCCCAAGATTCCTCACGTCAAGGAAATCACAGTGGGCGTGAGCGTGTTCAACCTGTTCAACAAGAAGTATGAGACCAACGGCTATTCTCAGACGGCCGCCCTCTATCCAGGCGGAGACAAGACCAAAGGCTACACCTTGAGCCGCGACCCGCGGTTCTACCCGATGGCCGGCATCAACGCCCTGGCCCACCTCACGGTGAGATTCTAAAGAGTTGTCCTCCCCCCACCCCCCTCCTGAAGGAGGGGGCTAAATTATACGAGACTTCGTCTCGCAATATAAAAGATTAGGCCGCCCTAACGGGCTGGAAATCTTTCAAAATCTAAAATCAATAGTTCGGTAATTTTTTGGGTTAGCGTCAATTCACGTCTATAACAACGTCAATTTCCGTCTATCTTAATTAGACAAAAAATTGACGATAATAGACGTAGTTATAGACGAAAATAGACGCGAAACAATTATTTTTAGTGATGAGAAAGAAACTATTGGAGTTGTTGTTGTGCTGCTCGCTGGGAGCGGCGGCGCAACAGAGCCAACTGATGGTGATCAGCGACCCGCACGTGCTGGCGCCGGAGTTGGTGGAGGGCAACGTTCCTGCCGGCGAGTTGAAGTTGACGGAGCATAGCCCGGCCATCGTCGACGCGCTGCTCGACAGCGCGCGGCGTGTGCGCCCCGCGGCTCTGCTCATTGCCGGCGACTTGACTTATAACGGCGAGCGCGCGAGCCACGAGTGGCTCGCCGACCGCCTCAAGAGCCTGCGAGCCGATGGCGTGCCGACGTTTGTCGTGCCCGGCAATCATGATGTGCGCAATCCCCATGCTGTCGGCGGCCGGACGGTGACATCCGATGAGTTCGCTGCCATTTACGGCGACTGCGGCTACGTCGCGGCTACGTCGCGCGACACGGCCTCGCTGAGTTATGTGGCGCCGCTGTTGCCCGGTGTGACACTATTGGCCATCGACAGCAACCGCTATGACGAGAACCGCTCTGAGGCGTGGGGCGACACCAAGACAGTCTATCGCAACGCCGGACGCGTCAAGCCGTCAACGCGCCGTTGGGCAAGTGCACAAATCGCCGAGGCACGCTCGCGCGGCGACCGCGTGGTGGTGATGATGCACCACCACCTGCTGGAGCATATCGACGGCCAGGCGCGACTGCTGCCCAACTACATCGTCGAGGACCGTGACAAGGTGGCAGAGGCTCTTGCCGGAGCCGACCTTGTGCTCACGGGCCATTTGCACATCACCGATGCGGTAAGCCTCCCCCCCGCCCCTCCTAAAGGAGGAGTGCTGGAGGTGGCGACCGGATCGGCGACGACGTGGCCGTTCCCGTATAGAGTGATTGAAATTGGCCGACGCGAGGACGCGCGGCATGGTCAACTTTTCACCACGATTTTCTTGGCCGACAACCCGGAGTGCCCTTGGAGCGAACTGGGGCAACGGCGATTGGCTCGCGGCGTGGATGTGTTAGCCGCGATGGGTGCCAAAAAGGTCTGGTCGCGCATGGGCGGTATGCTGCAGCGTGCCGCGCCGCTGCTGAGTCTGGCCGGTGTAAAGGCCGAGGACTTACCATCCAACGCCGACCAGTTGAAGTCGCTCGTGTTGCAGTATCTGCGTGAGCCGCTCACCGAGGCTTTGTTCAGCGTCACACGCGGTGGCGAGGATCCGCAGGTGGGCCGGGCGAATCTTGAGGCCATCAGCGACAACGTGCTCAATATGCTTGCCGACATGGTGGGCGATGGCGGTGCCGAACTGATTGGTGGCTGGCTGCTGGAGCGCGTGGAGCCGTTGATGCGCAGCGCCCTGCTCGACCTCAACGACGTGGGCACCGACCGCGAGCGCCGCACCGAAGACCATGTGTCCCGATAGGAGCAACCTATATCTCCTATATCTCCTATTGCTCCTAAAAAAATACTTCACACTTCATACCTCGTACTTCGTACTTTTTTCGTACCTTTGCAGCCGATTTTTAGAGAAGAGATATGCAAAATATTCGCAATGTAGCAATTATCGCTCACGTTGACCACGGCAAGACCACTCTTGTGGACAAGATGCTTGCCGCGGGCAACCTTTTTCGCGATAACCAAGTGATGGGCACTCAAATCCTTGACAGTAACGACCTTGAGCGCGAGCGTGGCATCACGATTTTGAGCAAAAACGTGTCGATTACCTATAAGGACACAAAAATTAACATTATTGACACGCCGGGTCACAGCGACTTTGGCGGCGAGGTGGAGCGCGTGCTCAACATGGCCGACGGCTGCCTGCTGCTGGTCGATGCCTTTGAAGGCCCGATGCCGCAGACGCGTTTTGTGCTCCAGAAGGCACTCCAACTGGGCCTGAAACCCATCGTTGTTATAAATAAGGTGGACAAACCCAATTGCCGCCCCGACGAGGTGCAGGAGTTGGTGTTTGAACTGATGTGCAACCTTGACGCCACCGAGGACCAGTTGGACTTCCCGACGGTGTTCGGCAGCGCAAAGCAGGGTTGGATGAGCCGCGACTGGCGTCGCCCCAAGGACGACATTACAGCAGTGCTCGACGCCATCATCAAGTATATCCCCGCGCCCGAGAAGATTGAGGGTGACCCGCAGATGCTCATCACCAGTCTGGACTACAGCAGTTACGTGGGCCGTATCGCTGTGGGCCGCGTGCATCGCGGCACGCTGCGCGACGGCATGGAGGTGGCGCTGTGCAAGCGCGACGGTAGCATCGTGAAGCAAAAGATCAAGGAATTGCGCACCTTTGAGGGCATGAGCCAGAAGCACGTCGACGAGGTGTCGAGCGGCGACATCTGCGCCATCATCGGTATTGACGGCTTTGAAATCGGCGACACGATTACCACCGTTGCCAACCCCGAGCCACTGCCTCGCATCGCCATCGACGAGCCCACGATGAGCATGCTGTTCACGATCAACGACTCGCCATTCTTCGGCAAGGACGGCAAGTACGTCACCAGCCGCCACATCTATGAGCGTTTGCAGCGCGAGTTGGACAAGAATCTGGCCCTGCGCGTCGAGCGTACCGATGGTGAGGACGCATGGTTGGTGTACGGCCGTGGCGTGCTCCATCTGAGTGTGCTCATCGAGGAGATGCGCCGCGAGGGCTATGAGTTGCAAGTGGGCCAGCCTCAGGTGATTATTAAAGAAATTGACGGCGTGAAGTGTGAGCCTATCGAGGAACTCACCATCAGTGTGCCCGAGGAGTATTCCAGCAAGATGATCGACATGGTGACGCGCCGCAAGGGCGAGATGACTCTTATGGAGACACAGCACGACCGCATTATGCTCGAGTTCAAGATTCCGGCTCGCGGCATCATTGGTTTGCGCACAAACGTGCTCACGGCGAGTGCCGGCGAGGCAATCATGGCCCACCGCTTCTTGGGTTACGAGCCGTGGAAGGGCGAGATCACGCGCCGCACTAACGGTTCGCTCATCGCCACCGAGGGCGGCACGGCTTATGCCTATGCCCTCGACAAACTGCAAGATCGCGGCCGCTTCTTCATTTTCCCGCAGGAGGATGTTTACGCCGGACAGGTGGTGGGGGAGCACGCCAAGGAGAAGGACTTGGCGGTGAACGTGACCAAGAGCAAGAAACTCACCAACGTGCGCGCCAGCGGCAGCGACGAGAAGGCTCACATCGTGCCGCCAATCGTGTTCAGCCTCGAGGAGGCTCTGGAATATATCAAGGCCGACGAGTATGTCGAGATTACGCCCAACCACATCCGCATGCGCAAGATTATCCTCGACGAGATAGAGCGCAAGCGTGTGGCGCGCGCCGCCGGCAACGCCGAGGAATAAATAAACTATGGTACGCCGATTTATCGTTATAGTCGCGGTCTCTTTGTGGACGGCAGTAGCTATCGCCATGTCACCCGTGGAACGATTCGACCTCAATGACGACTACATTGTGGACGTTGGTGACGTGAATGTCCTGCTGAACTACATTCTATCGCCCACCCCCTCGCCACTATCCGTAAGGATCTACACTGCCAACGGCGTGCGTTTCACTATGGTCACGGTGACCGGAGGCACGTTTGCCATGGGCGGCACTGGCGAGCAGGGTGGCGATGTGATGGAGCGTGAATTGCCCGTGCACAACGTGACCCTAAGCGACTACATGATAGGCATCACACCCGTTACTCAAGAATTGTGGACGGCCGTGATGGATGTCAATCCAAGCTACTTTACAGCCTCCGGCGGCTATGCTGACTGTTACCGCCGCCCTGTGGAAATGGTCAGTTATACCGATTGTCTGGAGTTTATTGCCCGGCTGAACGCGATTACCGGCGAGACGTTCAGGCTGCCAACCGAGGCTGAATGGGAATTTGCGGCACGCGGTGGCAACAAAAGTTGTGGCTACAAGTTTGCCGGAAGCAACGCAGCCGTGGATGTGGGTTGGTATAATGACAACTTGCCGTCATTTGCCGAGGGACAACCGACCTATGGCACACAGCCGGTGGCGACACTTGCCCCCAACGAGTTGGGACTGTACGACATGAGCGGTAACGTGTGGGAGTGGTGCAGCGACTGGTACGGCGCCTACGATAACACCGATGTGACTAACCCTCAGGGCCCGTCAACAGGCGTCAAACGCGTGTACCGTGGTGGTTGCTGGTGTGACTATCACGACAAAAATTGCCGCGTGTCGTGTCGCCACTTTAATTTGGAAAGCACGCGGATTCTCTGCTTGGGACTGCGTCTGGCTAAAGATGCCAATCAAACGGAATAATAAACGTTAACTAATGATCGATTATATCAGCGGAACGGTGGCCGAACTGCAACCCACCGTGGTGGTAATCGACAATCACGGCATCGGCTATGAGATGGCGATTACGTTGACAACCTACGACGCGCTGCTCAAGGCAAAAGCCGGCGAGACGGTCAAACTGTGGGTGAGTGAGGTAATCCGTGAGGATGCCCACCTGCTCAACGGCTTTGCCAGCCGCCGCGAGCGCACCCTGCACGGCCTGCTGGTGAACGTGACCAAGAGCAAGAAACTCACCAACGTGCGTGCCAGCGGCAGCGACGAGAAGGCTCATATCGTGCCGCCAATCGTGTTCAGCCTTAAGGAGGCGTTGGAATATATCAAGGCCGACGAGTATGTCGAGATTACGCCCAACCACATCCGCATGCGCAAGATTATCCTCGACGAGATAGAGCGCAAGCGTGTGGCGCGCGCCGCCGGCAACGCCGAGGAGTGACACGCCACCATATATATAACTGACTCAAGGAACCCACGGAGCGGGTGACAAGTTCATAGGCGGGGGTGGAGCACGCGCTCCACCCCCGTGACACAAAAGAGCATCCCCATGACATCAGCCCCGCCAGGGGCGACAGAAACTCACGAAACTCTGTCGCCCCTGGCGGGGCTGATTTATTTGTTATAACCGCGTTTTACGGAGAGGGGCGCGACCCGACCCGACTTTAGAAACTTGAGTTGAGCAGATCAGGCGCCGGCGTCACGCCGATGGGCGCAAGCCCGCGCCATGGGGGCGCGCGTCAGTCGTCGTAGGCGAGGAAGCGGCCGCTGGCGTCAAACTTCAGTTCCATGCCGTTCACCAGACGGATTTCGTAGCCGTAATGGTTGTTGTCGATCTTGGTGATTGCCATCGACTGGTAGTTGGCCTTGACGTAGGCGGCGATCGGAGCGGGCACGAGAGCCGCGGGCACCGCCTGCGCCCTGCAGTCCACCTGTTCCCACTGGTTGTTGATGTCGAAGTCAACCTCGACGCCGTTGGTGAGGGTGACGTCATATTCGAGGCCTCCGTGGTCGGCGTCGGTCTCGACCATGGCGATCGCCACATTGGGGAAGTGCTGCTGCAGGAATGTGGTGATGGCTTGCGGCAGGGCTTGTGCCGGAACCGCCTGGGCCGCCGGTTGCTGTGCCGCCGGTTGCTGCGCCTCAGGCTGCTGTGCCGCCTGCACGGGGGCCTGCTGCACGGCTGCCGGCTGCTCGCCCTGCGGGGCGGGAACGGGGACTTGTTGCTGCTGGGTGTTACCGCCACACGAGGCGAGGGCGAGCGCACACAGGGCGACTGTCAGTGACTGGAAAATCTTCATGATGTGGTTGGCTGATAATGATAAATGAGAGGAGGCAGCGACGCGGTCGCTGGCCTCCTCGTGTTGTTGTCAATGTGTTGGTCAGTCGTCGATGCCAATCACTTGGAACGCGCGGTTGTACTCGACTTCGAGGCCGTTGTTGAGTTTGACCTCATAGCCGCTGCGGTTGCGTTCCAACTTGAGGATTGACGTGCCGGGGAACGTGGCATTGACATGGGTCTTGATCTGCGCGGGGATGAGGGCCGCGGGCACCAGCGAGGAACGGCAGTCAATGTCTTTCCAGTTGCCCTGCTTGTCGAACTCCACCTTCTCACCGCTGTCGTACATCACGGTGTAGTCGTCCCAGTCCACGGTGACGATCAGAGGCATCTTGTCAGCGAAGTGCTGCTTCAGGAACGTCTGAGCAACTGCGGGCAGTTGGTTGAAAGTGATCACCTGGTCGTGGTCGGCCTTGGCGCTGAATCCGATAGTCAGCATAGCCACAAAGAGCAATAAAAACTTTTTCATTGTTGTTGGTTAAATAATAAGTAGTGAAAGATGTTGTAAACTACACAAAAGACCAAGGAAACCTCTATAGGTTTAATCGGTTGTCGATGAAAACTACACTCGTCAGTCGTCCATCTCCATCAGGGCTCCCTGGTGGTTGTACTTGAGTTCTAGTTGGTTGGCGAGTTCTATGTCATATCCGTAGCGCTCCTTCTCGATTTTCACAATCGTGATGCCGGGGAAGTTCGCGACAAGATGCGCGGCGATTGGCGCAGGCACCAGTGTGGCGGGCACGGCGCTCATGCGGCACTCCACCTTGTCCCACTGGTTGTCTGTGTCGAAACTCAACTGCGTGCCGTCGGCGAGCACCACGTCATAGGCGTAGCCGAACCACTCCCAGTCCTTGTCGGCGAACGTGATGTTCTGACCGGGGAACTGCTGGGTGACGAAAGACTGAACGGGCGCGGGCAGTTCGGCGGGAAGGACGTGGACGTCACTGCAGCCTGTGCCGGCCATCAGCATACATGCCAGAGACATGACGAGAATTGTTTTCTGTTTCATTGTCAAAAAAATATTGTGTTATTTATGTAGCACAAAATTAAACTAAAAAACCGAACCAATTCCACAAAGTGTCGATATTTAACTATTTTTCACAGTCGCACCACCCATGGGAGCCCGCGCCAGGCAATGTCCCAAACGCGCCGAGACCCTTCGGCGCGCCGCCGCCAGCCACCCTTTGACGACGGGTGTCTCAAAATAGTTGGGCGAAGATGGCTTACGGGTCGCGGTTTTTTAGTAATTTTGCAGTTTGAAAAGTTTCAAAAGGCAATTATCTGAGTCCGCTTGAAAAAGTATAGAAAACTGCCTGAACTACTTGGACAATTCATAAATAATTAATAACAAGGTCGTTAATTTAGTTTGTTTTTAGTTGTTTTAGTTTTATTCTATATTTTTGGACTTTCTCAAATGGACTCATAATTCTTATCTGCAATGATTGAATATATCAGCGGCAACATCTCCGAACTACAGCCCACGATGGTGATACTCGACAACCACGGCATCGGCTACGGCATGGCCATCACCCTGATGACCTACGACAACCTGCTCAAGTGCAAACCCGGCGAGACGGTGAAGTTGTGGGTGAGCGAGGTCATACGCGAGGACGCCCACCTGCTCAACGGCTTCGCGAGCCGACGAGAGCGGGACATGTACGACCTGCTCGTGACAGTGAGCGGTGTCGGACCCGGCACGGCGCGCATGATACTCTCGAGCGTGAAGCCCGACCAACTCGAGCAGGCCATCGCCACCGGCGATGTGGCCGTGCTCAAGGGAGTTAAAGGAGTGGGCGGCAAGACGGCTCAACGCATTATTGTTGACCTCAAGGATAAAATAAATACCGCCTCTGTCACGTTTAATAGTGGTGATGGAGGCAGTGCCGCGTCGTCGCCGCGTGTGATGGACGAGGCTTTGGCCGCCCTGATGATGCTGGGCTTCACCCAGCAGCAGGCCCACAAAGCCCTTAAGGCGGTGCTCGAGGCCGAGCCCACTCTCGATGTGGAACAGGCCATCAAGCGCGCCCTCAAGGCCATGAAGTGACGCCGGCTCGGCCTCCCCCAACCCCCTCCAAAAGGAGGGGGCTAGAAATTCTAGAAATCCTAGGAACCCTAGAAATCCTAGGAACCCTAGAAACCCTAGAAACCCTAGGAATCCTAGAAACCCTAGGAATCCTAGAAACTCTAGGAATCCTAGAAACTCTAGGGAGCCTAGAACCAGAAAAAGTTAGAAAAAGTGATGAAGCGGACGTGGATCGTGACAATATTGGCATTGGTGATGCTGGCCCTATGGCCGGCAGGCGACGCCTTGTCGCAATACGTCACGAGCACCATGCAGCCGCCACCTCCGCCGCCCGTGCGCCAATCGTCAGAAAAAAAGACGCGCCTCGACAGCGTTGACCTCCAGTTTGGGGTGCAACCCACTGTGCCCGGCACCTACGACGATATCACGCGCCCCCACGAGTACAGCATCGACCTCAAGGACCCCTCCAACATCAAGACCGAGGCCGAGTATGATTACGAGACGGGCACCTACGTGATCCACACCAAGTTGGGCGACCAAGACATTGTCACGCCGTTTATCCTCAGCGCCGATGAGTACAACAACATCGCCGTGCGCCAGTCGATGATGGAGTACTATCGCCAGAAGAACTCGGAGAGCGTTGAGGAGAAGAAGAAGAACCCCTTCAACTTCCTCGACATGCAGTTCGGCCTCGGCCCGTTGGACAAGATCTTCGGCCCCGGCGGCGTGCAGCTCAAGACGCAGGGCTCGGTGACAGTCAATATGGGCATCAAGAGCAACAAGACCGACAACCCGGCATTGAGCGTGGCCGCCCGCAAGAAGACCTACTTCGACTTTGAGCAGAAGATCCAGGCCAATGTCACGGCGAGCGTGGGCGACAAGATGCACTTCAACATGAGTTACAACACCGCCGCCACGTTTGACTTCGACACCAAGAACCTCAAGTTGGCCTACGAGGGCAAGGAGGATGAGATTATCAAGAGCATCGAGGCCGGTAACGTGAGCATGACCACCGGTTCGTCGCTCATCCGCGGTAGTGCGGCGCTATTCGGTGTCAAGGCCAAACTACAGTTTGGCAAACTGACGGCCACCGCTCTCGTTTCGCAGCAGAACAGCGAGAGCCAGACGGTCAACACCAAGGGCGGCGCCCAGACCACCGAGTTCTATGTCACCGCCGACAAGTATGACCAGAACCGCAACTACTTCCTCTCGCACTTCTTCCGCGACAACTACGACCAGTGGTGCTCGAAACTGCCGCTGGTGTCGAGCGGTATAGACATCACGCGCATCGAGGTGTGGATTACCAACAAGCGCAGCAACTACAGCGAGGCCCGCAACCTGGTGGCCTTTATGGACCTGGGTGAGGCCGAGGCCGAGCATTTGGCTTGCCGCCATTGGTATAGCGGCGGCCCCATCATTAACCCGTCCAACCAGAGCAACAACCTGCTCACCGAGATCAAGAACAACTACGAGGGTGCCCGCTACATCAGCGAGGTGGCCACGGTGCTGAAGCCGTTGGAGACCTACGGCTTTGAGGGCGGCCGTGACTATGAGAAAATCGAGAGCGCGCGCATCCTCACCACCAGCGAATATACCCTCAACTCCACTCTGGGCTACATCCAACTCAAGCAGGCCCTGGGCGCCGACGAGACGCTCGCCGTCGCCTATCAATATAAGTATAACGGCAAGGTGTATCAGGTGGGCGAGTTCTCGGGCGACATCACTTCCACCGACCAGGCCCTCTACGTCAAGATGCTCAAGGGCACCACCGTGTCGCCGCAGTTGCCGGCGTGGCACTTGATGATGAAAAACATCTACTCGTTGGGCGCCTACCAAATCCAGAAGAACAACTTCAAACTCAACATCAAGTACTTGAGTGATACCACCGGCACTGAACTCACCTTCCTCTCGGAGGGTGCCATCGCCGGCAAGCCGCTGCTGCAGGTGATGAACCTTGACCGCTTGGACGCCAACGGCCAGGAGAATATCGACGGCCGCTTTGACTACCTCGAGGGTTACACCGTCAACTCCAGCACCGGCAAGATTATCTTCCCGGTTGTGGAGCCGTTTGGCAAGCACCTGCGCTCGAAAATCGGCAGCGATGCCATTGCCGATAAGTACGTTTATCAAGAACTTTACGACAGTACGCTCACCGTTGCCCGCCAGCATCAGGACAAGAACAAGTTTGTGCTTCAGGGCGAGTATCAGGCCAGCAGCGGCAACACCATCAAACTCAACGCGATGAACGTGCCGCGAGGCTCGGTTGTGGTAACCGCCGGCGGCGTGACCCTCACCGAGAACAGTGACTACACCGTCGATTACAATATGGGCCAGGTGACCATCACCAACCAGAGTATCATCGACGCCGGCACCCCGGTGAGCGTCACCCTCGAGAACCAGAGCACCTTCTCGATGCAGCGCAAGACGTTGCTCGGCCTCGATTTGGACTATGCTTTCAACAAGAACTTCCACATCGGCGGCACGCTGATGCACTATGGCGAGAAGGCCCTCACCGAGAAGGTGTCGATCGGCGACGAACTTGTCAACAACACCATTTGGGGCGTGAACACGAGTTACAGCACCCGCTTCATGTGGCTCACCAACTTGCTCAACAAGATTCCCACGGTCAACGCCACCGCTCCCTCGACGTTCACCTTCAAGGGTGAGTTCGCACAACTCATACCTCACAAGTCGCGCACGGGCAGCAACGCCGGCAGCAGTTATATCGACGACTTTGAGACCACCCAGAGCGGCATCGACCTGCGTTCGCCCTACTCGTGGTTCCTTGCCTCAACGCCCTACGACAGCGGCTCCGGCGCCCTCTTCCCCGAGGCCGGCCTGACTAACAACATCGACTACGGCAAGAACCGCTCGCTGCTCGCCTGGTACTACATCGACCGCCTATTCACGCAGCGCAACTCGTCGTATGTGCCCGGATATATCAAGAACGACCTCGACCAACTCTCCAACCCCTACGTGCGCGAGGTGCCTTATACCGAGGTGTTCCCCGGCCGCGAACTCAACTACGGCGAGTCGTCGACCATCCAGACCCTCAACCTCTCGTTCTATCCCAAGGAGCGCGGACCATACAACCTCGATGCCGATAACATCGACGCCGACGGTAACCTGCTCAATCCCGAGAAGCGATGGGGCGGCATTATGCGCAAACTCGACAACACCAATTTCGAGCAGAGCAACATCGAGTATATCCAGTTCTGGATGCTCGACCCGTTCATCGACGAGACCAACCCCAACCGCGACGGTGGCTACCTCTACTTCAACCTGGGCGAGGTGAGCGAGGATATCCTCAAGGACGGCTTGAAGAGTTATGAGAACGGCTTGCCCACCGGTCCGGACGACACAACGACGCCGCTGCGTGACACCGAGTGGGGTCGCGTTAGCGACAAGACGTCAATGACTTACGCCTTTGACAACGCCGCCGGCTCGCGCGTCTATCAGGACTTGGGTCTCAATGGCCTCTCGACGGCTATGGAGCAGGAGCACGACACCTATCGCGATTACGTCAACAAACTGCGCACCAAGTTGTCGCCCGCCACCATCGCCGCCATGGAGGAGGATCCCTTCTCGCCGCTGAACGACCCGGGTGGCGACAACTACCACTTCTATCGCGGCTACGACTTCGACGCGCAGCGCAAGTCGATTCTCGAGCGTTACAAACACTACAACGGCACCGAGGGCAACTCGCTCGGCGCCGAGGACGCCAGCGACGGTCTCTATCAGAGCGCCCGCTCGGTGCCAGATGTGGAGGATATCAACCAGGACAACACGCTCAACGAGTATGAGCGCTACTTCCAGTATCGCGTTGCCATCCACCCCGACTCGCTCGAGGTGGGCCGCGGCTATATCACCGATAAGCAGGTGTTTGTCGGTACCGTGCGCAACGGCACCCAGCAGCGCGCCACGTGGTATCAGTTCACCATCCCCCTGCGCCAATATCAAAAGCGCGTCGGCTCGATCAACGACTTCTCGACCATCCGCTTTATGCGTATGTTCATGACGGGCTTCCGCGAGACGACCCACCTGCGCTTCGCCACCCTCGAACTGGTGCGCGGCGAGTGGCGCAACTACGACTACAACCTGAACATGCGCGGCGACCAGCCCGCCACGGGCAGCGTGTCGGTCAACACGGTCAACATCGAGGAGAACGCCACGCGCGAACCGGTCAACTATGTGCTGCCGCCGGGCGTGACGCGCATTGTCGACAGCGGCTCGAGCCAGGTGACCCAACTCAACGAGCAGTCAATGCAAATCAAGGTGGACGACCTGCAGGCCGGCGACGCTCGCGGCATCTACCGCAACACCAGCCTCGACCTGCGCATCTATCAGCGCCTGCAGATGTTTGTCCACAGCGAGGCTCTCATCGGCGACACCCAGTTGCACGACGGCGACGTGAGTGTCTTTATCCGTCTGGGTAGTGATGTGAAGAACAACTATTACGAGTACGAGGTGCCTGTCTCGCTCACCGAGGCCGGACGCTACAACAACAACTCGACGGCTGACCGCCTCAAGGTGTGGCCTGAGCAGAACATGATTGACATTGACCTCGATGTGCTCACCGATGTAAAGAAGCAGCGCAACCTCGAGAAGATGAGCGGCACCGAGGGCGTCAGTTATATCAACCGCTACACGAGCACCGACCCCAACCGCGCGGCCAACCGCGTGACGGTGTTGGGTAATCCGTCGCTGAGCGATGTGCGCGTGATCCTGATTGGTGTGCGCAACAACGCCAGTTCCAACCGCAGTTGTGTGGTCTGGGTCGACGAGTTGCGTATGACCGACTTCGACAACAAGGGCGGCTGGGCCGCGAAGGCTCAGGCCACACTGGGCTTGAGCGACATCGCCAGCGTCAACGTGGGCTACCACCACGAGAGCAACGGCTTTGGCTCGGTGGACCAGAGTCTGAGCCAGCGCCGCCTCGACGACTACAACCAGTATAACGTGGCCGTGCAGGTCAACCTGGGCCGTTTCCTGCCCGAGAAGGTTAAACTCAACGCCCCGCTCTACTACAGTTACAGCAACGAGAAGACCACGCCCAAGTATAACCCGCTCGACCAGGACGTTCTGCTCAAAGACGCCCTTGAGGCAACCGAGACCAAGCATCAGCGCGACTCAATCAGCGCCTATGCCGTCACGCAGCGCACCACCAAGGCCTTCTCCATCTCGGGCCTCAAGTTTGATGTGAAGAGCAAGAACCCCATGCCGTGGGATCCGGCCAACTTCACATTCAGTTACTCGTCCACCAAGACCCACCTCAACGACCCCAACAACACCTACGAGAACACCAACGACTATCGCGGCAGCCTCCAGTATAACTGGGCACCCTACGTGAAGCCGCTCAAGCCGTTCGGGTGGATTGACGAGAAGAAAAAGACGTGGAAGTTCCTGCGCGACTGGGAGTTCCGCTGGCTTCCGGCGAGCATTGCCTTCAGCACCAACATATCGCGCTACTACTACGAGCAGCAAACGCGCAACGAGACCGATATCCAGGTGGAATTGCCGGTGAGCGTGAGCAAAAACTTCCTCTGGGACCGCCAGTTCGCCATCACGTGGAACTTTACCAAGAGCCTCTCGGCATCGTTCTCGAGCAACACCACCGCCCACATCCTCGAGCCGGTGGGGCAGGTGAACAAGAAGTTGTTCCCCGACCGCTACCGCGATTGGCGCGACTCGGTGTGGCGCTCAATCAAGGACTTGGGCACCCCGTGGGCCTACAACCAGACGTTCAACGCCAGTTACAAGGCTCCGTTCAACGAAATTCCCATCTTGAGTTTCATCACCGCCAGCGCCACCTATAACAGCACCTACCGCTGGGATCGCGGCACGACCATCGGCGGCGTGTTTGCCGGCAACACTGTGGCAAACCAGTCGAGCATCAATCTGGACGGCCGCATGAACCTCGAGCAACTCTACAACAAGATACCCTATCTGGCCAACGTCAACAAGCGCTTCTCGGGGCAAGGCTCCACTCAGCGCAACAACAAAGCCTTCAAGCCGAAGAAGTTCTCGCGCACCTTCAAACTCGAGAAGGACACGTCCATCGTCATCAAGCACAACATGAACGTGAAGAAGGTGAAGGTGACCGGCATGACCACCAAAGGCAACAAGCCGGTGGCCATCGAGTTCAAGACCATCGACGACAATAGCGTGGAGATCCTCACGCGGGGCGACCAGAACGTGAAGTTCACCATCACCGAGGTGAAACCCGAGGAGAAGAAGAACTTCTGGACCGAACTGGGGCAGTACTCGACTCGTTTGCTGATGAGTGTGCGCTCGGTGAGTGTGCGTTACCGCTCCACGCGTTCGCTGTCGCTGCCGCAGTTTATACCCGACGTTGGCGACATCTTCGGTCAAACGACCCACTACGACGTGATGGCGCCGGGTCTGGACTTCGCTTTCGGCTTCACCGGCGAGGGATATATCCAGAAGGCCAAAGACCGCGGCTGGCTGCTCTGCGACCCGTCGATGACCACCAACGCCATGTACAGCAACACGAGCGAGTTTAACGCTGAGGTGCAACTTGAGCCAATCCGCGGCCTGAAGATTACGCTCACCGGCAACCGCACCGATAACCGCACGACGCAGGTGCAGTTCATGTACGACAACATGGGCTACCTCTACGGCGGCTCCTACACCAAGACCCACATGGCCATCAAGACGGCTCTGCGCGGTGTCAAGGCCTCCGACGGCTATCACAGTCAGGCCTTTGACGACTTCCTGGCCGGCATCCCCGTGGTGGCCGAGCGCTTGCAGGCACAGTACAACGGCCTTAACTATCCCACCGGTGGCTTCTTTGAGGGCACCATTATGGCCGGCAAGCCGTTCGACCCGGCCAACGGCACCGTCAACAAGATGAGCAGCGATGTGCTCATTCCCGCCTTCCTCGCCGCCTATAGCGGCAAGAACCCGTCGAAAGTGTCGCTCAACCCCTTCCCTGGCATCAAGGAAATCCTGCCCAACTGGCGCTTGACCTACGACGGATTGTCGAAGGTGTCGTTCCTCAAGAAGTTCTTCAAGAACGTCACGCTCACCCACGCCTATCAGTGTACCTACGCCGTGGGCTCCTTCAACTCGTTCACCGACTGGGTGATGGTGGGCAATGGCTTGGGCTTCACCCAGGACGCGCTCACCGGCGGCGCCACGCCCTCGTCGCCCTACAACATCTCGTCGGTGACCCTCACCGAGAAATTCGCGCCGCTCATCGGCCTCAACGCCACGCTCAACAACGGTCTGACGTTCAACCTCGAGTATCGCGACGGCCGCACCCTCACCCTGAACACCGCCGCCGGACAAGTCGTCGAGGCCAATAACAAGGAGTTTGTGGTGGGCGCCAGTTACAAAATCGCCAACTTTAACTCTATCCTCAAGATTAAGAAAAAGCAGGAAGGCGTGAGCAACGACCTGACGCTGAACCTCGACATCAAGTACGGCAACAACAACGCCCTTATCCGCAAGATTGAGGACGCTTCGGCGCAGGCCACCAGCGGCACGCGCACCCTGAGCATTAACTTCACGGCCAACTATGTGCTGAGCAAGCGCCTGACGCTGGGTGCCTACTTCGACCACCAGATCAACACACCGCTCGTCTCCACCACTGCCTATCCCACCACCAACAGCAACTACGGCATCTCCGTCAACCTCAGCCTCACCAAGTGATGCCGCTTTAAACTGAGAAAACTGAGAAAACTGAGAAATCTAAGAAAACTAAGAAGTCTAAGAAGTCTAAGAAGTCTAAGAGAATTGATGATAACTTTAATAACTTTATATTATGGCTACAAATGGTGATGGGACGTTCTTGCCTCAGCAGGGCAACTACGAGAACTTGATGGTTTACAAGTTGGCCGGTTGCATCTATGCGATTACCCATCATTTTGCCAACACATATTTTGAGAGAGGCGATCGGACAATTGACCAAATGGTGCAGGCAGCCCGGTCCGGCAAACAGAATATCGCCGAAGGGATTGCCGATGGTGTGACCTCCCGCGAGATGGAACTGAAATTGCTCAATGTGGCTCGAGGTAGTATGCAGGAAGTCAAAGCCGACTTTGAGGATTACTTGCTGCATCATAGTTTGGAGCGGTGGCACTCAAAAGATCCGCGAACGCTTCAGGTACGCCGATTCAGTTATCACCACATGAAGCCGGAAGAATATCTTGAAAAAGCCAAACAACGGTCGGCTGAAACGGTAGCCAATATCGCATTAACCCTCATTCACCGCTACGATTATATGATGGTTCGCCTGCTTGCCACGATTCAACGCCGTTTTGTCGCCGAAGGCGGCATTAAAGAGGCTATGTACCGCGCCCGCACTCAACACCGCGACAACCCAAACCGCACTGACAAAAAAGAAGACAACAACAAGAAATAACTGTTTTTTTTTGTGGGAAACTGAGAGTTCTAAGAATTCTAAGAAATCTAAGAGTTCTAAGAGTTCTTAGTTCTCTTAGTTCTCTTAGTTCTCTTAGTTCTCTTAGTTCTCTTAGTTCTCTTAGTTTTATTGCTTGTAACAAAATTGCAATATTTTGAATAAAAATGTTAAAAATGAGGGAATTTCAAAAAAATGTAGTACCTTTGTAACTTCAACGATGAATTAAAATAATTAATACTCATAACAACCTAATTAACAATCAATTCAACTCTTTATGAGAAAAATCCTGACAACCGCATTGGCGGTCGCCCTCACCTGGGTCGCCGCCTCTGCCGTCCCCGCCAAACCGGGTCAAAACAGGACTGTCATGCAGAGCGACGGCACTTCCATCACCCTCCACATGGTGGGCGATGAGTGGCACCACTCATGGGTGACAACCGATGGCAAACCCGTGATTGAGGCGGCAAACGGCGACATGGTTTATCGCACCGCAACAGGTGCTAGTTCTGTTATTGCTCATGAGCCCGGTCAACGTGGCCTCGGCGAGCAGTCATATCTTAATATCAACGCATCGCAGATGTCGGCCAAGGCGATTATGGCAAAGTCGCCGCGCGTCAAGGCCGGTCGCGAGAATACTGCTCGCAATATGGCTAAGCCGGCTTTCGCCAAGTCAATGCCGTCAGTCGTTACCGCTGATGGCCGACGCAAGGCGGCCGGTAATGCCCAAGTCGCGACAGTTGGCTCACCCCGCGTGCCGGTGCTTCTTGTCCAGTATTCCGACAAGAGTTTTTCAAACACCAAGGCTCAAATCGTTGAGGCATATACGAGCGAGTCGACGAGCAAGTTCAGCGCTCTGCGTTACTTTAAGGACCAGAGCAATGGGATGTTCACTCCGCAGTTTGAGTTCTATGGCCCTTACACGCTTAGCGGCACCCGTGCCACATACGGTGCTAATGATAGCAGCGGTGATGATGTGGGCGTTGCCACGATGGTTGGTGAGGCGATTGACAAGGCCGGCAACGACATAGACTGGACAAACTATGACAACGACAACGATAATAAAGCAGACGTTGTGATTGTTATCTATGCCGGCGTTGGTGAGGCTCAGGCATCTAATACTGTGCCTAATTCTATATGGCCTATGCAGTGGTCGTTGTCAAGCGGTGCCTACTACGGAGACGGAACCGGAACGCGCACACGCAACGGTGTGACCATCGATGCCTTCGGTGTGTTCAACGAGATCAACGGCAGCAGCGATAGTGGCACATCGCTTGACGGCGTGGGAACCTATTGCCATGAGTTCGGTCACGTGATGGGTTTGCCCGACTTTTATGAGACGACCTACAAGAATGACTACTATGGTATGGGCTACTGGGATATCATGTGCAGTGGCTCGTATAACAACAACGGTTATTGCCCGATTGGTTACAACGCCTACGAGAAAGAGTTCATGGGCTGGCACACGCCCTCCACACCGGTAGAGAATCATCAGTACACCCTGCCCAAATGGAATGTCGGCGACGATGTGTCTTACAAGGTCACAAGTCCGCTCAACAGCAACGAGTGCTACTACCTCGAGAACCGCGTGAAGCAGGGTTGGGACAAGTACATTGAAGATGAGGGTATGTTGGTCACTCACCTCACTTACGTGGCCAGCCGCTGGACGGCCAACTCGCCCAACGACCAAGCCGTGCAGTTGTTCACGGTTATTCCCGCCGACAATAAACTCAGCACGAGCAATGAGAATGCCGACTGCTACGGCGAGAGCAACCACGAGTTGACCAATACCAGTACGCCGGCCGCCAAGTTGAATATGTATGCGAGCGGTTCGTTAGCCTCCACCACCGGCGGAGCCGGCACGATGGATCAGCCGCTGACTGACATTTACATCAACAGCAGCGACAAGAGTGTCTCGTTCTGGTATATGAAGGGTAACACGACGCCGCTTGATGCGCCTGTGCTCGCCGACGCCAGCAATGTCACCACCAGCGGCTGGACCGCCAGTTGGAGTGCTGTGACCGGTGCCGCGACCTACGAGTTGCAAATCGACCCCGCCTCCGGCGGCGGCAGCAGCACGACAGGAACAGTTTATACCAAAGTGACAGACGCGACTACCCTTTCGGCCGGCGACAAGATAATTATGGTTGATGAGACAGCGAATAAGGCGGCTGGCTCGATTTCCAGTAAAGTCCTTCAATCGGTAGATGTCACGATATCAAGTAGCAGTATTGATTTGAACGGAGTGACGGACGTTAATGTATTCACGTTGGAAGGAAATTCAAGCGCGTGGAAACTGAAACAGAGTGATGGCACATACCTGGTTTCAACCACCGCGAAAACGATGAGTTCCAACAGCACCGGCACTTCGGTGACAATCTCTATCAGTAGTGGTAATGCGACGATTGATTTTGGAACTGCCGGCAAGATTCTTTACAATAACGGCAGTCCGCGTTTCACTACATATACAAGTAACCCGTCCACAACGATGCGCTTGCCGCAGATTTATAAACTCGGTGGCAGCAGCAGTTCGGCGCCGCGTCGTGCCGGGGTGACCACCAAGACGATTACCGACATTACCGGCACGAGTTACACTGTGACGGGCATGGCCGATGACCAAAACTATACCTTTAAGGTGCGCGCCGTGCCGGCCACTACCGACACCGAGCACAGCACTGGCGACTGGAGCAACGTGAAGACGGTGAAGACCGTTGCCGCCGACCCCGAGCCGCTGATTGTGGCCGACGAGACCAAATCGTTTACCGCGTTTGTCGGGCAGAGTTCGACCGCCGATGTCGGTATTATGTATGAGGATTTGAGTGCGAACATTACCGCGACCATCACCGGTGATAACGCCTCGATGTTCTCCTGCACCAGCCCCATTACTATCGACAGCAGCGGTGACGGCGAGGCGACCCTCACGGTGACCTACAGCCCGACGGCTGCCGGCACCCACACCGCCACGCTGACGCTGAACAGCACCGGCGCCGACCCGGTGACCTGCACCCTGACGGGTACTGCCACATTGGCTCCGTTGGACACCTATAACCCCGTGATGCAGGATGCCACCGGTGTCACCACAAGTGCTTTCACCGCCACGTGGACCGACCAGACCGAGGCCGAGGCCGTAGCGAGTTACACTCTGCAAATCAGCAAGAAGCCCGAGACGACAACCACCACCGTCAGCGATGAACTGACGGCCACTACAACCGGTGTGACTTCTACCTCCTACACCGCTTGGACTGGTAAGCAGGGCTCCTCCGGTGCCGTCTATGCCGGTCAGTCGGCCAAGAGCAGCAGCAATGCCATCCAGATGCGTGCCACGTCTCCTTCCGGCATCGTGTCGACCACCAGTGGCGGCAAGATTAAGAAGATAACCGTGGAGTGGAACAGCAGCACTTCGGGTCGCACGCTCGACGTGTACGGCTCCAATACCGCTTATACCTCCGGCAGCGACCTCTATGACAGCACCAAACAAGGTACCAAACTCGGCAGCATCGCCAGCGATTCTCAGACCGAGTTGACTATTAGCGGCGACTACGCCTATATCGGTGTCCGCTCAAATAGCGGTGCGATGTATCTTGATAAGATCACTTTCAGGTGGGAGAAGACGACGACGGTAGGCAGCGTGCAGCGTCGCCGCGCCGTGAGCGACACGGGCAATGCCGACAGCGGCGTGCGCACCATCACCGGCATTACAAGCAAGTCGTATGAGGTGACGGGGCTGACGGCCGGCGTGACCTACGAGTATAAAGTGATGGCTATCTATACCGACCGTGCCGATGCCGACGAGAGCGCGTGGAGCAACGTCAAGGAGGTGACTCTGGACGACGGCCCGCACACTCCGACGCTGGCTGCCGAAGACCTTGAGTTTGACGGCGACTACTACGTGGGCGACACCTACAACAAGACGCTCACTGTGCTTGGCGAGTACCTAAGCGGTGACGTGACTGTGACTATTGGCGGCGACGATGCCGAGATGTTCAGCGCGCCGGCGACCATCGCGGCGAGCGCGTTCACTAATGGCGAGTACGCCCTCACGGTGACCTACACGCCGACGACGGCCGACGTGCACAGTGCCACGCTGACGCTGTCGAGCGACGGCGCCGAGGATGTTACCGTCAATCTGACCGGTATTGCCGACTGGCAGTTGTTCGCCCCCGTGATGCTCGTTGCCCAAAGCGTCACCAGCAGTTCGTTCAAGGCCGTGTGGACCGATGAGACCAACGCCTCCAAAGTCAAGAGTTACACCCTCTGGGTCAACAAGACCGCCGGCGGCGACGAGCCCGTCGCGAGTTACGAACAACTCGGAGACTATAGTTTTGCCAACGGTTTGAACAACAATTGGACTAAGTCTTCCGGTTATGGAGCCGCCGATAGCGGAACGAATTCTTATCGCTTAGGCTCCGGCAGTCAAGGCTGTGTGCTCGTTGGTCCGAGTCTTAATTTCACCGGTTACACCAAAGCCACGGTTGTCATCAACACCAAGTATTATGGCTCAGACAATAGTTCGTTTACTTTGTCATTTGGCGGAGCGACGCGTACCATCTCGACAACATCAAGTTTTGCTGACTATGTTGAAGTGTTTGACATCTCTTCGTTAAGTGACATAAATGGGCTTGCTGCCACTATAACTGTTAGTTCAAGCAAGCGAATCTATCTTGCCAACGTCACTATCTATGCCGGCGATGCCAGCAGCGCACTGAGTGCGCCGCGTCGCGTGGTGGCTACCAGTGGCGATGCCGACAACGGCGGCCTGACGGTGACGGGTATCACCGACAAGTTCTACACCGTAGAGGACTTGACCGCCGGCGCGACCTACGAGTTCAAGGTGAAGACGGTCTATAGCGACGACACCGAGAGCGAGTGGAGCAACGTTGAGGAGGTGATGCTCACTGAGAGCAGCGACCCGCGCCTGAGCGTTGACCCGTTGGCGCTGGCGTTCACCAACGTCACGACCGGTGCCACAGCGCAGCAGACGTTCACCGTGACCGGCACGAACCTGACAGGTGATGTCACCGTGGCTGTTGGCGAGGGTATGTTCACCGTGTCGCCGACCACCATCAGTGCGGCCGATGCCGCCGATGGTGCCACGGTCACCGTGACCTACGCCCCCACGGCTTTCGGCAACCACACCGCCACCGTGACGCTCACCAGCACCGGTGCCGAGGCGGTGAGTGTCGAACTCAGCGGCAGCGCCGTCCTTGAGAAGGCCGCTCCCGTGATGGCGGAGGCTGCCGACGTCAATACCACGAGTTTCAAAGCCGTGTGGACCGATGCCACGCCAGATGCTAACGTGACGGACTACACCCTGTACGTCAACAAGATTGCCGACCCGAGTGGCGGGGACCCGACATCACTCACGGCGTTGCTCACCGAGAACTTCAGCGGCGTGACAGCCACGAGCGACCAGAATACAAGAATTGATAGTTCGCTTGATACCTATACCGATAATTCTGGCTGGACTGGCAGTTATGTCTACCAAGCAGGTGGTGGAGGTTTGAAGTTTGGCAACAGCAGCAACGTTGGCTCTCTGACGACTCCGAGTCTTGACCTCAGTGCGTCAGGAGGCAAGGCAACTGTGGTGGTCAGTGCTGCTTATTATGGCACTGACACAAGCACTAAACTGAAAATCCAATCGGGTTCCAACACAGCAGTAACTCAATCTCTGTCAGGTACACCTACGGAGTATACGGTGGTAATTGATTGTACGGCAGCAACTGGTCAGACAATAACGTTCACCGGAGTTGGAAAGCGTCACTATATCTACAGCGTTGAGGTCTATGCCGGTGATGTGAGTGCTCAACTATCTGCCGCTCCACGTCGTGCGACCGAATCGGGCGATGCCGACAACGGCGGCCTGACGGTGACGGGTATCACCGACAAGGAGTACACCGTGACGGGTCTGACGCCCGGCGCGACCTACGAGTTCTATGTGGAGGCCAACTATGTTGACGACACCAAGAGCGAGAGTGACCACGAGGAGGTTGTCCTGCCGGCCGGCACGTCGCTCGCCGAGGTGCTCGACAGCGAGAGCGGCAGTTACACCATCAGCGACAACCTGGTCATCGTGGCTGTCCTGAACAACATGGCCTACGCCACCAACGGCACCGACTGGCTGCCCATCAAGGTGGAGAGCGGCGACAACTTCGAGGTGGGCGACAAGATCACGTTGCTCAACGGCACCTTCAACGGCAGCGCGACAGCACCGCAGTTCACGCTGACGGAGTGTGGCGAGAGTTCGGCCACGATTACCTACTCGATTGCCGACTTCTACCTCGGTCAGGATTGGACCGGTGAGGGTAACGCGTCGGCCGTGTGGGAGCGTATGCCGGCCGCCGGCGAGGTGGCCAAATTCTATGGCTACTACTTCCTCGAGAACGGTGTGCCCACCCTGCGCGGCTATAGCGGCACCACCGGCACCAAGGAGAAGGGCCGTAGCCTGATTCTGCTGGGCGACAACTACGGTACGCTCGACCTTACCGAGGGCACGCTCTACAAGGTGGAGGTGTGTGTCCAGCTTGCCGAGGCCTGGAGTGGCGCTCCGCGCCGCATCGCCTCCGGCGACGCTGACGCCTATCAGAACCTGCGTGGCCAGGTGATCAGCACCGAGGATCTCACCCAGACCGGCATCGACGACATCATCGCCGCCGGCGATGTGCAGAGCGTGCGCTACATCAACGCCGCCGGCCAGATGAGCAGCGAGCCGTTCGCGGGTCTGAACATCGTCGTCACCACGCTCACCGACGGCACCGTCCGCGTTGCCAAAGTGATGAAGTAAAGTAGACCCTATAGAAGGGAAGACGTAAGTAAATCGCCGAAGGCGATAACCACTGTGGAAACCCCACCATGAGCGAGCGAAGCCGCGAATGGTGGGGTTTCTGCGTAAATCGCCGTAGGCGATAACCCCTGTGGAAACCCCACCATGAGCGAGCGAAGCCGCGAATGGTGGGGTTTCTGCGTAAATCGCCGAAGGCGATAACCACTGTGGAAACCCCACCATGATTGGCGACGCCATGAATGGTGGGGTCGGCCGCGAATGGTGGGGTTTGCCGCGAATGGTGGGGCCTGCCGCGACGCGACGCCGAAGTCATCGCCGCAGGCGATGTCCACCGTGGAAACCCCACCATGATTGGCGTAGCCATGAATGGTGGGGCCTGCCGCGACGCGACGCCGAAGCCATCGCCGCAGGCGATGTCCACCGTGGAAACCCCACCATGAGCGAGCGAAGCCGCGAATGGTGGGGGTACTGAAGAATGTGCCACGATGTAGTTCCTCGAAGAGGAACACTATTCTGTCACATCATGATATTCTATAGATGCCAACTTGCAGAAACGCATTAACTCATCTTCCGCATTGAGCCCCGCATGGTGTTCTTCCTGATTTTTAATGTAACTGATAATGCGCGAACGGTCAGAGGCAGAGCAACTGAAGACGGCGTACTCGCGTCCCCATCCTTCAAACATCGGATATTTCTCCCGATGAGTTTTTATATAGTGAGTGGCTCCTAACTTAAGGTCATGTACGATGTCTGAGAAGCATATAGTTGGTGTGACTTCGATTAAGAAGTGAATGTGGTTGCCCATGCCATTTATTATAACAGGGCGGCAGCCACGCTTCACAATGATGCCGGCCATATAACTATATAATTCGCCTTTGAACGAATCGGTGATGGTCATTTTGCTGTTTTTTGTGCGAATGACCAGATGGTAGTATAATGCTGATAGACTCATGTCGCAAAATTACAAATAATCTGTGAGATAGACAATACTTTTGTTAGTGTTCCTCTTCGAGGAACGTGTGGTGTCGCGTTGCTGCCGGTCCCCACCATTCATGGCTTCGCCAATCATGGTGGGGTTTCCACATAGGTCATCGCCTTCGGCGATGGTGCGCAATAAGAATATTATGTACACTGCGCCTTCGGCGATAATTGCGTTCAAAGTAGGAGTGGGTTCGCCTGGAGTATAGTTCTTAATTCGTTTTTTTTTATTACCTTTGTATTCTGATAATGGAAAGTAACGGTAAAGAACAATGGTTTGCCATCAGGGTGACTTACTGTCGCGAGATGAAAGTGAAGGCCGAACTCGATGAGTTGGGCGTGAATTGCTTTGTGCCGATGCGTGTGGTGAAGCGAATGGTGGGGGAGCGGCTGGTGAAGCGTGAAGTGCCGTCGGTCCACAACTTGGTCTTTGTCCGCTGCACACGCGCTTGGCTGACGGAATATAAGCAACACACCGAGTTGCCCGTGCGCTATGTGATGGATCGTGAGCGTCACGCGCCACTCGTGATTCCCGACGACCAGATGGCGAGTTTTATCGCTGTGGCCGGTAGCGGCAGCGAGGATGTCGTCTATTTGCAGCCCAATGAGCAGGCGTTGCAGCGTGGCGACCGCGTGAGGATTGTCGCCGGCCTGTTTGCCGGTGCCGAGGGAGTATTGCTGCGCGTCAAGGGCGACCGACGCGTGGTGGTGTCAATTGCCGGCTTGGTGACAGTCGCCACCGCCTTTGTGCACCCCTCGCTGCTCGAGAAACTCCCCAGTCCAAGCCCGAATGGCAAATCCTGAACCTACGATGTAGGGACACAATTTATTGTGTCCACCCCTGAGGCATATGGACACAATAAATTGTGTCCCTACAAAACGTTGATATACAAAACTATTACTGCTTTAAAACTCTATCATTGTTTATCCGAAAAATCTATAATGATGCAATATCACGAAAGAAAATCACCACGTGCTCCATGGCATGATTATGGAGGCGGAATATATTTCGTTACCATTGTAACACATAATAGACTACCCTTTTTGGGGCAGGTTCGTGATAATATAATGTGCCTTTCTCTAGAAGGAATGATTACTAGCGAAAATCTTATAGCAATACCAACTATGTACCAGTTTGTTGAGTTATATAATCATGTTGTTATGCCCAACCATCTTCATTTGTTGTTGGGAATAAGTGTAGATAAAACTCCACGAAATGCCCGAGCAAATGATATCGATAAAGACAATGCTTTTTTTAGGGATTGGGCAGGTACGTTGTCTGTCCTCATTCGTCAGATTAAATCACGGATTTCTTATCAGATACATTCGATAAACAGTCGTTTTTCGTGGCAGGGTAGATATCATGATCATATTGTTAGAGATGAACGGTCGTTCAATATGATTCATGAATATATAACAAATAATCCAGAACGTTGGAAAGATGATATATTCAATAATGAGGAATAATGTTGAGATTTGTAGGGACACAATTCATTGTGTCCATGTGCCTCACAAGGGTGGACACAATAAATTGTGTCCCTACATCCGTTGCAATGCGAATACGGCGGGGTGGACACAATAAATTGTGTCCCTACATCCGTTGCAATGCGAATACGGCGGGGTGGACACAATAAATTGTGTCCCTACAGTTATTCTATATTATCTTTATATTATGGATTGGAACCGATTGATTTGTGACAAAAGGTTGGGCATGGAGAATGTCCACGATGATAATAAGGGCGGTGTGCGCAGCGAGTTTGAGCGCGACTACGACCGACTGGTATTCTCGTCGCCGTTCCGACGGCTGCAGAATAAGACTCAGGTGTTTCCGCTACCGGGCAGCATCTTTGTACACAACCGCTTGACTCATAGTCTCGAGGTCGCCTGCGTGGGCCGCTCGCTGGCCGGCGAGGTGGTGCAGCGGCTGCTGCCGGGTTATCAAGGCACACCGGCGGGGGAGCGACTGCCGGCCAT
This sequence comes from Muribaculaceae bacterium, assembly GCA_017454355.1. GTDB lineage: Bacteria > Bacteroidota > Bacteroidia > Bacteroidales > Muribaculaceae > Sodaliphilus. The sequence goes on from JAFTDD010000011.1 coordinate 37,983, forward strand.
AGGCGAGATTGTCGCGGCCGCCTGTCTGGCCCATGACCTGGGCAACCCGCCCTTTGGCCACTCGGGTGAGAAAACCATCGGCGCGTATTTTGTCGAGGGCCGCGGTCGCGAACTGCGCGACAACTTCACCGAGGCGCAGTGGGCCGATCTGGTCCACTTTGAGGGTAACGCCAACTCGCTCCGCACCCTTGTGCACCGCTTCAACGGGCGCCGTCCCGGCGGCTTCGCGATGACCTATAGCACGCTGGCCTCGATTGTCAAGTACCCTTATTCATCGCTCCACGCCGGCAAGGGTCACGGCAAATTCGGCTTTTTCACCACCGAGGCCGACACCTTTGCACGCATCGCTGGTGAACTGGGACTGCTTCAACTATCGGCCGACAGTTGGTGCCGCCACCCGTTGGTCTACCTTGTGGAGGCCGCCGACGACATCTGCTATCAGGTGATGGATATTGAGGACGGCCACAAACTCAAACTCATTGGCACCGACGAGACCATCGAACTGTTGCTCGCATTCTTTGACGACGAGCGCCGTGCCCACATGCGGCAGGTGATGACCCTCGTTGACGACCCCAACGAGAAAGTGGGTTACCTGCGTTCATGTGTGGTGGGACTGCTTGTGAGGGAGTGTGCCACGGTGTTTGCCGAGCATGAGGCCGAGATACTCGCGGGCGAGTTCAGCGGCACGCTCATCGAGAACATCGGCGAGCGTGCGGCGGCTGGTTATGCGCGTTGCAGCGAGTTGGCCTATCGCCGCCTCTATCGCGCGGGCTATGTCGTCGACATCGACCTGGCAGGCAGCCGCATCATCACGCTGCTGCTCGACAAACTCATCGAGGCCGTGCTGCACCCCGAGCGCAACTACTCACAGTTGCTGCTGAACAAATTCCCGCAGCAGTATGACGTCCATGCGCCCACCACTTTTGAGAAGGTGCAGGCCGTGCTCGACCACATCAGCGCCATGACCGACGTGTACGCCCTCAACCTTTACCGCCAACTCGACGGCATCTCCCTGCCCACCGTCTGACCTCGGTGCTCTCATACGCGGCAACCAATTGTAGGGGCAGAATAAATTCTGCCCCTACAATTGTACCATACTTCATACTTTTTTTGTACTTTTGTGCAAAAATCGATAGACAATGAATCGACAAGGAAAACTATACTTCCGTTACGGCACGATGGGCAGCGCTAAAACCGCGTTGCTGCTCACTCAGGCCTACAATTTTGAGGAACGCGGCATGCAATACCTGTGCATGAAACCCATTATCGACAACCGCGAGGGCGACAACGTGATACGCTCACGCATCGGCATCGAGCGCCGCTGCGAGTGGATTTATCCCGACACTGACCTCTATGTGACGCTATGCGCCATGTTTGGCCGCGACGGTATCAAGAAGGACTGGATCCTCATCGACGAGGTGCAGTTCCTCAAAGCGTCGCAAATCGACCAACTCGCGCGGTTGGTCGACGACTTCGGCATCAACGTGGTGTGCTACGGCCTGCGCACCGACTTCCAGAGCAACCTTTTCGAGGGCTCGCGGCGTCTGTTTGAGTTGGCTGACAGCATCGACGAGATTAAGAGCACCTGCACTTGCGGACGCAAGACCATCATTAACGCACGCATCGACCGTGCCGGCAACATAGTGATGGCCGGCGACCAGGTGGAGATTGGCGGCGATGACAAGTATGTGGCACTATGCCGAAACTGCTGGCGCAATCGCCGCATCGAGAGCACACGCCGCAACGCAATCCCCTTTGAGGACTGATGTGGAGGCCTCCCCCATCCCCTCCTGAAGGAGGGGTGTCTGGTTTCGCAATTGCCAACACCCCTCCTTTAGGAGGGGTGGGGGGAGGCCCGATTACTTGCCGAAGATGAGATTCACGAGCCAGGTCATCACGCTCAACACAAGGCTGAACCCGAGCGCCCACCAGAAGCCGTCGACGGTGAACGAGTCAAGGAACCATGCGCATAGCATCACCATCAGCGCGTTTATCACCAGGATGAACAAGCCCAAGGTGACAATGGTCAGCGGCAACGCGAGAATTTTGGCCACCGGGCGCACCAGTGCGTTGATTACGCCCAGCACGATGGCGACAAAAATGGCGTGCCACCATGGCTCGATGTGTACTCCGGCGCTCATAATCCATGCCGTGAGACACACGGCAATCGTTGATCCGAGTAATGATTTGATCATAGGCAATAAAAAATGTTTTAAGGCTCTTAAAAATTCTTACAAGCCGTAAAATTATAACTTTTCCGGCACAAATGCAAATTTTGTGCCATTAATCAACCCAAAAAACATGTCAGTGAGCAAAAATATTCTGTCGATGGCCCACGATTACCTGATGATTGCGCTGGGTCTGGCCTGCTACGCGTTTGGCTTCACCGCCTTTATACTGCCCGAGAAGGTTGTTACCGGCGGCGTGACCGGTCTGTCGTCGCTACTGTACTTCGCCTTTGACTGGAACGTGGCCGTCACCTATTATCTCATCAATGCCGCATTGCTGGCTGTCGCCTTCCGCACCGTGGGCAAGCAGTTCGTCATTCGCACCATCGTCGGCGCCACGCTCGCCACTTTCTATATCGGCGTGATGCAACCGCTCTTTCCCGAGCCAATCGTTGCCCAACAGCCGTTTATGAATATCATTATCGGCGCCTTGCTGTGTGGCGTTGGCATCGGCACAGTCTTTGTCAACAACGGCAGCACCGCCGGCACTGATATCATCGCCGCTGTGGTCACAAAGCACACCACCATTTCCTTTGGCCGCATGATGCTTTACACCGACATGGTGATAATTTGTTCGAGTTACGCGCTCTTCCATAGCATCGACAAAATAGTGTTTGCCCTCATCTTCATGATTATCAACTCTTTTACTGCCGACTGGGTGATCAATAACAATCGGCAGAGTTACCAGTTCTTCATTATCTCCAAGCGGTGGGAAGATATCGCCAACGCCGTCAACAACGAGGCGCACCGCGGCTGCACGGTGCTCTCGGGCATGGGGTGGTACAGCAAGCATGAGGTGAAGATTGTGATGGTGATGTGCCGCCGGCTTGAGAGCGTCCACCTGATGCGTATTATCAAACGCACTGACCCCGAGGCGTTCATTACCCAGGCCAAGGTGAGCGGCGTTTTCGGACAGGGCTTCGACGAGATGAAGGTCAAGATAGGCCCATCCGCCGCCTCAACCACCGCCTCCACCGAAGCCTAATCGGCAAAATGTCGCGGTAATTTTTTTACACGAATATCCATTAATTTTAGACAGGAGAACAAGAGGGCTTTTAACATTAATATCCATTAATATTCATTAATCATGGTCACAGAGTTGTTGTTTTGAAAATAATTAATTAATGGAGATTCGTGTTAAATAATAAATCGCGACTTTTGTTGTGGGTTAAATGTTGTGAGAATGTTGACATAAAGTTGATGTTTTTTTAAATTATCTGGTGTTTCAACATCTCACTTCACGTCACGTCATTTTTTGCCTGCTAGCGTGTCGTCTTGACTGTCAACTAATTGGCGTGTTGATGTAAAATAAAAAGTCACCGCGATTGCGGTGACTGAGAGCCACGAGTGGGACTCGAACCCACGACCTTTTCGTTACGAATGAAATGCTCTACCGACTGAGCTATTGTGGCTTGACGGGGTGTTCTCTCCCCTTTGTGAGTGCAAAATTACAACGATTTTTTGAATCCTACAAATTTTTCCGTGTTTTTTTAGATTTGAACATGAATTTATGGACATTCATGTTCAAAATCCGCAATTATTTGTGTTGTTTCAGTAGCATTTGACGGTGAGTTCGCCGCGCAAGGCGAGCAGGGCGTTCATCGCCAGAGCCTGCATCTCGTTTTCGCCCGGATAGACGTGGATGGGAGCCAGCCAGTCGAGGCGCTCGTGCAGGCTGTCGATGACATATTGCTCATGGGCCATACCGCCGGTGATGAGGATGGCGTCCACATGGCCGCGCAGTGTGGCGCCGTGGGCGGCAATAGCCTTGGCAGTGTGGTAGAGCATAGCGTCGACAATCAGCCGTGCGTGAGCATCGCCGTCGCTCACTCGTCGCAGCGCTTCGCGCATGTCGTTGGTGCCCAAATGGGCACTCATGCCGGCTTGGCCAGCGATGCGCCGTTGCCACTCCTGCTGCGTGTATTTGCCGCTATAGCACAGGTTCACCAGGGTACCGGCCGGCAGGGTGCCGGCGCGCTCCGGCGAGAATGGTCCGTCGCCGTTCAGGGCGTTGTTGACATCCACGGCGCGGCCGTGCTCATGGGCCGCGATGGAGATGCCTCCGCCCAAGTGGCATATAATCAGATTGAGGTCCTCATAGCGGCAACCTCGCTCTCGCGCGAAGCGTCGTGCGATGGCTCGCTGGTTGAGCGCGTGCCAGATGCAGTAGTGCGGCATCAGCGGTGACCCGGTCACGCGAGCCCATTCGTTCAGTTCGTCCACGCTGCCGGGGTCTGCCACCAGACATAAGCAGCCCGGGGTCTCGTTTGCTACGTGTCGCGCTATGATGCACCCCAGGTCACAAGCGTGGCGGTCGACGGTGGCGCGAGTGAGTTCAATCATCTCGTCGCTCACCTCATACACGCCGCCCTCCACCGGCTTGGCAAGGCTGCCGCGGCCAATCACGGCGTCGAAGCGCAGGTCGAAGCCGGCCTCGCGCAGCGTGTCCACAACCAGTCGGTAACGGAATTCCTCTTGGTCAAATACGTCGGCAAACGGCTCCAGGTCTTGTGGAGAATGGGCAATGCTGCGTGTGAACAACGCTTGGTCGTCGCGATAAACGGCGATTTTGGTCGAGGTTGACCCTGGATTGATAGCAAGAATGAGCATATTTGTCATTGGTGGGTTATAAGAGGATGGTGGCGGCGGCAAGGCTATGGAATTTGGTGTCGGAGTCGTCTCCGCGCGAGGGTACCACCAGTGGCACGCGCGCGCCGCACACGAGGGCGGCCGTTTTCATGTCGGCAAACAGTGTCATCGCCTTGTAGAACACGTTGCCGCTTTCTATCTCCGGGAAAACCAGTATGTCGGCGTCGCCTTGCAGCGGCGAATTGATGCCTTTGACCGCGGCAGCGTGGGCGTTGAGAACGGTCTTGATGTCGAGCGGCCCGTCCACGATGCAGTCGCCAAACTCGCCTGTGGCGGCTCGGCCGACGAGGTCGCGGTAGTGGGCGGTGACGGGGAAGTGACGCTCGTCCACTTTCTCGCTGCAATGCACCATCGCCACTCGCGGGCGGTCGATGCCCAAGCGGCGCGCCATCCGTAGCATCAGCCGCAGTTGTGCCTCGCGTTGCTCGGCATTGGGGCAGGGCAGGACCGCCACGTCGCCAAAGAGCAGCAGTTTGTGGTGGACGGGTATCTCGCCGATGGTGACGTGGGTGAGCACACCGCCCGGCTCCATCAGTCCGCACTCTTTGTTCAGCACGGCCTTGAGCAGCACGTCGGTGTTCACCAGCCCTTTCATGATCAGTTGCGTCTTGCCTTGCCTGACGAGCGCCACTGCGACAGATGCGGCCTCGGCCGGCGTGGCGGCCTCGACAGCCTCAAGGCGCTCAGTGCCGGGCTTGCCGGCCAACTTGGCGAGGATTTGTTCGTGGCAGCCCACGGCGATAACGTCGGCTATGCCGTGCTCAAGAGCCATGGCCAGAGCGTTGAGCGTTGAGTCGTCCTCGGGCCACACGGCGGCAACGACCGGAGTCGCATTGCGCCCCCGTGCCATTTCATCTATTTCGATAAGGTGTTTCATCGGCCTTTTTGGTTTTCACACCACAAAGGTAGCACATTTTTCCCGTTTATGCAATAAAGCGTCCTATTAATTTTAATTATGCAGTAGGGCGGTGACCAGCATCATATATGGTGGCAGTTCGCCATGTTGCGACCAGAGCAGGGGAGTGTGGAGCAGGTCGCGCGCGATGCCCTCCACGTCAAATCCGATGCTTTCCAGCGAGGGACGCATCTGCCGCGGGTGTCGGCATGGTTGTCCGTCGAGCCGCGAGCAAGGAGTGTCGCCGCAGAGTGTGCAGCGCACGCTTAGGGCGATGCTGCCCGGCAGGGCACGTTCGCGCTCGAGCAGGGCGGGCAGCATCAGCTGCCTGGCTTGGGCAAACGCGTCGGTGGCCACCTGTCGCGGGTCTGCTCCGGGTGGCAGCGGCATGAAGTCAATCTTTGTGCCGAAGATAGTGGCATTGGTGTAGCGTGCCAGCAATTGCTCCACCTGCTCCGCATCATGGGGCGGACAGCACCACAGGCGGCCGTAGGCGTCGCATTGCCGGCAGGCCGCTATGGTGCGCTCCACGTCGCGGTAGTCACGCGTCAAGGCGGCGACTGTGGTCGCCGCCTCGACGGTGTTTACTTTCCAAAGGGGTGCACTCATGACTGCTTGGGCTCGTCGTCGTCAAAAAAGGCGCGGCTGGCGCAGCGCTTGCGCTCGAGCAATTCTTCCATGCTGAGTGACGGTTGTTCCATAAACGACACGTTGGCGTCTTCCCAGCGCTGTCGTGCCATACGGTGCCTGATGAACATTTGCCGCGTACCGGCCTCGGTCTTGTCGAAGCGCATCACGTTGTCGATATCAAGGGTCGAGGCCACGCTCTCCACGTCGTGGTCGGCGCCGATATAGGCAAACATCCAGCCCTCCTGCTTATAGGCGTCGATGAGGGCCTTGATGGCCTTGCCGCTAAATTCTGTTGAGGCGTTCTCATAGCCGTCGGTGATGATGGTTACCGACACCATCGCGTTACGGTCGTCGCCTGTGACTTGGTGCAGGCGCGAGATGGTGTTGCCGATGGCGTCGTAGAGCGGTGTTGTGCAGCACGGCTGATAGTCCTCGGGGCGAAGGTCTGCCACCTTCTCGATGTCGGTGTCGTAACAAATTGCCTTTGTCTCACAGCCACAGAAAGCGACTATCGTCACCGACTGGCGAAACTCGGGTTTATTTTTATGCGACGAGCGAATGCCGCCCAGTGTCTCGTTCAGGCCATCGACTGCTTGCCGGCGGATGCCGCCCATTGAGCCGCTCTTGTCAAGGATAATCACATTGAATACAGTTGGTTCCATAGATACAATAAATGGTAAAATAATAAAAGAAAATATTTTGATTGGTTACAAGCAAATTTTGTGCCACAGATTTAGTAATTAGTAATGAGTAATTGGTAATTAGTAATTGGTTATTGGTAATTAGTGATTAGAATATAGTCAAATGTCGACGATTAATCATACCGGTTGTAATTAGTGTGGAGGTGTTAATTTTTAACATAAAGTGGTTTTTATCATTACAAATTGTAACTATATGGAATTTTTTTTGTATCTTTGCAGCAAATTTCAGAATTGTCATCAATAATGATTATATTAACTTAACACAGTATATTTTTATGGCAACTACCAAATTGGACGCTCTTGACTATAAAATCCTCAAGATGTTGTCGCTCAACGCACGCAAACCCTATCTCGAGATTGCACGCGCCTGCAACGTGAGTGGCGCGGCCATTCACCAGCGCATCCAGAAACTGTACCAGATGGGTGTGATCAACGGCTCAATCTCGATGATTAACCCTTCGGCTGTGGGTTACGAGACCTGCGCCTACATCGGCTTCTTCCTCAACGATCCGTCGAAGTTCAACGAGGTGGTGGATCGCCTCAAGACAATCCCTGAGATTGTGGAGTGCTACTTCACCACCGGCAAGTACGACATGTTTGTCAAACTCTATGCCCGCAACAACGACCACTTGTTGCAGATTATCCACGACCGCTTCTTGAAGATGGGTCTTGGACGCAGCGAGACGCTCATCACTTTCAAGGAAGTGTTCAAGCGCCAGATTCCCATCGACGACGTGGAGATTTAATCCACCGCCAGTCTCGCCAATAATATTCTCCCGTGAATTTTCGTGAATTTCCGTAAAATATTTTATTTACGATAGTTTACGTGAATTCACGGGAGATAATTAAATTATATTGGATTTTACGTGATTAATTTTCGCTTGTCAACAGAAAACCGATGAGAAAAATTGTAAAGAAAACAATGGCAGTGGCCTTGCTTGCCTTAACCGCGCTTGGCGCCGCCGCACAGCAGGCCGAGCGTGAGGCCTTTAACGCCGCGCGCCGCGACGGCTCCATCGAGGCCTACGAGCAGTTTCTCGCTGCCTATCCCCGCGGTTACTACACCGAGCAGGCCCGCCTTAACCGCGACGACGCCGTAGTGCGCGCCTACTGTCGCGCCGACGTCACGCTCGACCTGCTGGTTGATTATATCGAAATCAATCAGCCGCACGCGCCGCGTATCCGCACTTTCTATGCCAATCTGGTGAACCAGCCCACCCATAGTTACCGTTACAGCAGTTACAATTTGGGCTTCAACGGCACCACCGGTACGGTGAAAGAGACTGCGGTCACGCCGGACGCCACAAGCCATAACACCTTTGTTTTTGACGAGCGCGGCCTGCTCGTGAGCGAGACAACGGACGGCCTCAAGAGCGAGTACACCTACAGTTACGACAACCTGCGCGGCTACCGCCTTGCCTCTGTCACGTGCGACGGCAATACCGAGACCTATGAGGCCGACTATGACGCGCTGGACCGTATCACCGATTTGCGCGCCGCCAACGACCAATACCGGTTCACTTATAACGAGTTGGGCAGCCTCACCGAGGTCCAGCACCGCGACTTCGCACTCTACAAGACCCTCACCTATAACGATGGCACGCTTATCAGGCTCGACGAGCGGGGAGGCGGGGAGCACGACGCATATCGCTACTCCTACGACTTCAACGCCGATACCGGCCGCCGCTACCTCAACGCCATCCGCACCATCGGAGCCGGTGACGACGAGACCGATACCGTCAAGGTCACTTACACCCTCGATGCCCGTGGCCGCTACAGCACCGCTACCCTCATCGACGACAGCGGCAACACAGTGATGACCATCACCCGCACCTACGACAACTAATGACGTTCACTGAAAAAAGTTTCGCACTAATTTTTAACATGAATATCCATAAATTATTCATTAATTTTATTCCAAATAATAACGATGTGGCTATCATTAATGAATATTAATGGAAATTCATGTTTAAAATATATCAGCGGCTTTTTACATTGGACTCAATATAAACAGATAACAATCGATATGAAGGACGAACAGACCAAAGTTAGTGAAGTCCGGCAGTCAATTGAACTGCCGGACAATGCGATGCGAGAACTCGCGCCCGGCGAGAAGTATGTGCCCATCTTGCGGCCGGACCAATCTTATCCCGAGGTGACGCCCTATAGCGTGTCGCTCGGCTTGCTGATGGCCGTCATTTTCAGTGCCGCAGCAGCCTATCTGGGCTTGAAGGTAGGCCAAGTGTTTGAGGCCGCAATCCCCATCGCGATTATCGCGGCGGGAATTGCCGGTGCCACAAAACGCAAAAATTCGCTTGGCGAGAATGTGATTATCCAGTCGATTGGCGCGGCAAGCGGCATCGTCGTGGCCGGTGCTATCTTCACCCTGCCGGCTCTTTATATCCTGCAGGCGAAGTACCCCGAGATTACCGTAAACTTCCTCGAGGTGTTCCTCAGTTCGCTGCTTGGCGGTGTGCTGGGCATCTTGTTCTTTATCCCGTTCCGAAAGTATTTCGTGAGCGACATGCACGGCAAGTTCCCGTTCCCCGAGGCCACGGCGACCACCCAGGTTCTCGTCAGCGGCCAGAAGGGCGGCGACCAGGCTCGTCCGCTGCTCATTGCCGGACTGGTGGGCGGCCTGTATGACTTCGTGCTGAGTACCTTTGGCTGGTGGAAAGAAGTGCTGTCTACTACCGCTATCCCCGCGCTTGCCAATCTGGCGTCGAGCACCAAACTGCTCTTCAAGATCAACGTGGGCTCGGCCGTGCTGGGTCTTGGCTATATCGTGGGACTTCGTTACAGTTTCATCATCTTTGCCGGTAGCGCGTTCATCTGGTGGGTCATCGTGCCGCTGCTGGGCATGAACCCCGAGATGCAGGCTATGGCGCCGGAGGAAATATTCAGCGGTGCGGCGCGCTTTATCGGCATCGGCGGCATCGCCATGAGCGGCCTGATTGGTATCATCAAGTCGTGGGGCGTAATTCGCAGCGCCGTTGGCCTGGCCGGTCGCGCTTTCAAGGGCGGTGAGGACCAGAGTCAGGTGGAGCGGCACCAACGCGACATCCCGATGAAGTCGCTCGTGTTTGCCCTCGCTGCCGCGATGGTGGTCACGCTGGTGTTCTTCTATCTGGGTGTGATTGGCAACCTGTGGCAGGCTCTTGTGGCCTTCCTTGTGGCAATGGTGATTACCTTCCTCTTCACCACCGTTGCGGCCAACGCAATCGCCATCGTGGGTAGCAACCCCGTGAGTGGCATGACGTTGATGACGCTTATCGTGGCCAGCGGTATCTTTGTTGCCATCGGTCTGGACGGCGCGCGTGGCATCGTGGCCTCGATGGTCATCGGTGGCGTGGTGTGTACCGCCCTCTCGATGGCCGGCGGCATGGTCACCGATATGAAAATCGGTTACTGGATTGGCACCACTCCGGCCAAACAACAGACGTGGAAGTTTGTGGGTACGCTGCTGAGCGCGGCCACCGTGGGCGGCGTGATGATTATCCTCAATCAGACCTACGGTTTTGTGGGCGAAAAGGCGCTTGTCGCTCCGCAAGCCAACGCTATGGCCGCCGTCATCGAGCCGCTGATGATGGGTGGCGAGACGCCCTGGATGCTTTATATCACGGGAGCCATTCTCGCTGTGCTGCTCAATTGGTTGGGAGTGCCGGCACTGGCTTTCTCGCTGGGTATGTTCATTCCCATTCAACTCAACACACCGTTGCTCGTGGGCGGACTGATTAGTTGGTTTGTGAGCACTCGCAGCAATGAAGAGGCCGTCAATAAGGCTCGTCAAGAGCACGGCACATTGCTTGCCAGCGGTTTCATCGCCGGCGGCGCGTTGATGGGCGTGGTCAGCGCGGCACTGCTATTCTTTGGCTTTGAGTACCACCACTCGCTCAGCGACACCGCAACTGATGTGCTCGCCGTGGTGATGTATGCCTTGCTCATCGCCTATCTCATTATCTCTTGCATGCGCTCGAAACGATAAAACCATCGATAGATTCCAAGAATATCTCCCGTGAATTTCCGTGAATTCTCGTAAACCTTAATTCCGCAACTCTCCAATTTTAATTTTGGACAGGCAAACAACGAGTTGCGGATTTTAGGGTAAAAGAATTTTAACTCACGGAAGTTCACGATAATTCACGGGAGGATACCCCGTTGTTGGAGTTAATTTGCTAAATCAATCAATGAGATGACATGGAGAAGCAAGCAATAGACGATAGAGGCGATCAGTTGCCGGTGGCGGTGTGCATCGGACGGCAGTTTGGCTGCGGCGGCCGTGAGATTGGTCGTCGTGTGGCCGAATTGTTGAATCTGGAATACTACGACACGGCGCTCTTGGACGAGGCGGCGCGCGCCAGCGGTGTGACAGCCAGCATCTTTGAGGCGGCCGACGAGCGCGCGCCGCGTGTTTCGCCCGGCTTGTGGCCCATCAATATGGGGCTAAACGCCGGCGCTTATATGGTGGGCGATAGTACGTTAGGCGACCAGACTGTCTATAGTGCCCAATGTGATGCAATCAAGGCGATTGCGGCGCGCGGGGGCTGTGTGATAGTGGGACGCACTGCCGACTATGTGTTGCGGCAACCCGATGCGCCGGCCTGCCGCGTGGTGTCGGTCTTCCTGCACGCGCCCATTGAGGCTCGCGTGGCTCGTATGCTCCGGCGCGGCGACGCTCCCGACGAGAAGGCGGCACGACGTGTGGCTGCCGAGCAAGACGAGGCGCGTGCCGACTACTATAATTTCTACACTAACGGCGGTTGGGGACAGGCTGCCAACTATGACTTGTGCCTCAACGCCGCACTGGTTGACGACGACACTGCTGCCGCACTCATCGCCAACTTTGTCCACTCCACCGCTTTATAAACCTATATTCGGCAACTCAATTTTCTCTCGAAAATTTGCGAAAATAATTATCTCACGTAAAATCCGTAAAACGCTGTAAAAGTGGGCAGGACGGTGCCAGCCCACCTTGAACGGAACGGATTTTACTTGAGATAATTATATTAGTTGGGCGAGGACCAGTATGTTGTGAGCCGGTCGTTGATGATGTGAGGCTCGAGGCGCTCGCTGAGTTTGCGCCACTCGCGCGAGGCGAGATACTTGCTGATTTCCTCGGCATGGCCGGCGAAGTGCATGTCGCTGCCAAGCATTTCCACCATATTGTTCTTGATTAGCCACAGCGCGTTGTCGCGTGCGTTGCCGCCAAAGTAGCCTGCCAGCGACAGCAGGTTAATCTGGAACTTGACGCCGGCATTGTGCAACTGCTCATATCGCTCGCGCCTGATGCCGTAGTAGGCATAGCGCTCGGGGTGGGCCATCACGATGTTATAGCCCTTGATTTGCAACTCAAACAGCAACTCGTCGAGGTTGAGCAACTCCTGTTGGAATGAGTTCTCGACCAGCAGCCAGTTGCCGGGCATTGGCAGCAGGACGTCGGCATGATATTGCTTGATGAAGTAGTCGTCGAGGCGATACTCGGCGCTGACGTGCAACTCGATGGGCAACTGCTGGCGCTTGACCTCAGCGCATAAGGCGTCGTAGGCCGCGGTGAGGCTCTCGCGTGTGTTCTCAAAAGTGCCCTCGGTCACGTGTGAGGTGCAGATGACGTGGCGGATGCCCATGTCAAACTCGCGGCGCAACAAGTCCATAGCGGTGGCCATATCGGCCGCGCCGTGATCCACGCCGGGCAGGATGTGGCAGTGCACGTCGGTGTCGTAGAACAGTTCCACCGGCTCATGGTGGTGGCTGAATATGCTAAATAATCCCATTATCTTTATTTTGAAAGGTTGAGAAGTTGAGGGTTTAGAGGTTGAGCCATGGTATTACCGTTCCGAATAGAGAACATTCATTACCATTCGCGATAGCGAATGACTAAACGCTCAACCACTCAACCTCTAAACCTTTCAATCGATTTTCACTTAAAATAACGTAAAAGCGGCAAAAAAATTTTGTTATGTCGCAAAGATTGAGTAATTTTGCACGCCATTACGAAATTTCAGGGCGGTTTACCACCCGCTCGCCATCGTTTAATGAATAATTTTCAATAAGATAATGAAAGCAGATATCCATCCGTCCAACTATCGCCCCGTGGCGTTCAAGGACATGAGCAACGACGAGGTGTTCATCACCCGCTCGACTGTCAACACTAAGGAGACCATCGACATCGACGGTGTCACCTATCCTTTGGTGAAACTTGAGATTACCAGTTCGTCTCACCCGTTCTTCACCGGCAAGCAGAAACTCGTCGACACCGCCGGCCGCATCGACAAGTTCCTCAACCGCTACGGCAATCGCAAGAAGAAATAAATCTCTCTTCACCAAGTCACAACGTCGCGCCACAGGTTCTAAAACCTGTGGCGCGACGTTCATTTATTCATAACTCGCAATTCATAATAAGTCAACCTCCCCCCTCCTTTATGAGGGGGGAGGGGGGAAGACGTATGGAGGACTAAATGACAGGGGAGAGGAGGGTGGCGACGCGGTTGAGGTAGTGGGCGTCGGTGTCGTCAAAGGCGGCGAGGTCGCGGCTGTCGATGTCGAGCACGGCGGCCACTCGGCCGGTGCGGTCGTGCACGGGCACGACAATCTCGCTGCGCGAGAGCGAACTGCAGGCGATATGGCCCGGGAACTGCTCGACGTCGGGCACAACGATGGTCTCGTCGCGTTCCCACGCTGTGCCACACACGCCGCGGCCGCACCTGATGCGGTAGCACGCGATTGGCCCCTGGAACGGGCCGAGAACCAGTTCGTCGCCACGGGCGATGTAGAAGCCGGTCCAGAAGAAGCGGTCGCCCATCATGTCGTGGAGCAGGGCCGCGGTGTTGGCCAGTACGGCCACAGCGTCGGTCTCGCCCTCGATGAGACCGCCCAACTGCAACAGCAGTTCTTTATAAACTTTCTCTTTCATGATCAATTACTAAACAAGAGAACAAGAGGGTTTTATAGAACAAGAGATTAGAATTACGGGTTTTATCGTTGAGGGGTTGAGCCATTTGCTGACGCAAATGGTCGTGGGCGGGGCGGTGCCCGCCCACCATGAACGGAAATTCAGAGGAGAGAATTAAATGTTCTTATATTCTTGTGTCTCAGAAAAAATATTTGGGTGCGAGGCGAGGCGCTTCCAGCGCAGGTATCCGGCCACGGCCATGATGGTGTAGAGACCATAAAGGGCGGCGGTGAACGGGATCTGCTTGTAAACGTACAGCCCGGCACTGATGGCGTCCACCACGAGCCAAAGCAGCCATTGCTCCACAATCTTGTGGGCCAAGGCCCACATCGCCACCACGCTCAGTGCGGTGGTTAACGCGTCGAGGGTGGGCACGGTGCTGTCGGTGAACGTGACCAGCAGCCACCGGATTATGCCCCAAAGGACGAGTGTCGCGACGGCCATAGCCGCAAACTGCCGTGTTGTGCCGTGGACGATGGGGGAGTCGTCAGCCGCCTTGTCGCGCCGCCCAAGGCTCCACACCGCCCAGCCGTAGGCGGCCGCGGCGACGTAGTAGAACTCCAACGCGAAGTCGGCATACAGGCCGCGCGCCAGATAGACGTAACCGTGGACGATGGGCATCACCACGCCCACCGGCCATAGCCACACGTTGGCCTTATACTCGAGCCACACGTAGAACAACCCGAGGACGGTGCCGATGATGTCGAGCCACAATATCTCGTAGCCCCATAGTGTAACAGTCGCGTCCAGCATGAAACAAAAGATGTTAGATGTTAGATTTTAGATTTTAGATGTTACAATAGTTCGGTAATTTTTGGGGTTAGCGTCAATTCACGTCTATAACAACGTCTATTTCCGTCTATTCTTGTCTCCCGTGAATTTTCGTAAATATACGTAAATATTTTATTTACTGTGTTTATCGTCAATATTTATTCACGATAATTCACGATAATTCACGGGAGTCTAATTCGGGAACAATGTTGCGGAATTTAGGTTAATAAATTCAATGTTATTAATGGAGATTAATGGAAATTATATGTTTAAAATGTGACGTTGGCGCTCACTTGGCGGCCTTAAGGGCAGCCTCGATGTTCTTGATGAGCGCCTGGCTCGAGTATGTCGCGCCGGTGGCGATGTCGCCCTCCACGGCGCGTGCCTCCTTAACTGTCTTGCCGATATATTGAGGGAAGACGTGCTTGGTGGCGCGCTGGAAGTATTGGGGCGTCTCTTTGTTGGGCAGTTCGGCCTCGATGCTCTCAATGCGTCCGTTCTTGATGGTGACGGTGAGCGGCGTGGTGCCCTGATAACCGATTACCTTGGGTGCGAGGTCGCCGGTGTAAATCACTTGGGTGGTGGCGGCCTTGCGCGCGGCCTTACGGGGCTTGCGCGCCCATGCCGTGGTGGCGGCGGCTGCGATGAGCAGCACGATTGCCGTCATGATGATGCTAAGTCTCTTCATTGCTATGTATCAGTTTGATTTTACGCTTGTTTTGACCTCATGGCGAGAGGGTGGTTTAATCTGCCGAGAGGAAATTTTGTGCAAAATTAGCAATTTTGCAAGACAATCAACGACAATGCGCACAATATTTTCCATAAATAAATATTGCAGGTGTGATGAAAAAATCGTAATTTTGCCTTCACATTCAATTATCACAAGACAAAATCGACTTATTTTGAAACAAAGCATAGATACTTCGACCATTGAGGCTGACCTTAAGTCATGTCTCGACGTGTTGCGGCGCGGCGGGCTAATCCTTTATCCCACCGATACCATTTGGGGTATCGGTTGTGATGCAACCAATGCCGAGGCCGTGGCGCGTGTGTATGCCCTCAAGCAGCGTGACGACAGCAAAGCGATGCTTGTGCTCATCGATGATGTGGAGCGTCTCGACCACTATGTAGTGGACGTGCCGTATATTGCGGCCGAACTTATCGATGTGGCCGTTAAGCCGCTCACCATCATTTATGACGGGGCCTTCAACGTGGCTCATAATCTGCTTGGCGACCGCGACAGTCTGGGTATCAGAGTCACGCGCGAGCGCTTCACTAACGAGTTGTGCCGCCGCCTGGGGCACCCTCTGGTCTCGACCAGCGCCAACCTGAGCGGCCGGCCCGCGCCGGCGGTGTGGCGCGACATCGACCCGGCTATTGTGGCCGGTGTTGACTATGCCGTCAATTACCGTCGTGATGACAACAGCCCCGCGTCTCCCAGCAATATCATCCGCCTTGCCGCCGATGGCACGTTCAAGATAATCAGGTGAGCGGTTATGACCAGCGAACGTATCCAACGACTGAAGTACGTGGCCAGCGACTGGTTGCTGTCCACCGTGGCGTGGGTGGCCTTTAACGCTTTGCGCTATCAGATAGGCGCCGTGCACGGCACCTATGTCTCGATGGCGCAGTTTATGCTCACTCCGCGCGTGTTGTTCCTCTACGGCGCAGTGCCGCTGATGATGATGGCGATCTATTGGTTGAGCGGTTACTATAACGAGGTGTTCCGCAAGTCGCGCCTCCACGAGTTCATGGTCACCATGGGAAGTTCGTTCATCAACTCGCTGCTTATTTTCTTTGCGGTGCTCATCAATGACGTCATGAACGACCGTGCCACCGACTATGAGTTGCTCTTTATCCTCTTCGCGCTGCTCTTTGTGGCCGTGTATGCCGGCCGCTGCGTGATTACCAACTACAGTTCGGCGATGATCAAGAGTGGCCGCTGGGCGCTGCGCACCCTCATTGTTGGTCGCGGCACGGCTGCCGCGGCCTTTGTCGACAAGTTGAACGCCATGCAGCAATCGTTGGGCTACGACATTCGCGGCATGGTGAGTATTCCCGGCGAGAACGATGTCAAGGACATCGACCTGCCGTGCCACACGCTCGACGAGTTGCCGGAGTTGTGCCGTCGCGAGGCCATACAAGAATTTATCGTTGTGCCCACGCGTGCCAATGACGCCTCGCTCTTGCACACACTCAATCGCCTTTACTCGCTGGGCATACCCATCAAGGCGCGGCCCACGCGCGGCACGATGCTCGGCACCAAGGTGAGGCTCACCGACGTTTACGGCGTGCCGCTGGTTGACCTCACCGGCAGCAATATGAGCCAGAGCGACCGCAACATCAAGCGTGTGTTTGATGTGGTGTTCTCCATCATGGCGCTAATTGTCCTATCTCCCGTGCTGCTCGCTGTGGCTCTCGCCGTCAAACTGACCTCGAAGGGTCCCGTTTTTTACCGTCAAGAGCGCATCGGCCTGCACAATGTGCCGTTCAATATTATCAAGTTCCGCACGATGGTTGACCAGGCCGAGGCCGAGAACCGGCCGCAACTCACCACCACCGACGACCCGCGCATCACCCCGCTGGGGCGCTTCCTGCGCAAGTACCGCATCGACGAGTTCCCGCAGTTTCTCAATGTGTTGCGCGGTGAGATGTCGATCGTCGGGCCACGCCCCGAGCGCCAGTTTTTCATCGACCAAATTGTGGAGCGCGAGCCGGCCTACGTGTTGTTGCATCAGGTCAGGCCCGGCATCACGTCGATGGGAATGGTCAAGTTTGGCTATGCCCAAAATGTCGACCAAATGATAGAGCGCCTCGACTACGACTTGATGTATCTCGAGAATATGTCGCTACTCAACGACTTCAAGATAATGGTCTATACGGTCAAGATTGTCTTTACCGGCCGTGGTATGTAGTATGTAGCATGTGGCATGTAGCATGTGGCATGTAGCAGAGGAACAAGATGATGGCTGAAGAATCTACCATATTCATGAGGCTGCTGGCCTGGCGCGAGCGCCACGTGGGTGAGCGCACCCTCATGGTGATACTTGCCCTGGTGGTTGGCACCGCCGCCGGCCTGGCCGCAGTGTTGCTCAAGTGGCTCATTGCCACCATCGCCACTGTGGTGACAAGCGATTCGGTCATCGATGGCGGTAACTGGCTCTATCTGTTGCTGCCTGCCATCGGCATTTTGATTGCGGGCGCATACGTGCGCTACGTCGTGCGCGACAACATCTATCACGGTGTGACGCGCGTGCTCTATGCCATCGCCCAAAAGAACAGCCGCCTCAAGCCCAAGAATATGTATGCCTCGTTGGTTGCCTCGAGCGTCACCATCGGCATGGGCGGCTCGGTGGGAGCCGAAGGTCCGATTGTGTTTACCGGCGCGGCAATCGGCAGTAACCTGGGGCAACTGTTCCGCCTGTCGCCACAGTTGCTGATGATGCTCGTGGGCTGCGGCGCGGCGGCCGGTATTGCCGGCATCTTCAAGGCTCCCATCGCCGGACTGCTATTCACCGTGGAAGTGCTCATGCTCGACCTGACGGCCGGCTCGGCTATCCCGCTGATTATCTCCAGCGTGGCCGGTGCCACGGTGGCTTACGTCGCCACAGGCTACAACGTTGAGTTTTTCTTCACGCAGAGCGAACCGTTCACCGCGGTGCGCATCCCCTACGTGGTTGCTCTGGGCGCAATTTGTGGCTTGGTGTCACTCTATTTTATCAAGGTGCTGGCCGCTATCGAGGGCGTGTTTGCCCGCATCAGGCGTCCCTCGCTGCGCTACCTGCTCGGCGCCGGCGCGTTGAGCCTGCTCATCTTCCTGCTGCCACCTCTCTACGGCGAGGGCTACACGAGCATCAACCAACTGCTCAGCGGCGAGGCCGGCTCGATTCTCGACGGCAGCGTTTTCTATGGCTTGCGCGGTAGCACGGTGTCCATCCTGCTCTTTGTCTTCGCTCTTGCGGCAACCAAAGCGTTGGCAACCGGAGCCACCAACGGCGGCGGGGGAGTAGGTGGCACGTTCGCGCCATCGCTTTTTGTGGGCAGTATGACGGGCTTTGCTTTCGCCTTCTTCTTTAACCATTACGGGCTGCTGGGTGTCACGCTGTCGATCAAGAACTTCACCCTGATGGGTATGGCCGGCGTGATGGCCGGCGTGATGCACGCTCCGCTGATGGCCATCTTCCTTGCGGCCGAGATGACCGGCGGCTATGAACTCTTCTTGCCGCTGCTCATCGTCAGCGCCACCAGTTACGGCGTGTGCCGTATGTTCACGCCCTATGGCATTTATGCCGCACGCTTGGCGCAGCGCGGCGAACTGCTCACTCATCAGAAGGATCGCAGTGTGCTCACGCTGCTCAAGATGGACAGCGTCATCGAGACCGATCTCACCGTTGTTCACCCCGAGATGAGCCTCAAGCAGATGGTGGACGTGATTTCGCGCAGTTGCCGCAACCTCTTCCCGGTCACCGATGCCGAGGGGCGCCTGCTTGGCGTCGTGTTGCTCGATGATATCCGCAACATCATGTTCCGCACCGACCTTTACCGCAAGATGAACGTAGAGCGTTTCATGTCCACGCCGCCGGCTCGCGTCGTGCTCGGCACACCCATGGACAAGGTGATGGATACCTTTGATCACACCGGAGCATGGAACCTGCCGGTGGTCGATGAGCAAGGCCGGTATGTGGGCTTCGTGTCCAAGTCCAAAATCTTCAGCAGTTACCGTCAAGTCCTCAAGCACTACTCCTACGATTAAGAAAAAACCAACAATTTTACAGAAAAATTTCTGCGTACAGAAATTTTTTGTTATTTTTGCAGAAAAAATCGTATATGCAAGAAAAAATTGAAATACTTGGCAGATACAATTTTTGGGGTGGTGGTCAGATTGATTGTGGAACTATGCGGCCGTTATATCTTGATAAAATCGGTGCATACGTTGGCAATCGTTTGATAAAGGTGATTGTCGGTCAGCGGCGTGTGGGCAAGAGTTTCATTATGCGACAGATTGCCTCGCGGTTGGTTGCTGATGGTGTGGACAGTCGCAACATCCTGATGGTGAATATCGACGTGTTAGGCACCGATTTCGTGAGGAATGCCCGAGAACTTACCGCGCTTTTTTGTGAGTATGAGAAGCGGATCGCACGCCCGGGTCGCGTTTTCCTTTTCATCGACGAGATTCAGAACGTTGACGGTTGGGAAAAGTTTGTGAACTCTTTCTCTCAAGATTACACCCGTGAATGTGAGATTTTCATCACCGGCTCCAACTCCAAGATGCTCTCGTCTGAGTTGGCGACGTTGCTTTCAGGCAGGTACGTTACATTTGAGGTATTGCCATTGTCATTTAACGAGTGGTGTGACTTTGTCCATCTATCGGCTGACCGCAATTCGTTCATTCAATATCAATCGACCGGCGGATTGCCGGAATTGCTTTCCCTTTCAGGAGAAGAGTCGTGCCGAAACTATGTGTCATCGTTGCGCGACACAATCCTGATGCGCGACATTGTCACTCGATATGGCGTGGCTGACGTTGAGTTGCTTTCCGATTTGTTCGCGTTTGCCGTGAACAATGTTTCCAGCATGTTTTCCGCCAGTAGTTTGGTGAAATACTATAAAGGGAAGGGGCGTAAGGTGGGATATGAAAAAATAGCCCAATACATTCAGCACCTGTGTGATGCCTATCTCCTACATCGTGTGTGCCGCTATGACATCCGAGGCAAGGAGACAATCGGCGGTATGTGCAAATACTATCCCAATGACCCGGCTTACCACCGGTTCTTGTATCCTCACGTTGGTTTCGGGGTTGGATATGTGCTTGAGAATCTTGTGTTTCTCTCCTTGAGGCGTGCGGGATATGAGGTTTCGGTGGGCTCTAACGCTAAACAAGAGATAGATTTCGTGGCTAGTCGCGGAGACCGCATTATCTATGTGCAAAGTGCATATATGCTGGTAGACCAAACTACTATCGAGCGTGAATATGGCGCTCTGGAGAAAATCAACGATAACTATGAGAAGGTTGTGGTGTCGCTCGACGACCTGCAACTACCCTCACGTGGCGGTATCCGGCATGTGAGGGCATGGGACCTGAACGGAATCTTGTGATGCGGTGCTGACTTTGTGATAACAATTAAATAACAATTCTGATAATGGAACAAGAGAACAATAAAATTCCGACGAACTATAGCGAGGCCGTCAAAGAGTTGGACGAACTTGTGCGCAAGATGCAGGACCCGGCCTGCAGCCTCGACAACCTCGCGTCCTACACCGTGCGCGCCAAGCAGTTGATCACCTTCTGCCGCGAGCGTCTCACCAAGACCGACGAGCAACTCAAGGCCATCCTCAAGGAACTGGACGAGGCTCCGCAGCAATAACACCGCTCTTATAAATTTCCGTGTAGATTATGGAAAACTCAAATAATAAAAAGGTGGCGCTCATCACCGGCATCACCGGACAGGACGGCAGTTATCTGGCCGAGTTGCTGCTCGACAAAGGCTATGAGGTGCACGGCGTGATGCGCCGCAGCAGTTCGTTCAACACCGGCCGTATCGAGCATCTCTACCTTGACGAGTGGGTGCGCGACATGCACCGCGACCGCCTGGTCAACCTCCACTACGGCGACATGACCGACAGCAGTTCGCTCATCCGCCTGATCGAGAAGGTTCATCCCGACGAGATCTATAACCTGGCGGCGCAGAGCCACGTCAAGGTGTCGTTTGATGTGCCCGAGTACACGGCCGATGTCGACGCCGTGGGTGCCCTGCGGCTCATCGAGAGCGTGCGCATCGCCGGCCGTGCCGACTGCACACGCATCTACCAGGCGAGCACGAGCGAACTCTACGGCAAGGTGCAAGAAGTGCCGCAGCGCGAGACCACACCGTTCTATCCGCGCAGCCCCTATGCCGCCGCCAAACTCTACGCCTTCTGGATTATGAAGAACTATCGCGAGAGTTACGGCATGTACTGCTGCAACGGTATCCTGTTCAACCACGAGAGCGAGCGCCGCGGCGAGACGTTTGTGACGCGCAAAATCACTATGGCCGCCGCACGCATTGCCGCCGGACGCCAGGACAAACTCTACCTGGGTAATCTGGACGCCCGTCGCGACTGGGGCTATGCGCCCGACTATGTGGAGTGTATGTGGCTGATGATGCAGCAGCCCGAACCGGACGACTATGTCATCGCCACCGGTGAGTATCACACCGTGCGAGAGTTCTGCACTCTGGCCTTCCACTATGCCGGCATCGAACTCGAATGGCAAGGCAACGGTCTGGACGAGAATGGCGTGGACACTGCCACCGGCCGCGTGCTCGTCGAGGTGGACAGGCGTTTCTTCCGACCCGCCGAGGTTGAGCAACTGCTCGGCGACCCCACCAAGGCACGCGAACGCCTTGGCTGGAATCCCCGCAAGACCCCCTTCGACACGCTCGTCCGCCATATGGTCGCCCACGACCTCAAACAAGAGAACAAGAGATTTGTAGGAGAACAGGAGAATTCTATTATAAGTTGATAATTATGGAAAAATCAAATCGAGAAATTTCTCGGCTGATTGACATTATTATTCATTGTGGCTATAAGGTTCATCGAGCTTTGGCACCGGGATTTCTTGAAAGTGTATATCAAAAGGCATTAGCAATTGAGTTGGCCAAGGCCGGTTTGAATTTCCAATGTGAAGCGCCCATATCTGTTAAATATGATGGACAGATTGTTGGAGAGTTTCGCGCGGATGTGTTTGTTGAGAATACTATAATTGTTGAGTTGAAAGCGTCAAGCGAGACGACAAAGGCTCATGAAGCTCAATTGGTAAATTATTTAGTAGCAACCGGAGTCGATCATGGTTTATTGATTAACTTTGGCACAGATATCTATTCGCCGCGTCATAAGTTTCGTGTATACTCACCATCTAAAACTAAAATATCAGAACAAGAGTAATTTTCAAGTAAATAAATTTTCTTTAGAATCATCATGTTCTCATATCTTAAAAGAAAACCTCATGTTCTCATATCTTAGAAGGGAATCTCATGTTCTCTTGTCTTAGAAAAAATTCTCATGTTCTCATGTCTTATGGAAAGGAGTGATAAGATTTATGTGGCAGGGCACCGCGGACTGGTGGGCTCGGCCATCTGGCGGGCACTCGAGGCCCGTGGTTATAACAACCTGGTGGGGCGCACCCACAGCGAACTGGACCTGATGGACGGCGTCGCCGTGCGTCGCTTCTTTGACAACGAGCGACCCGACGTGGTCGTGCTTGCCGCAGCCCATGTGGGCGGCATTATGGCTAATCTGAAGTATCGTGCCGACTTCATCTTCCAAAATCTGCAGATCCAGCAGAACGTCATTGGCGAGAGTTGGCGCCACGATGTGAAGAAACTGCTCTTCCTGGGTAGCACGTGTATCTATCCGCGTGAGGCGCCGCAGCCCATTCCCGAGCAGTCGTTGCTCACCTCGCCGTTGGAGTACACCAATGAGCCGTACGCCATCGCTAAAATCGCCGGCTTGAAACTTTGTGAAAGTTTCAACCTGCAGTATGGCACAAACTATATCGCCGTGATGCCCACTAACCTCTATGGACCGCGCGACAATTTCAACCTCGAGACGAGCCACGTGCTGCCGGCCATGTTGCGCAAGATGCATTTGGCCAATCTGCTGCGCCGCGGCGACATGCGGGCGCTGCGTGGCGACCTGCAGGCGCGACCGGTGGAGGGCGTGGACTGCACGGCAAGTGATGCGGCCATCGAAGCGCTGCTCGCCCGCTACGGCATCACGCGCGACAGCCTCACCCTCTGGGGTACAGGCCGACCCATACGCGAGTTCCTTTGGAGCGAGGATATGGCCGACGCCAGCGTCTATTGCTTGGAGCACATCAACTTTGACGACGTGCGTGGTGAGGGGCCGGACGTGCGCAACTGCCACATCAACATCGGCAGCGGCGTGGAGGTCACTATCGCCGGACTCGCCGCCCTCGTCCAACAGACCGTCGGCTACGACGGCACGCTGCGTTGGGACGCCACCAAGCCCGATGGCACACTGCGCAAACTCACCGACGTGTCGCGCCTCCACTCTTTAGGCTGGCGGCACCGCGTCGAACTTGAGGACGGCGTCCCCGCCCTCTACCGCTGGTATCTCGCCTCAATATGACCATTCCATACACGAAATTCCATTAATTATCCACTCAAGTTTATAAAGTGGAACATAGTGATTATCAATTAATAAATCAAGGAAAATATAGGCTTGTAGGGGCAGAATTTATTCTGCCCGGTTGCGGCAGGTGGGCAGAATAAATTCTGCCCCTACATTTTTCAGAACTATCAATTTATCTACTATAAAAACATAAATCAGGAACAACAAATTTAACAAATTAAACGAATTCCAGAGCCTGACTAAATTCGTTTAATTTGTTAAATTTGTTGTTTGTAGAGTTGTCGTGTGTCAAAAGTTAATAGTCGCTGTAGCCGACCACGTGATAGACGACTCCCATGCGTGAGCGCGAGGGCTGGTACATCACGCCGTTGCAGATGTAAATCTCTTGACCGTTGCTCACCACACGTCGCGCGCTACCCGGCAGTTGGGTGACCTCGGTGCCGATTGGCGGCCGTTGGTAGCCGCTATAGTTGCGATTGTCGTATCGGCTGTCGTAGCCATATCCGCCACCACGATTGTCGTAACGGTTATCGTATCGGTTATCATGCGGTGGGGGAGGAGGCGGGTTCTGACGGTTGTCGTAGCTGTAGTCGCGAGTGTTGCTCTCGGTGGCCCACCGCTCGGGCAGGCAACTGCTCAACGTCATTGTCGCCGCAAGGCCCATTAGGAAAATCAATTTCTTCATTTTTTTATGATTTTTAATGATTGTTTCAAGTGGTCGAATGCTCGATTGGTCGAGAGGTTGTTTACAATTTGCAAATATACTACAATTTATTGGACTGCCAATGTTTCAATTTGGCTAAATTTACTTAAAAAGCCTTAAAACTCGGCATTCGGGCCTCTCCACGTCAGAAAAAATCGCTAACTTTGCATTGGCTAAATATATAGTTTTTGAAAATGGAGATAAAAAAAGTACTTTTTATTTCACAAGAAGTTGCTCCCTACGTACCAGAGGGCGCGATGTCAACAATCTGCCGCGACCTGCCGCAGAGCATGCAGGAGAAGGGCGTGGAAGTTCGCTCGTTTATGCCCAAATATGGAGCCATTAACGAGCGCCGCAACCAACTGCACGAGGTGATACGCCTCTCGGGTCTCAACATAATCATCGACGACACTGACCACCCGTTGGTAATCAAGGTCGCCACGTTGATGCCCAGCCGCATGCAGGTCTACTTTATCTATAACGAGGATTACCTCGCCCATACCCCTGTGCATGAGTTTGAGACAGTCACATCGCCCGACGACAACGACGAGCGAATGATATTCTATATCCGTGGCGTGATCGAGACAGTGTGCAAGTTGCGCTGGAACCCGGCCATCATTCAGTGTAATGGCTGGATCTCGGCATTGGCCCCGCTGTTGATGCGCAAGTGTTACAACGACGACCCAACATTTAGCGATGCCAAGATTGTCATTGGCCTCTTTGAGGAAACGCTGACCGCCCCTCTCGACATCCGCCTGGCCGACAAACTTGTGGAGGCCGGTGTGCCGCAACATGTGCTGAAGAACATCATCGGCAAGCAGGCCACCGAACTCGACCTGATGCAGTTCGCCCTCGATAACTGCGACGCCATCATGCAGTGTGGCGACAACGTGAGCCCGGAACTCATGGCAATGGCCGTGGCTACCGGAAAGCCGTTGCTGCGCTACGAAAGCAGTGAGCAGTTAATCGCCGCCACTCCCGATTTCTACCAAAGTTTGCTGGACGCTTAAAAGAAAGGGCTGCCGTCAACCATAATGCGTTGTAATTGAAAAGTAGAGTATTGCAAGACGTAGTCTTGTATGTTCATCGAACCTTTTCAAATCCCCTGAATTTATGAAAAAGATTATTGTGATAATAGCGGCTGTACTCGCCGTGTGGGTCGCCGCATGCACCGATGAGGACATCGGTTCGTCACTCAGCGATAGCCGTACAGAGGTTGTTGCCGACTCCACGTCGTTCTCCATGTCGGGCCATAGCGTGCTCAGCCCACGGTTGCAGTCTCGCACGGTGACTCAACTCATCGGTCGCTTGTCCGATGGAGACTATGGCTCCCTCTCGAGCGAGGTGGTGGCACAGTTGATGCCCACTCTGGCCATTGACACGCTCAGCGTTACCGCCAGCCAGATTGACTCCTGCAAACTGTTGCTGCGAGTGCCTGCCACAGGGGGCTTCACCGGCGACTCGCTCGTGCCGATGCGCATGAGCGTCTATCGGCTCAACAAGCAGTTGCCCAGCCCCATCTATAGCGATTTTGACCCCAAAGGCTACTACGACCCGAGTGACTTGCTGGGAGAGGCGGCCTATAACGCGCCATCGTCAACACGCGCTACCGACTCGCAGACCGGTGTCATCTATCTTGAGGTGGCCGTGCCGATGCCTGTTGAGTTGGCTCGCGAGTTATTTGCTCTTTATAAGGCCGATGATAAGACATTCGCCACGCCAAAGGCGTTTGCCGCCAAGTTTCCCGGTCTCTACATCTCCAATAGTTATGGCGCGGGGCGCGTGATGAGTTTCTATGACACGCGTCTTGTGTCTTACTATCATCGCACTGTGAAGACCGCGGCCGGAGCCGACAGTATAGTCCGCGCCACGCAGACTTATGCCGCCGTGACCCCCGAGGTGGTTGTTAACAATGTGTTGCGCCTTGATGTGGCACAGACGCTCGACGATGCCGTGGCTGCCGGACAGGCCATAGTGGCAGCACCGGCCGGATATGAATTGCACGTGTCGTTTCCCATCCAACTGATTGTTGATGCCTACAAGGAGTCACTTGGCAAGTCGGTGGGCGCGTTCAACACGCTCGAGATGACAATCCCGGTTGAGGAGATTAAGAATGAGAACGGTATCAAACCACCGAGTTATCTGCTGATGGTTAAGAGTTCGATGAGGGACCGCTTTATCGCCGGCGATAGCCTCACCAACGACAAGGATTCGTTCCTTGCCGAGTATGATGCCAGTAAAAAGTGCTATGTGTTTGACGATATGCGCAACTATCTCCTGGATATCATTAAGGAGAAGGACAGTTATGCCGATGATGAGGATATGGAGTTTGTCATCATGCCGGTGGACGTGACCAAGTACACCCAATCGGCATCCTACACTTCGTCGGCCTACGAGACCATCACCAAGATAGCGCCGTCGGTCGCCCAGCCGTCGATGGCTCGCCTGCGCATTGATAAAGCCAAAATCAAAGTCGTCTACAACAAGCAAGTTGTGCTGTAGATAAGTAGCGAAGTGCTAAATAATTGAATAAGACTATTGCTGTCCGTTAAAATCCATTAGGATTGTCAAAGACTGTAGGGCCTCGCCTTGGCGTGGCCGCAAGCGGCGACAAATGTGAGCCCCGTCAGGGGCGACAGCTCCTAGGCGGGGGCGCCAGCCCCCGTGACTATGGTGTGAGTTTTTTCTCAAACAAAGCCCTGTAAGGGCGACAGAAACACGCGGAGACTGTCGCCCCTACGGGGCTTTGGTTACTTGTAGGGGTAGAATTTATTCTGCCCATCCTGTTTACGGGGGCTAGCGCCCCCGCCTATGTGCTGTCGCCCCCTATCGGGGGCTCTTGGCCTCGCCTTGGCGAGGCCATAGAGTAAGCCCCGACAATGACAAAGGCGACTAAATTGCTATAATATAATCGATTATCTGAACGTTTATTTACTTTACCGGACAGTAATAGTTCAGAAGGGAAGAACCTCGCCCGGAGGTGCGCTGAGGTCGTCGGCCGCCAGTGGGGTGAGGTCGTCGCCTGTCGCGCCAATGATAGGCAGTCCGGCGTCGGCGGCGGGCGGTGGCAGTTGTGCCATAGGGTCGTCGTTCATCTTGCTGGCGCGAGTGGCAGTCGTGGTGGTGATGGTGCTGTCGTCCCAGTTCTCAAAGCGCGCGAATTGCTTGACAAAGCGCATATTCACTGTGTCGGTGGAACCGCTACGGTGCTTGGCGATGATAAACTCGGCCTGACCGCGGATATCGTTGCCCTCGGCATCCTCGCCGCTGCGGTAGTAATACTCCGGGCGGTGGATAAAGCACACGATGTCGGCGTCCTGCTCGATAGCGCCGCTCTCGCGCAGGTCGCTAAGTTGAGGCCGCTTGCCGCCCTTCTGCTTGTCATCGCCGCGCTGCTCAACGCTACGGTTAAGTTGCGACAGGGCGATGATGGGGATGTTCAACTCCTTGGCCAACTGCTTGAGCGAGCGACTGATGTTGCTCACCTCCTGCTCTCGGCTGCCGAACTTCATGCCGGAGGCGTTCATTAGTTGCAGGTAGTCGATGGCGATCAACTTCACGCCGTGCTCGCGCACGAGGCGGCGCGCCTTGGTGCGCAGTTCAAAGATGGACAGGGCGGCGTTGTCGTCAACATAGATTGGCGCCGAGTAGAGCGACTTGACGCGCGTCATCAGGTTGGACCACTCCAGCGTAGTAAGTTGGCCGTTCTTGATTTTCTCACCCTCAAGCGAGCACACGTTGCTGATTAAACGGTTGACGATTTGCAGACCGGACATCTCGAGAGAGAAAAAGGCTACCGGCGTGTTGTAGTCTACTGCCATATTTTTAATCATCGACAGCACAAATGCCGTCTTTCCCATTGCCGGTCGAGCGGCGATAATCACCAAGTCGCTATCTTGCCAACCGCTGGTAATCTTGTCCAAGGCAAAGTAGCCCGTCGGCAGGCCGCTCAGGCCGCTGGGACGTTTGGATGCTTCTTCGATTTTGGCGATGGCCTGCTGCAAAATCGGGTCAATCTGAATCACGTCGCGCTTGAGGGTAGTGCGCGAGATTTCAAATAGTTTACCCTCGGCTTCCTGCATCAGGTCGAGAACGTCGATGCTGTCGTCAAAGGCAAACTCCTCAATCTGTGAGGCGAAACTGATAAGTTCGCGAGCAAGGTATTTCTGCTGGATGATGCGTGCGTGATATTCGATGTTGGCTGCGCTGTTGACGCGACTTGTGAGTTCGGTGATGCGTGACAGGCCACCCACTTCCTCGAGGGTGCCGTCGATGCGCAACTGCTCGGCGACAGTGAGCATGTCGATAGGACGCTGCTTGGCGCTGAGCGCCACGATGGCTTCATAGATGCGGCTGTTGGAACTATCATAGAAGCATTCCGGCGAGATGATGTCGCTCACTTGGGAATAGGCATCCTTCTCGAGCATGAGTGCGCCCAGCACCGTCGCCTCGAGTTCAAGGTCTTGAGGCGGCAGTTTGCCCATGTTTTCGTTCACCTGACTCTCGTGCTGAGGCTTGTTGCGGCGCTGTTGTCGTTGTAGTTGTCTTGCGTTTTCAAATTCCATTTGTGTTGATTACCAGAGAGTGTAGCATAGGAATTCTAGAAACCCTAGAAACCCTAGAAACCCTAGAAATCATAGAATTACTAGAAACCTCTAGAAACTCTAGACTGTGTGTAAAAAATCCTTAAACAAGCGATTGCCCTTGCCGCAGGGCGGCCTCGTTGTCGGGCAGGAGGTTCCAATGGCGCTCGGGCAGCGACTTTTTCAGGCCGGCGAGCACATTGTCGATGGTGACCATGGGGCGAAGTTTGAGCAGCGCGCCGAGCACAATCATGTTGTAGCCCTTGCTGTTCTTGAGTTCAAACGATGCCTCCATGGCGTCGATGCGGTGCACGTCGATATCGGTGCGCGTGGGCGGCGTGTGGATGCCGTAACTGTCGTAGAGCAGCATCCCGCCGGGTTTGACTTTGCTCTCAAACCTGTCGAGGCTCTGCTGATTGAGAACAACCACAACGTCATACTCGTTGAGGATTGGCGAACTGATGCGTTCGTCGCTCAGGATAACGGTCACGTTGGCGGTGCCGCCTCGTTGTTCGGGACCGTAGGACGGCATCCATGTGACTTCCATGCCTTCCATCAGGCCGGCGTATGCGAGGATTTTGCCCATTGAGAGCACGCCTTGCCCTCCGAATCCGGCGATAATTATCTCGTGTTTCATAATAGTCGTTAGTTGTTAGTCGTTAGATTTCAGGTCGCCGAGGGGGTATTTCTCAAACATGTGCTCGACCATCCATTGGTTGGCTTTCTCCGGCGACATCTTCCAGCCGCTGTTGCATGTGCTCACGATCTCAACCACGCTGGCTCCACGGCAGGCAATGCTATTGTCAAAAGCCTTGCGGATGGCAGCCTTTGCCTTGCGCACGGCTCCCGGAGTGTGTACGCTCTGGCGCGTCACGTAGCAAGTTCCGTCGAGTTGTGCCAGCAGGGGAGTGATGGACAGTGGGTAGCCGTTGAGGTCCACGCGACGGCCGTAGGGGCAAGTCGCGGTTTTTTGTCCCAATAGGGTGGTGGGAGCCATCTGTCCGCCGGTCATGCCGTAGATGGCATTATTGATAAAGATAATGGCGATGTTCTCGGCGCGGTTGCATGCGTGGATGCTCTCGCAGGTGCCGATGGCGGCGAAGTCGCCGTCGCCCTGATAGGTAAACACGAGGCGGTCAGGCATCAAGCGCTTGACAGCCGTGGCCATCGCGGTGGCACGGCCGTGGGCGGCCTCGAGCCAGTCGATGTCGATATAGTTGTAGGCAAACACGGCGCAGCCCACCGGCGACACGCCGATGGCGTTCTCGGCAACGCCCATGTCCTCGATGACCTCTGCCACCAACTTGTGAACCACGCCGTGGCTGCAGCCGGGGCAGTAGTGCATGT
The DNA here is from genome assembly GCA_017454355.1 of Muribaculaceae bacterium. Lineage (GTDB taxonomy): Bacteria > Bacteroidota > Bacteroidia > Bacteroidales > Muribaculaceae > Sodaliphilus. The sequence goes on from JAFTDD010000011.1 coordinate 68,571, forward strand.
GGGCGTCATTGAGCAGCGAGGGACGGCTGTAGACGCGGTTTTGCGGTTGAATTATAGCGTTCATTTTGATGAGATATATAAGAGAAATAGGAGAAATGGGAGAAATAGGAGAAATGGGAGAAATGGGAGAAATACTTTGTACTTTGTACTTCGTACTTACGCAATGTTAAAGCCTCGTGTGAGAGCGTCGAGGATTTCGTCCGGAGTGGGTACGTTGCCGCCCAGGCGGCCGAAGTGCTCAACCGGCAGACGGCACTCAACGGCCAACTTGACGTCTTCAATCATCTGGCCGGCATCGAGTTCGGGCACGAGTATGCCCTTGGCGTTGGCGGCCGCCTTGCGGATTTGCTCCGCGGGGAAAGGCCACAGAGTGATGGGGCGAACCATTCCCACCTTGATGCCGCGAGCGCGGGCGAGTTCCATCGCCTTCATGCTGATGCGAGCCATGCTGCCAAAGGCCACGATGAGCCAGTCGCAGTCGTCGGTGTCGACAAGTTCGCAGCGTGTCTCGTTCTGCTCGATGAGGCGATAGGTGGCTTGGAAGCGCAGGTTGTTGGCCTCCATCTTGTCATCATCAAGTTCAAGTGAGGTAACGACATTTTTGGGTCGCATACCTTTGCGGCCGGTGACGGCCCAGGGGCACTGTCGGCGGATTTCGTCGTCGGTTCGGCGGGGCCGTTGCGGTGGCAGCACCACCTTTTCCATCATTTGGCCGATGACACCGTCGGCGAGAATCATACTCACGCAACGGTATTTAAATGCCAAGTCCCAACCCAGGCCAACAAAGTCGGCCATCTCCTGCACACTGCTCGGGGCGAGCACGATGGCATGATAGTCGCCGTGCCCGCCACCCTTGGTGGCTTGGAAGTAGTCGGCCTGCGAGGGGTGAATCGTGCCCAAGCCGGGGCCGCCGCGCATCACGTTAATCACGAGAGCCGGCACCTCGCTGGCTGCCATGTAACTCATCCCCTCTTGCATCAGGCTAAAGCCCGGGCTGCTGGTGCTTGTGAACACTGCCTTGCCGCACGATGCGCCGGCATACACCATATTAATAGCCGCCACCTCGCTCTCGGCCTGCACCACCACCATACCGGTGGTCTCCCATGGCATCTCCTGCTCCAGACGCTCGAGCACCTCGCTCTGTGGGGTGATCGGGTATCCGAAGTAGCCGTCGGCGCCGTAGCGGATGGCGGCAACGGCAAGTGCCTCGTTGCCCTTCATTAATGTCACGTTGCTTGGTTGAGCCGATGTCTCGGTAGCAGGTTCCTCTCTTTGCAGGGCCTGGCCTTGGTCAGGCCGTTCAGCCTCAACCGCAAGTGCACCTCTTTTGGGAGGAGCGGTGGGAGGACACTTATACACCTCGATGCACGCGTCCGGACACACCAAAGCGCAACTTTGGCAGCCGATACATTTGTCCGGTGATTCCATATAAGCAAAGTGGTAGCCGCGGTTGTTGACCTCGCGTCCTTTGAGCGCAAGAACGCCAAGCGGACACGCCACAACACAGAGGTTGCAGCCCTTGCAGCGTTCGCTGTCGATGGTGACAGCACCGATGTTTTTCGCCATATCGTTACTCTTTGTTTGGTTAGTAGGTCACAAAATTAATCAAAAAAAACCGAAAAAGCAAAAAAAAATTCCACTTGTGCAAAACAAGTGGAAAAATAGTCGTTAGTCGTTAGTTTGGTCTTACAGGTCGAACACGTAGTTGAGGAAGTTGTGCATGGGCATCAAGTGGCGCAGGTCGCCGGCCACGCGCTCCACCCAGTCGTCGCAGTCAAAGTAGTCCATCGGCGGCCGCATCATGGCGATGTATTCCTTCATGCGGATGTAGGGAGCCACGGGGTCGTCGGGCGCGATGTGGCGGTAGTCGGCCGGCATCTTCTTGAGCGTGTCGCACTCCCAATGGTATCTTGAGGCAAAATCCGGATTGTTCACAATAGTGAGCCACTCGTCGCGCTCGGCGTCAATCAGTGCACGCAGTCGGTCGAGCACCGGTTTCTCGGGCCACCACACTCCGCCGCCCATCATGATATTGTCCGGCTCAAAGTGAACGTAGTTGCCCGAGATGCGTGTGTGACGCCCGCCGCGGCCAATCACGCCCGAGAAGTAGCGCTTGTAAGGGCTCTTGTCTGCCGAGAAGCGCACGTCGCGGTAGATGCGGTAGACGCTCTGCTTCACATCGAGGCCGCGCGTATTGTCGTCATACTCGCCCACCTCGGCAATCAGTCGCTCCATGTCTTTTTCCCACGGCTGGCGCAGCGCGTCGTAGCGCTCTTTGTTGTCGGCAAACCAGCGCCTGTCGTTGTTGTCTGACAGTTCGCGCAGGAAGGCGATAATCTCTCTTATATTACTGTAACTCTTCATCGCATTCAGTCGGTAAATCCATTTTCAATGCAAAGGTAGTGAAAAATTGCCGTTCTCGCCCTCTCTTTTAACATGAATATCCATGAATTATCCATAAATTATTATTCTCCCGTGAATTTTCGTGAATTTCCGTGAAAATAACGAATATAACTTTAACAAAAAATATATATCAGATTATCAATAAATTAATAAGTTTGTTTGTTTTGTTTAATAGTATTCCAATATAAAATTATTCACGGATATTCACGTTAATTCACGGGCGGCTAAAATTCATGGATAATTAATGGGAATTCATGTTTAAATTTATTGCGGAGTGTGAAACTAACGGCGGCTGCCATCGTGATGATGGGCAGCCGCCGTTGTTGTTGAGAGGATTGCTTGGCAGGGGAGTGGCTCACTTGCGGATGCCGAGTTCCTTGCGGGCGATGATCGCACGGTAACGCTCTATGTCGATGCGCATCAAGTAGTTGAGCAACTTGCGACGCTTACCGACGAGCATCTTCAGTGCACGCTGAGTGGTATAATCCTTCTTGTTGAGTTTTAGGTGCTCAGTCAAGTGGGCAATACGGACCGAGAATAATGCTATCTGGGCTTCAGGCGAGCCAGTATCAGTATTGCTTTTGCCGTAGGTGCCGAAGATTTCCTTCTTCTTCTCTGAATCTAAGTACATTACGTTGTTATTTATAGATGTTTTGCAAAAATGCGACTGCAAAGGTAGCGCTTTTTTCTTTATTATGCAACATTTTGACCAATATTTTTTTCTGTTGGAGGCGTCCGGCTATTAAAAAAAGTTTACAACCCGTTTTTTATTTTGCCGTGTGGCGAATATTCATTAATTTTGTGGGTTGAAATGACAATTATTTGACAACTGCCGGCATCTTTCTTCAGAAGCGGCTGGAACAAGGACATTTATTAATATAAATAATATGGCGCAAGGCAAAATGACATGGGTCGACTGGTTGAGAGTGTGCTTCGGCGCATTCATGGTCTTTGTCTATGTGGGGATGGCGGTGCTGCTGGCCATCAACTTTTTCAACTGGGACGACACGTCCACCATGAAGTGGGCCCGCTGGGGCATGGCGGCCGTCTTTGCGGCTTACGGTGTCTATCGCGGATATCGCCAAGTGACCGGACAAGACTATTACCGAGTGCGTGATCTGGAAGAGCGCTACGGCACCTATGCCGACCTGGACAGTGAGGACGACTCGGCATGTAACAATAAATGACTGTGACGACGATGAGTAAATCAATAAATTCGACTCCAAACTTCGCGCTTTGTACTTCGTGCATCGTACTTTTTGCCTGCCTGCTGATGCTCAATGCCTGCGGAGGTCTAGCCACCAACACCAGCACTAAGGGTTTAGCCAAGATTTATTGCGAGGAGTCGTTCCGCAATATCCTCGACCAAGAGGTTGAGGTGTTTGAGTATAGTTACCCCGACGCGAGTATCATGGTCAATTATGCCGGCGACAATGCCTGCATCGACAGCCTGATGCACCGTGCTGCCGACTTGGTGATTACCACGCGCGACATCACGCCCGAGCAGCACGAGATTCTCGCAAAGCAGGGGCGTGCCCACCGCTCGCGAGCCATTGCTGTCGACGCCGTTGCCATCATCGTTAATAATGCCAATGACATTGAGGAACTGAGCGAGGACGACCTGCGCGAAATCTTCGATGGCCGCGCCAAGCGTTGGGGCGACGTGTTTCCGACCAAACTCAAGCGCGACAGCATCAGCGTGGTGCTCGACGGCTCGGGCACCGGTGTGATGAATTTTGTCAAGGAACGCTATGTGCCTCAAGGTGGAAAATTCGCCGCCAACGTTTACGCCCAACGTTCCACCGAAGACGTCTTCCGCGCCGTGCAGACTCGCAAGAACGCCATCGGCTTTGTGGGCGTGAGTTGGATTAACGCCTCGCTTGACAGCAATGCAACCACAATCGAGCAGCGCGTGTCGTCGCTCATCAACGATGACGCGCCGAGCGCTATCGACTTCACCAACCGCATCAAGGTGATGCCGCTGCGTGGCGACAGTTCGGTGGTCGCGCGCAAGCCATATCAGGCCTATATCTTCAACGGTGAGTATCCGCTCACCCGCAAGGTGTACGCCATCGACGCCTCGGCCGGCGGAACCCTTGACCACGGTTTCTACAGTTTCCTCACAGGCGTGGTGGGGCAGAAGATTATTCTGCAAACCGGCATCGTCCCTGCCGCCGAGCCGGTCCGGCTGGTGGAGGCGGTGAAATAAAGTAGCATGTAGCATGTAGCATGTAG